>JAFXZT010000046.1 GCA_017541145.1 Bacteroidales bacterium | reverse complement strand
ATTGTTTTCAATAAAGGTTTTGACCGCATCAACCCGATTTACGGCTTTGACAGTCGAATATTGTTCTACGATTTCACGTTTTGATTCCAGCGTTACAAACGCGAATCTTCTTCTTACCGCATAATCAATATTTCCGACACTGCGGTCGGTGGTGTTCATTGTGCCGATGATGTAAAGATTGCTTGGCACTCCAAATTCGTCTTTTGAATATGGCAAAGTAACTTTCAGCGGATGTTTGCCGCCGATGCGTTTGTCCGCCTCCAAAAGCGTTATCAGTTCGCCAAAGATTTTTGAAACGTTGCCACGGTTGATTTCGTCGATGATGAGGACGTAGTTTTTGTCGGTGTTTTTTTGACTTTTTAATCCTTTGGATTTCAAAATATTAACAACACCTCTGAAATAAGGTTGATAGTATTTCACGCTTTTGTCGTCTTCTGACATCTTGCGGATATTTTCTTTTGTTAGCGTTGCGGTTTTTTGCAATTCGGAGCCGACATAAAGCGACAAATTGTTTTTGGTGTTTACCGTAACTCCAAAAATTGTACCTTTTGGTGTCGGTATTTTAAAAACATTTTCTTCATCGTAATCATTAATTTCAGAAATAAACTTGTCGTATATTTCATCGAAATTATTTCCCGCTTGCGCTTTTATGCTTATTTGTTTGAAAATACCATCTTCTACGTCATAAGTTATTGTTCCATTGTCTGTTGATGGTTTAATTCCTTCCACAAAATCCTCATAGTCCATTGATTGATGGAATGTTACAAAACCGATTCGTCCTTCCTTTTGCAGTTCTTTGTATCGTTTCATAACATCTTTGTGTTCGACGGGAACATCTTCGCCACAAATTGACAACGCCAACGCCGCAGTAGTGTATGTCTTACCGACGCCGGGTGCTCCTTGAAGAATGATGTTTTTCTTCTTTTTAAGAAGTTCTGTATAGTCATTCATTTCTTGCATTTGTTTATTGTCTTTGGTTTCTACGGTTGAAAACATATCGTTTCTCATTTGCCAAAGAATATTTTGGGCAATAAGTAAATCGCTTTGTATCAAACCGTTCGTTTCTGTTTTAAATTTATTTTGAAGTGCAACATCCTGTTCTACGGCATTAGACAAGAGTCCCAATAATTTCAAATAATGAGGATAATTTTCGCACGGATTTTTAGTTTCTTCGCCTATAAATTCGCAATAATTTTGGTATAGTTC
This sequence comes from Bacteroidales bacterium, assembly GCA_017541145.1. GTDB lineage: Bacteria > Bacteroidota > Bacteroidia > Bacteroidales > UBA3824 > UBA3824. The sequence goes on along the minus strand of JAFXZT010000046.1, from coordinate 4,333 downwards.
AAATTTGTAAAATGTGTATTTGAATGGATTAACACACGTCAAAAAAGTCGCCGCAGTTCTTTCGTCGTCGGCTTTGTATTTGAATTTGTTTTCACAAATGTTTATCATTTCATTTTTAAAGGCGAAAAGCCTGTTTGACAGTGGTTTGGATTCATTGCGTAGTTTTTCCAAAATCGCTACAAAATCATTTGATTGAGTTTTCAACAAATCAGACCAAACAGGTATCACACCTTTTGCGTAAATCAAATTGTTATAGCCATTTCTCTTTACGCTGTCTATAATTTCTGACGAAGATTTGTCCTTACAATCAGTTATCAAACGCCATTTGTAAAGTTCATTGGCTTGTTTGCCTTCAATGTACGGGCCTATTAATGCAACATTCAAAAATTTATCTTTGTAACGTTTTATCAAATCAAGGATTAGCAAATTCTGTATTGTCTTTATTATGTCAGGATTCTTGTTGCCATCTATTCTCCCTATCGCCGGTATTTGAGTCGAGCCGGCAGTACTCCAACCGTTTAAAATGTCTGATTGAATGTTTTCTAAATCGATAAATACAGAAAGTGCCTTGCATTGTGCTCCTGATGGATGTTTGAGGGTTTCATCACTTTTCACAATGCCAAGGAAATAGTAATTGAATTGCCAATTTTGTCTCCACGCAACCAAAATCACATCATTTTTCTTAACGTTGTCGAACATCTGACCTTTTGGATTGTCAGATTGCCAACCCATTAAAACGATATGTCTTGATTTCATTTCCGAAACTAAATGGTCGAAATTGCCATCGTTCCAAACGTTTGGACTTACTACGTAATAGTTTCTTTGTGTCATCATTTAATTTTTTTATATCTCCAAAATTACACAAATTTTGAAAAATTATTCGTCATCGTTTTTTCCTGTTTGGTCAATCTTCCTTCCAAAGAAGCACAATTTAATCTTTGTTTTCCGTCTGCCGCCGTCATTTGAAGGGGGGTACAAATTGTACCCCAGTTGGCATTTAGTATAGAATCGCGTTGGCGCATTCTTTTTATATATTGTTTAACGTCGGTGCTTTCCGTCAACACTTCCACGACATCTGCAATCGAGAAATACCATTTCTCCTCTTCGTCGTTCCAAACGGTACGAACTTTCTTTTCCTCAAATATTTGTATTGATGTTTTCTTTGTCATTGCTAATTTTTTCATTGAATGTGTAAAGTTAGGGAAAAGATTTCAATGAAACAAGTAAAAAAATAAGGCAGGATTTTTTTACGAGACGAGTTTTGATGTAAAAATAAAAATATAAAAAAAACGGCGTTTTTTCGCCTTGGGATAAATCCCTACGGAAAAAAACGCCGAAAGTAATTTTAAAAAATTATTTTTTCAAACATGATTTAACCGCAGCTTCTATGTCCGGACCGCGTAAACCGCGTTTTACGATTTTGCCGTCAGGAGCAAAAAGTATAATTTCGGGTATTCCCATTATACCGTAAGCGTTAGAACCGGCTTCCTGAGCGTTCATAATCTGCGGATAAGGAATTTGAAGTTCTGTGATTGCTGCTTTTGTGTCATCGGGTTCGTCCCATGTGGCAACACCAATAACCTCAAAATTCTTGCCTTTGTATTTGTTGTAAACGTTGATTAAATTAGGAATTTCGCCGCGGCAAGGTCCGCACCACGATGCCCAAAAATCAACCAAAACATATTTTCCTTTGCCTACATAATCGGAAAGTTTTTGGGTTTTACCGTCGTATTCTGCCGAAAAATCCACGAACATCGAGCCTTCAGAAGTTTTTGCAAGAGCTTCGGCAGCTTGTTTTTCTAAAGCGGCGTGTGCGTCCTCTGCTTGTATCTGACGGTCGATGTACGGTTTGAATTTGCCGTTTTTAATCTCATCCGGTGCATTGTCAAACAAATTATGAGGAGTATCTACACCCTGCATGCTCGCAAAAATCAATGTGCCTTCCTCGTTTTTATGGGCATTGACATAATCCGAAACTTTTTTCTTTGTATCTTCAACCTTTTTCGCGAAAGCTTCTCTTTGCTCGTCTGTAGCATCAGGATTGTTCTTAAGATCGTCGTATTCCTTCCTCAAATTTTTTTGCATAGGGGTAAAGAACTGGTCAAAGTCATGCCATTGCGTGTAAAAACCAGGTTTTTCACCGTTAAGTTCGTGATAACCGTTACAAACATTCAAGTTTGCGTTCTCGCCCGGTACCAAAACAAAATCCACGTATGCACCGCAAACTTCACCGCTTTTGAAAATAGCCTGCAAATAAATCAGTCTCGGCTCTTTAACGTTGGAAGTGTACGAAAATTTTTTGTCTTTTACGATAATCGTATCAACAGGAGCGGCTTTTAAGTCGATGTTGAAAAGTGTGTCGCCGACATACACGTAATAAGCCGTATCAGCGATTTCTTCAGAAACTGTACCGTTAATTTTGATAGTCGGCTGCTCTTTCGGTTGCGAGCAGGCAGCAACGGCGCATAAAGACAAAATTGCACCGGCTGTTTTTTAAAAGTGTGTGTTCATTGTTAAAAAAATATTTGTTTATTAAATTACGGTGCAAAGGTAAATTTTTTTATCAATAAGAAAAACTTTTAGTAATTTTTTTTATGATTAAAGTATTTTTTTAACATTCCCGCGATTTTATGGATATAATTTCAGACAAGTACCGGATTTATTATTATTTCCTTTCCCACACCACAATACCTCTTCGTTTGATATGGTCAATCAAATCCGGATTGGAGATGTTTTTGAAAATCGAGATGTCGTACATATATGGCAAATCGCTGTAATAAAACAAATCTTGAAGTTTGTACAAGTCGTTGATAGTAAGGCAATCGCCGGTAAGAGTGATGTCAACATCTGAAAAAGGCTTATAATTGCCCTTTGCCCTCGAACCGTACAAAATCACTTTTTCAAGGTTAGCTATTTCGGAAAAAAATCCGAACATTATATCCAACTCACTATTTTTCAGTCCGTACATAATAAAGATTGCATTTTGTCCTCAAATTCGCAAAACAATTTGAAATATACATTTTTAATATCGTTTACTATCTGATTTGCTGTATCTTCGTTGTAATCATGCGAAGTAAGATTCCGCGCGTTGATTGTATTCATCCATCTTGTGTCAGAAATCAAATTTTCTTTCAGCGCAAAACGAATCGCATCACGCGAGCCCCTTATTTCATAATTGCCCTGATATGCGGCGTAATCCTTCATAACGTTCCATGCCAATTCGTGGGTAAACTCAAAACGCTGAATCAACCCGTCGTTGACTATATTCTTAATTTCTGGAACATTATAATCAGTGTCCAGAAGTTCAATGCCGCTTGCAAGTTGTTTTAATGCTTTTCTGAAATTTGAAAACCTCTGCAGCCATCTGATATCTGTATCTTCCATAACAATTTTTTTGCAAAGATAGCAACGCTGCCGAAAAAAACAAAAAATGCAGTTTGTAATTGAACTTAGGATTATAACCTGTAATTTTTTGTAAAAATGTGCAACTTATAAGTGGCACATCTTAATTCCGATAAACAAAAAAGCGTGAGACCGTTCTATTGCTTTGGGATTTACGAAACGGCTCACGCTTTTTTTACTAATATTTTCTAAACCAGCTTGAAATTTTCATTTTCATAACGCCCCAAACTGCTTCGCCGAAGATGTTGGTGCTCATTTTGGAAGTTCCTTGTTTGCGGTCTGTGAAAATAATCGGTACTTCAGTGATTTTATATTTCTTTTTCCATGCAGTAAATTTCATTTCTATTTGGAAACCGTAACCTTTCATCTTGATTTGGTCTAAACCGATGTTTTCCAGTACTTTGCGAGAGTAACAAACAAAACCGGCTGTTGTATCCATAATTTTCATTCTGGTTACAAATCTTACGTAAGCCGAGCCGTAATAACTCATCAAAACTCTACCCATCGGCCAGTTAACAACGTTAACGCCAGATATATAGCGGCTTCCTATTGCCATGTCGAAACCGTTTTTTGAACATGCTTCGTACAATTCTATCAATTTCTCAGGCGGGTGCGAAAAGTCGGCGTCCATTTCAAAAATATAGTCGTATTTGTGCTCAATCGACCATTTGAAACCTGTGATATACGCAGTTCCGAGTCCGAGTTTGCCGGCACGCTCTATGATGAAAAGTTTCTCCGGAAATTCTTTCATCAAATTTTTTACAATAGCGGCTGTGCCATCCGGCGAATTGTCGTCAATTATCAGAATGTCAAATGATTCCGGTAAATTGAAAACTACTCGTATGATATTTTCAATATTTTCTTTTTCCTTATATGTAGGAATTATTACAACCTTGTTTGACACTGTTTTCTGTTTTAAAATTTAAAATAT
>JAFXZT010000013.1 GCA_017541145.1 Bacteroidales bacterium | reverse complement strand
AATGGCAGACCAATTGGGCAGATTAAATATGCATTATTCTAATACTATTACGATAATAGCTTAATATACAACATCTTATTACATACCGACGAGGATATTTGTGTCATTTGTTGTACCAAATCATCCTCTCTGTATGAAATGCATTTGACTAATGATTTTTTTGCAACTTAGCCGAATTAATTCCGCCAACAAGTGTCTTGAAAATTTTCTTTATTGTTAAAATTAAGATGCGATTGAATGAGCAATTATTTTTTTTATTTCTTGGTTAGATTTTTTATTAATCGTCCAAATCTGCAAAAAAAATCAAGATTTGGACGGTTATTATTTTATTTGCAGTGATAAAATTTATTGGTGATTATAGAAAAAATTATTGGTTGGAGATTTTGAATCGAAGCGTTGACGAGCAACGCCCCTACGATGTTTTCGTGTATTCCGGCGATGATGAATTTTGGACGCATAATTTCAATTCTGCCGAAAATTTATTCTTTTAACAAAAAATGAGATATCGAACTCTTGGAAACACCGGATTGCATGTGTCGGAACTGGGTTTTGGTACGTAAGATTGTTGATTGAGTATCGTACAGCTACACAAATTGATGTCAAGCCGCTTAAATTGTTTGATTTAATTCAAATATAATTATTTTAATATTATTATTATTGAAATTTTATTTAATTTTTTTGTGATTATTTAAAAAGTTAGTATTTTTGGCAAAAAATAATGGGGATGATTTTCTTAAAATCATAAATTATGGCAAATTTGCAGACAAAAATACGGAATAAATGGTGCGGAATTTTGATGGTATTATTGGCGGTAATGGGTTTTAGTGCATGTCATAATACACAAAAAGCTGTTGTTGACAACAATAATCCTTCAGAACAAAAAATTGATTCCGTACATGTCGTAAAACCTCCGGAAAATAGAGGTGGTGGCGAAATTATTGCTCTGTATGGTGTTCCGCCTTCTAAATTCAAGAAAATTGATAAATAATTGAAGTTTAACCTATAAACAAATTTAATTATGAAACAGATTAAGAAGTATTTGAGAGTAAAATGGTGTGCAATGCTTTCTGCATTGCTCGGACTGTTAGGATTTGCCGCTTGTGGCAACAAAGAAGATGATGAACCATGTTTGTATGGTCAGCCGTACGCTAATTTCAAAGTGGAAGGCGCGGTGTTCAATGAGGACGGCAAGGCTGTGGACGAAGTAAAGGTCTATGTCCGTGATCATTATGGTGATACCACCAAGACCGACCAAGAAGGCAAATTCGTATTTAATGCCAACGACATCTTACCGATGAAAAGTTTTTGGGTGATGGCAGAAGACCCGTCGGGCATCTATCAAGCCGATTCGGTGGAGATAGTACCGAAATTTGAGGGCGGCGACAACGATTGGTACAGTGGCAGTTACAGCACAACTCACAATTTCACTTTGAAAACTAAACCGGCAGAACCCGAAACGCCGGAGGAAAACCAAGAATCCGAAGTCCCCGAAAATCCGAAAGAATAAAGATGGAACTTTCGCTGAAAAAACGTATCGGTCTTGAACTTGCCCGCAGCATCAAAAACAATCGCAAGAAAATTCATGAATTAAAACAATTGTTTTGGGAATGTACTCTGAGGTGCAATCTTCGATGCCGTCATTGTGGCAGTGCGTGTTTGCCGAAATCGCAAATCAAGGATATGCCTGCTGATGATTTTTTGTCTGTTGTGGACAAAATAACGCCGTATGTCAACAATCACGAACTTATGATAATAATCACCGGAGGCGAACCTCTTTTGCGTGATGACATCGAATATGTCGGAAAACAACTTTACAAACGCGAATATCCTTGGGGATTTGTCAGCAACGGTATGCTGTTGACGGTTGACAGGTTAAAATCGCTGATTGACAGTGGTTTGAGAAGCACAACCATAAGTTTGGACGGTAATGAATACGATCATAATTATATGCGCGGTAACAATGAAAGTTGGCAACGTGCATTCAATGCGATACGGTTGTTGGGCAAAACTTCCGGACTGAATTGGGACGTTGCAACTTGTGTTACGCCCAAAAGTTTGGACTCTCTCAACGAACTGAAAACCAAACTGTTTGACGTTGGTGTGGAAAGTTGGCGCGTGTTTTCGGCTTTTCCGGCAGGAAGGGCAGCGGAAAACAAGGAACTCCTTCTTAACGGCGGACAAATGCGTCAATTGATGGATTTCATCAAAGAGTGTCGTGCTGAGGGTAAACATGTCAGTTACAGTTGTGAAGGCTTTTTGGGACGTTACGAAAACGATGTCCGTGACAATTTTTACAGTTGTGAGGCGGGCGTGTCGGTTGCATCGGTGATGAGCAACGGCGACATTTCGGCGTGTCCGGGCATTAGGGCGGTTTTTAGTCAGGGAAATATCTACAAGGATGATTTTTGGGAGGTTTGGAACAATAAATTTCAAAAATTCCGCAACCGTGATTGGGCAAAGATTGGCATTTGTGCTGACTGCAAATTTTTCCGTTACTGCGAAGGCGGCGGAATGCACCTTCATAATGCCGATAATTCGCTTATGATGTGTCACTTAGAAAAATTGAACAGTTAACCTTTCCAAGAATCTTTCGCCCGAATTTGGCGGAGGAGTTTCAGTAGCGCAGGTAAAAAATTTTAGGCAGTTTTACCTGACATTTCCAAATCCTCAAATTGGCAACACACTGTGTAGCCAATTGAGTTGGTCGCATATCAGGTTGATAATGAGGCTAAAAACAGAAAAAGAGCGCGAATATTACATAGAACAGTCGAAACTCGGCAGTTGGAGTGTGCGCGAACACGACCGAAACATCAAGACAAAATCGTTTAGCCGTATCGTGGCAACGCAAACGCCGAAGTGGTGGCTAAATATTCGGTTTTAAGTGAATCAAAACAGATTTTTGCTTCAAAATACGTAACAGTTTTGCCTACGGAGGCGGAATTGACGGAAGAACTCGACCGCAACCGTAGGTTTTTGTGCGAAAATTGTTAATTAGTCAATTTATTGAACCTTAGACAAATATTATTTAATATGCAACTCACAGGAACCGACAAAGAACGTATCGACCAAGCCATAGCATTTGCCAAGGCGCACCGCACCGAAGAATACAACCACGAAAAGTTCGTCAACCTTTACAAAGAGGCGGGCGTGCCGTACACCGAGGCGGCGGAAAAGTTTTGCCGCGAATGGTGCGGAGTGTTGGAAAGGGTCAAACTATATCCCGACAGTCCCAATGTTGTTGGCGACGACGGGTCAGAATTGCTTATCGACATCGACTTTTCTTTTCAGATTATCACCTACGCAGATGACCTGAAATATTGGTACGACCCCGACTATACCGAGGGGGATGATTGTGATGAAATAGCAAAAGTGGTAAGGGAAAAATACGGCATAGAAACCGTTCCCGTTGCCTCAGGAGGTTATTATTATCCGGATAAAATATGGATTTGTCCCGATGGCAGGTTGGTGGCAATATTACCCGACGATGGTCCTTGGCATCAACGCATTTACGACAATCTCTACGAATTTCTTTACAAAGAATTGGAGGATGATTTCAGCGCAGGCAAGATAGAGATGGTTTTGGATGAGAAAAGGATTGAAGGCACTTTGGACGAGCGGATTGCCACGGTAGTAGAATTTGCTAAACTTCACGGCGGATTCCACCATTGCAGGCTTTTTGCCGACTTTTATAACCGTGCGCCGTTGGATTTGAGCAAGTTAACCGCTGAGCAAAACCTCTCGGACGATGCCGCCGCAGCCCTCGTGCTTGAAATTTTGCAAGATAACACGCCCGATTATTGGAATGAGACAACCTTGCCCGAAATAATTCAATTTGTGGAGGAATAATTATGGAAAACAAAGACCCGCGCTTTGAAAACATCTCAATGACAGGCCGTCTGTGCTACGTTTTTTGTGCATAGAGCGGTATTTGCTAACGCTTTACCCCGAAAAAGATTGGACCATTGTTGCCCGACTTTTCGCTTGTGTCGGAATACATCAAACACGACCCACGAGATCCCGCCCGCCAAGAAAGGCTTGGAATAACTGACCGTAGCGGCGAATGGGGTATGGGAATAGATGCAGAATATTTGTCGAGGATATAAAAGAAAAATAATTTGCAAAGAATATAACTTTTTTTTATATTTGCGTCCGAATTTACTTAATGCGGGAATAGCATAGTGGTTAGTGCACACACAGTTAGTTTGGTCTAGTGTGAAGACACGAGTTCGAATCTTGTTTCCCGCTCAATTTTATCACTTGCGGGAATAGCTTAGTGGCAGTGTAATGGAAAATCTTGGAGATTTTTCTTGGTATTTTCCAAAAGTTGCAGAATTCTGCCAATGGTTAGAGCACACACAAGTCGTTAATTATCATGGTGTGAAGACACGAGTTCGAATCTTGTTTCCCGCTCTTTTTTATCCTTGTTGGAATAGCTCAGGGGGAAGAGCACAACTTAGTTAAGGTTGGAGTCGCAAGTTCGAATCTTGCTTCCCACACATTTTTTTTATTTTTTTATGCACGCTAAACGAGGATATTTACCAACTGACGAAGAGAGTTTTTCTCCATCGGCGGCGTAAAAATTTAATTGCGCTGCTGCTTCTTCAAATTTTTTCAAAACTTCTTGTGCAGATGAATTTGTGTTAACATACTTAAACTCAACGATAAAACTATGCTTAACGTCCTTGAATCGCTTGTCAGGCATAAGGAAAATGTCACAATAGCCGTGATTAAATTCTATTTCGGGACACATCAAGTAATACGGGTTAAACGACATACAAGCCATATAAAATCCGTGAATTATTTTTTCGCCTTCAATAGTGCTGCGGTTGGAACTGTTTTGCTTGAATCTGTCTGCAATAAACATAAACATCTCTTTCCATTTGCCAAGAAGTGCAGCGTTGGCAAAACAGATACTCATTTCGTTGGTATTGACCTTTGTAACCTCGCAATAATGGTCAAGAATATACCTGTAATACAGTTTTCTGATGTTATTGTTGGGAATCGAAAGTTTCATCATCAAACCGAAACTTCCTCTTATCGTTAACATTCCGTAATAGTACATTAACGATATAAAATTCTCATCTTCAATAAGTTCTGTTGCAGGGAAATGCTCTTTGACGATTCCCAAAATGTAGTCTTCGGTTCAATTCTTCGGCTGAGATTATTTCCGAAATAAGCCAAGAAAAATCCATTCAAGATTTGTGGTATAATTATTCATCAAACAACATTTATGCACAATCCGTTACTTTTGACGATGTTATCAATACGCTTTCTGAAATTGACAAATTCATAAACGAATAACATTACAACTTGTTTTTTAAAACTATGATTTTAAAGAACAAGTTGTAAATAAGTTGTCAATTGATGCTTGCTTCCGATATGCGGAATATGGGATTTTCATAACCTTCCTGTAACAAATTTTAATCTATAAAACTGAAAAATTGTGTTTATTTTTGCGTTGATGAGTTGCGCTTCGGCGTCTTGGCGGAGGTTGTCGGCGTCGAGGAGGTCGATGATGACGGCGAGGTCGTTTTTGTAACGGTTCTCCACCACGGCGTAATTCTCCTCGGCGAGTTGAAGGCTCTTAATCATAACATCAACAACCCGCTACCCCAATAGCAACCCGCTGACTTTTGCCGTGTCTAACGCCCAATTGTAGTCATAGACGAGGGCGGCGGCGGATTTGTTGGTTTTCAAGTTCAAAGATAAAAAACATTTTTGAAATGAAGAATGTATTTTTTAGAAAAACAACAAGAAACATCATTTGAAGTATTTTTTTTATGATAATACAAGTAAACTATCGTTTTGTAAGAGTGGTAATAGAACGGCGTGTGTGTGTCTTTCCGTCTATTTCAGAATCCCATTCATCATTTGCGGTTAAGGTAAGGGTATTACCTTTTATAGAAAATTCATACTCTTTAACATCATCTTCTTCATCCGAAATGTATAACTTATTATCCGAAATTTCATATTTAACTTTATCCTTATCTTCGTTGCCGTCTTCATATTTGGAATAAAATACAGCATTTCCGTCAGCTTTAAATTCTAAATAGGATTCAACCGGCTTTTCCCCTTCAAAAGTTCTTGAAATAACTTCAGGATCAAAAATATCTAATTCATCAATTTCCCCGTCTAAATTCCAATCTGCTTTATAATTACTATATAAGTCTATAAAATACTCTTTTTCTGTTTTTTCATCTATGTAAGTTTCTGAATTTGTAACATCCCAAATTCCGACAATATTTTCAGAAAATTTCTCATCGTTGTTTTTGTCTTCTTTGCTGCAAGAAGTTACACATAATGTAAAAGCCGTTAAAAGGCATACTAAAAATAAAAAATTAATTGATTTCATTGTTTGTTTTTTTTAATAAAATTAGTTCTCACCCTTTTTTCGGCGGTTCGAAATTTCCTTTTTTTTCGGGTGCAAAGATAATAATAATTGTAATAAAATATAATAATTGCAAAAAAAAATATGCGCACCGTAAATACGTAATATTTTGCGTATTTACGATGCGTGTATGTGTTATTGTTATAAATTTTTTGATACGAGTTTTTCGTTTCTACCCCAATAGCAACCCGCTGACTTTTGCCGTGTCTAACGCCCAATTGTAGTCATAGACGAGGGTGGCGGTGGATTTGTCGGCGACGATTTCGATGTTTTGGGCGGCGGCTTTGATTGAAAGGATTTCGCCGATTTTGGTGCGGGCGGCAAGTTTCTTCAAAAGTCCTTGAACCGCTTTGTTGTCGAGTTGACGGGCAATCTGACCGCCAAATGGCATTTCGAGCCATACGATTTCGTTTTTGATGACGTCTAAAACGCCGAAAACCAAGCCTTTGGAAAGGTTGCTCGCCGAAATCCTCACCTGATGCTGAACGCACGACGGGTCGTAGGCGACGCCCGTTTCGTTGGAAACTTTCATCGGATGTTTTGAATCCATCCAACCGACCACAAGATTCGGCGAAAGCGCGCCGGCGGTGTAGGCGTTGCAGGTGAAAACGGCGTATTTAACACCGGTTTCGCGAAGTTTTTGAATGTCAAGTTCTATGTATTCAGCAGTGCCGATTAAGTCGGGAATCTTCTGAATGTCGCCCGAATGTTTCGCTCCGTCAAACGAGAGGTCATAATATGCACATTCTCTGGTTTCGCCTGATTCATAAATAATTGCGGCACTAAGATCCATATCAAGATGTTGTGCGGGAAGTCCGACGCCCCACTGCAAAAATAACCTTATGTTGTTGCCCTCAGATTTAAAAATCGTTCCCTGCAATGCGCAATCGGTGTCCTGAATCGTCGCCGCCCTTTCGCCGATAGAAAGCGGAATGTCAAACAATTCTGGGGCGATGAACATCGTCTTGCCTTCGGCGGGAAGTTTTGAAAACCGTTCTTTCAATACGCTGACATACAAGCCTTTGACCTCTTGAATCATTGTTTTTAGTTCGTCGTCGGAATAGTTGGCGAAGAGGCGCGGCTTTTCGATGCGTTTGTTTTTGCCGGTGATAGCCTTTACGGTACGGATTTCCTCGCGTGAGAAATAATTTTCGGCGTACATTCCGAGCGTTATCAACAGGCGCGTTGGAATTTGGTCGGAAATCTGCAAAAACTTGTTCAAAACCAACTCTCTGTCAGAAGATTGCAACATCAACGAAAACAATTGACGCGCAAAACTTCCCGGACGTTGCTGCATCTGCGTCAACATTTTAATGCGGTCGTCAATTTCGGAAGATTGTTTCAACTTGTTGATTTCGCCCTGCCAAACGATATAATCTTTTCTATAAAAAATATCAAGTATCTTTTTAAGATTATCAAAGCCGTCCTTTTTTGCAAATTCGGTAAGACGAAGCGCACGGATAAACCTCACCCACATTTCGCGTTTCGGGTGCATTATTTCGCAAATTTTTTCTGCGCTGAGTTTCAATGAATTAAGCCAAAATGCAACTATTTTGCACATCGGGCGTGAATAGTGAAGTTTGAGTTTTGCCACTTCTTTTGCCATCACATCTTCTCTTAGTTTTTTCACCCAATTGTGCGACGAATCTTTTTCCCAATGGTAGCCGATAGAATTTTTCTTGTTTTCAATCAGCGTTTTGGGTTCGATTATTTGGATTTGATCCGTATGATTGTACCAAAGGTAACGCAAAATGTCGGTAGGAGAGGAGAAATATTCTGCCGTTTTTGGGATTTTGCCATTCTTCAAAAGGAAGTCAACAACAAGGATAACCGTCTCTTTTGCAATGATTTTGACATTGTCGGGAATCTCAAAGTTTTTGAGAAGGATTTTCAGGCTGTCCCCTTGTGTGGCGTCAAGTGCGACGGGCGAGGAGAGCAAATTTTCAAAATGTTTTTTCAAATCCTTTTCCGTCCAAAGGTTGAGGATTTTGTGTTTTGAGCCCTGACCCGAAATTTTCTCGTCGGAAAATTCAAAAGGAGTACCGCAAAACGGACATCCGTTGTACCTTTCTATCGGGAACGAACCTTCGGGAATGTAATGTCCGCAGGGCATCTGAACCGCATTTACGCCAAGGTTTTTCGGACCAAATAAGTTGACAATTGCGGTTGCGATATGGTCGGCGCGGCTTTCACCGGTTGGGACAGTCCAATTTTTCACGAGCGGTGTCCAATTTTTGTCAATGCCGAGTGCTGATTTTATAACGCCGTATGTTTCAATGAGTTGCTTTTCGGGAAGGCTGTTGACGACGTGGAGAAGTTTTTCGCTGACCACGTATCCCGCCTTGTACAAATTGACGCAGAAATCAGCGGCAAAATTTGAAATTTCCTTAGTTTCAACCACCTGATTTTCAGGGATAAAAACTGCCCTTTGGCGTATAGCCACTTTTAGTAGTGAAATTCTGTCCATATCGCATTATATTTCAAAAAAAGGCAATCGGGAAACTAAAAAATCTTAGCCGCAGCTATGAACGTGAAGTAAGTTTCCCTTGGCCTTTATGATTGCAAATATAATGATGTTTTTTGAAATGGACAAATAATAATTTTTGAAATTATCGAAAAAAATGTGTACATTTGTACAAAACAAAAACTTTTGCACTATGGGCATCTATTTGAATCCTAACAACGACGGCTTCAAAGAAACATTAGCCGCCGATATTTATGTTGATAAAACAATGTTAATCAGCGAATTAAACAAGTTTATCAACAAAGGCAAAAAATATGTCTGCGTTTCGCGACCGAGGCGTTTTGGCAAGACCATTGCCACAGATATGCTGTGCGCATACTATTCCAAGGGTTGTGATTCGCGCGAAATGTTTAGCAAATTGAAAATATCCAAGGCGAAGAATTTCGAGGAGTATCTCAACAAATTGAATTTCATTACAATAGATGTTGCAGGCGAGTATCAGAACGCACCCGACAAAAACGACACTTTGATTTTGCTCACCGAAAAGTTGCGCAAGGAGTTTGTAACGCATTTTCCCACAGTGCAATTTGCTCCTAATGCAACTATTGCAAACTGCATTCAAGATGTCTATGCAACCACAGGCGAAAAGTTTGTAATCATCCTCGACGAATACGACTGCCTTGTACGCGATGCGTTTGGGACAAGTCTGTTTGATGATTATCTGCGTTTCCTCAACGGTCTGTTCAAAAGCAACATCCTTAAAAAGGCAATTGCTTTGGCATACATCACCGGAATTCTGCCAATAGTACGAGACCGCGTTCAGAGCAAACTCAACAATTTTGACGAATACACAATCCTCGACGCATACGAACTCACTGAATTTGTCGGTTTTACCGAAAAAGAAGTTAAGCCTTTATGCAAAAAATACAAGGTCGATTTTGCAGAAGTTAAAAATCATTACGACGGCTACGGGCAAAACGGCTACGAAATTTACAATCCCGAATCGGTGGTCAAATGTATGACGACAAAGAAGTTTGGCAATTTTTGGGGCAGGACGTCCACATACGCCGTTATCACCGACCGCCTGAAACACAATTACAAGGGCGCGAAAGAGGACGTCATAAAAATGCTTTCCGGTGAGAGTGTTAAGGTAAATGTTACTCGCTATATGAACACTATGACGGATTTTGGCACCAAGGACGATGTGTTCACATATCTCATTCACCTCGGATATTTGGCTTACAACAACGAGAACGAAACCTGCCATATTCCCAATTTGGAGGTACGCAAAGAATGGAACAACGCCATAGAAAGTATGCCTGATTATTCGCAAACCGACGAAATTATCAAGGCTTCGGAAGAACTTCTTAATCAGACAGTTGCCAAAAACGCCGACGCCGTTGCCAAGGCTCTCGACACTACGCACATACACGTAACTTCCAACCGCAGTTACAATAACGAGGACGCGCTTGCATCTGCCATTTACCTCGCATACGTCCACGCCCTCAACGAATATACTGTTATAAAGGAAATGACGGCGGGCAAAGGTTTTGCAGACGTGGTTTTCATCCCTGCCTTTACCGACAAACCCGCAATGGTAATAGAACTCAAACGCAACGGCACTACCGAAAGCGCAATCAAGCAAATAAAAGAGCGTCAGTACTTTGAGCCGTTGAAATTATACAAAGGCCGCCTTCTTTTGGTGGGCATCAATTACGACGAAAAAAAGCAAAAACACACCTGCAAGATTGAGGAATGGAATATGTAGAGGCGTTATTTCCCCTCGCCGAAAATTTCTTCGAGTTTCATTCTAATAGAAGTACCGTGAAGCCAACGCGCCAAAATTGTGCCGTCGGGGGCAAAAAGCATTATTTCAGGTATGGCGTTGATGCCGTAGAGGTCGGTGGCGATGCTTTGCGCATTGATAATCTGCGGATAAAGCGGGTTGTCTTTGCTGATGGCTTTGAGAGTGGCTT
>JAFXZT010000012.1 GCA_017541145.1 Bacteroidales bacterium | reverse complement strand
GATATATTTTTACGATGTATTTTAACAGAAAACGGGCAGCGCGTAACGTGTCTCGCAAACTCTGTATCACTGCCCAAGTGTAAAACCCCTAACATAAAAGGAGGTATTAACAATAACTTAGTAACGTTTCAAGTAGTTGCCTACGGAGCAACAGATTTTCAAAATATTCCATTTGGTCGGGAATCAAAAGATAGACCAAAGAAAATTTTTTATAAACGTTTTGCAAAGATAATAAAAATATTTGGAATTGCAGAACAAAAAAATGAATTTTTTATACATGAAAAAACTTATTTTTTCAGCTGCCGTAGTAGCAGCATCAGTGTTTGGCGTTTACACTGCAAATCAAAACAACGCAAAGGCAAATTTAAGTGCCTTGCAGATGGAGAATTTGGAGCTTCTTGCAGAAGGAGAAAATAATGCAGTAGGTGGTAGAAATTGTCGTTGGAATTTTAAGAAGCAAAAATGCAAACGAAACGGTACTCATGGTATATGTACTTGTGGCTCTCGTTAATATAATTTAGTAAATTGGAGTCTGAAAATATTTTTTTTAGACTCCATTATAAATTTTAACAAAAATGAAGAAAGGTTTTATAGTGATTTTATTATTGATGTCATGTAATAATGTCAATCATAATAATACAAATGTTTCAAGAGAAATATATTCGGTTGAGGAAACAGATAGCGTTAAGAAATTAAATATTGACGAAAAAACTAATATGTATTCTAATTCCGTACATTATTTTGAAGATTTTGACCATAAAGAATATTTAACATTAGAAAATATAGAATATGACCCTTTATACGGTGTTATTCATTTTTATGATATTAATACCTGTAAGTTGATAAAAACCGTAAAAGTTAATTATGAAGGAACTGATGTAGTGACTGGTTTTTCCGGACACGGAGTTATTAATTCTAATGAAATAATGGTTTCAAGTGATGAAATAAATTGTTTCTACAAACTTGATGCAGACGGGAAAATTCTTCATCGTTATCCATTTGATGATAAATATTTAGGAATGGAATATTTATCACTCAATAATACACCACTTATATGTAAAAAAGGAAAATTTTATATCAATTTAGCGATTCCGCTTTCAAGGTGGAATGATAGTGAAAGTGGAGATAATTTTTCATTTTCAGATTGTCCTTTGGCTTTGTCTGTTGATACAGCCACCGGTATTTTTGAACCGGTGAAACTACATTACCCCGAATTGTTTCCTAAAAATGGAAATCTTTCTCACAACGAAGAATTCTCTAATTTGTATGATGGAGAAAAATTTATATATTCATTTGCAACTTCAAACAATATTCTTGTTTCAAATGATTTAGATAATGCTAAAGAGTATTATGCCGGCAGCAAATTTATATCTAAAATCGAAAATGATGGTATCAACAAGGATTTACCAATAGATCAAGCAGAAAAGTATTTCCTTACAGAGGCAAGATATGGCAATATCATTTATGATAAATATCGCAAGGTATATTACCGTTTTTGTCACTTCAAGGATGAAAAAGTAGTTAATAACAATAATAAACTTCCTAAAGAATATTTTTTGTGTCAAGGTGATTTTTCTATCATTGTTTTGGATTCTGCACTTCATCTTGCCGGAGAAACTAAGTTTTTGCGTGGAAAATATGTTCCAAAAATCGTGTTTGTTGACAAAGAAGGTTTATGGCTTTGTGAAAATAATTATGAAAGAAATGATATACAAGAAGATATAATGCAATTTAAATGCTTAAAATTGAAATCTATGCAATAGTTTATGATTTAGTACAACATGAGAAAGTAATATGCAAAGGTATTTTAAATTAGTTTATTCGTTAATAACTTTATGTTTTTCGTTTGCAATAATTGGATGTAACGATTTTCAAAAAGAGTACGAACGAATGATTGGTAAAGAAATTAATTTTGTAGGCATTCCCATATCTTTTAATGCAAAATACAAAGTTGTTAACTATGTTAATCATTTTGGATGTACTCCGTGTCGGCTTCATCAAACTCAATGGAATTTGTTGATTAGTGAATTGGATTCGTTAAAACAAGTACAGGTTGTTTTTATTGTTGAATCTGATAGTACGAAACTTGGTGAAACAAGTTTGCCAATTTATTATGATTCTTTGAATGTTTTTTGTACTTTAAATCATTTGCCCGAAGATGAGCGTTTTCATTGTTTTCTTTTGGATGAAAACAATCGTGTGGTTTTAATCGGGAATCCGGTTCAAAATCCGAAAATCAAGGATTTGTATATCCGCACGATTTGTGAACGGTTGAATATTGATTACAAAGCTGAAAAACAATCGAATCCGCGAATACATCTTGGAAATATTTCAAAAAACGAAACCAAAACCGTTCAGTTTGAAATCAAAAATTCAGACAAAGAAGTTTTGGAGATAGATTCAGTTTATACATCGTGTGAATGTACAACGGCGCAAGTTGACAAAACGCAGATTCAAAAAAATGAATCGGCAATTTTGACCGTTACGTATTTTCCTGACGGAACAGGTGATTTTTACCGTGAAATTTATGTTAAAATTCACGACGAAATTGCCCCTCGAATTTTTGAAATTGATGGAAATTTAACAGAAATTTGACGGAAAATTGACGGGAAAATAACCCATTTTTAAAAATAAAAGCTAACTTATTAAAATCTATAGTTTTACGAGAAAAATTTTGTATTAAAATTGTTTGGAAACTGAATAAACGTGTTTTAACTTTGTAGTGTTGAATTAAACAAAATAATATCTTTATGAAAATTTCATCTATTTTAGATGTATAATTTAGAGATTTTGTTTATACTTTATAACATCTAACATAAAATATATCAATAACCAAGGAAAGAAGTT
>JAFXZT010000011.1 GCA_017541145.1 Bacteroidales bacterium | reverse complement strand
TTTGCCGTTAAGCCAAGTTACAGTCCATCCGTCGAGAGCAAAGTTCTCGAATACAGATTTGTCGCGAAGCGGCTCAAAATGTTTGTAACGTTCAATCAATGGTGTGCAGTCAAAGGTTTTAACGCTTCCATCGTTAAAAGTGAGTTCTAATGTGCAGGGAGCGATTGTTTTTGCAGAGGTTACCCAAATAAGAAGATTAGTATCAGGCATAGTTCATTGTTTTAATGTTTTGGCAAATATATCGTGTTTTTTTGACAATGGCAAAAATATATTCATAAAAATGAGAACAATGGAAGTCGCAATTTGCGACTTCCATTGTTCGGGAGTTTAATGTTAGTTTTTGAGGTCGCAAATTGCGGCCTCAAAATATTATTCTATAACTTCGTGGTTTCGTAATATTGGTAATTTACCTTCGTATAAGTCTTGTTTAATTTCATCCAAGGCTTCTACTAATTCTTCTTGTGATGTGCTGTATTTGATTCTGTCATAAACTGCATTATCGTAATCCACTGTTGATGTACCGTGTTTTGAACCTCTTGCAAAATTTGCTTTATTGTTCGGCAATAAAATACCGTTTCTACCATCATTTATATCTAAGTTAAACTTTGTGAATATTTCTCTTGATTTTTGTGCGGCAGGTGAATTTCCACTCACTATATGGTGGGCATTAACTCTCTGAAAAATAGTTTTTTGTAATTCAAATTGATCGTATTCGGTTTTGGCAATAGTTTCTGGTAATCCAAGTTTTACCATATTGGAATATAAAATTGGTGCACTTGGTTGTAGACCTAATTTTTGTTCCATTATTCTATTAGTCAAAACATCGTATGACGAAACGAATTGCAAATCAGGAGAACACGATTCGCGGAATCGTTTTGCTTCTTTTAAAATGGTATTCCGTTTTACGATAGTGATACCATTCCGTTTTGCAAGTTTGAATTGTTTGTTTAGATTTTGGCAATAATAGGCACAAACGGTTTTTGTTTTTTCTCCATAACGCTTAATCATTGAGAATCTATTCCAATACTTTGCTGTGTTGGTGATAATTTTGCCTGTGTTAAAACGTTTTGCAACATTGGATATTTTTAATCCAAGTTTACAATCTGTTGCCGCAAACATAATTAGTGACAACAATGTGATTATTAATACTTTCCTTCTCATTATAATTTCTCCTTAATATCGTTAAACATATATTCAGTTTGCATTTCAAAAAATTGGGCGTAATGATTTTTTAGTAATTCTGATGTTTTGATATTTACAATTTCGGTAACTCCTAGTAATAGTATTTCTTCGTCTGAAAGAGTTTCATTGAATTCGTTGTAAATATCATATATTATTGCGCCATTGCTAATAACTTCAAGAATTTTTGTTATTTTTCCACCGGGAGCAAAAAGTAAAACCAAATCAATACCTGTCTCTACGGCTATTGTTATTGATTCTTCAATTGCGGCATCTACATATTTATTGACAGCATTTTTAGGAAAACTAATATTTAAATCGTTGCAAGATGGAAACCCCATTAAACTGCCCTTTTTTATATTTAAATCCTCATAATACTCTTTATAATAATCAGATATTGATTCTTGATAATCTTCTAAAAGTGAGTTGAGCAGATTCGCATATACTCCGCTTTTGATATTGTTGTTCCACGCTTCTTCAAAATCATCAACACTATCAAATATTTTTGCAAATCCGATGTACTCATCAAGAACTTTTTCAAAATCACTTGCAAAAAGAGTATCAATATCTGTTAGTACTAATGGTATTATGGTGTCTGTAAATAATTCCATTTGAGCATTGGCATATTCTGTAAGGTGCATATGTATTTCATCCAAATAGTTATTCCTGACCTCCGCAAAAATGTTATCTACCTTTGAATCTAATGGTGTATCCTTTAAAATGTACTTAACATCTTTCATTTCATCATAGGTACAATATATAAAGTCGGGTAGAATGGAGTCCGCAAATAATTGGTCTGCGAAACTATACGTTTCTCGCAATTCTTTGTAATATACAGCACATTCAACAGGTGTTGTCGCATTGAGTTTTTCTAATAATTGTTCAGGTGATAGTCCAATATATTCCTCGGTGATCTTAACCGTTGGAATATTTGATCCCGGACCTGACCATATACATCCATAAATACCAAGTAATCCTGTGGTTACTAATGCAATTAATAATTTGCCTTTTGTAGTTTTTCTTACCATATTTTATTATGTATTTTGTTGTTAATTATTTAATTTTTTGAATCATCTATATCCTTTTTTAGATTATTATCTTGTAAATCGATTAAAACGATTAGATCATTTTCGGATTCATCATTTTTTGATTTTAACCAATCAATTATCTTTTCCCATATTTTTCTTATCCAATTAGTATTGTTATTGTTTTTTTCAAACAATGCGTTTATGTAGGATTGATATTTTTCTTTTTCTTCTTTATTAGAAAAGAAAACTTTCACGTAATTATCTTTAACTTCAAAGTATAGATTAGTGATTATTTGTTTATCTTTTTCAGAGAGTGATTTGTCGATTAGACTACTTAACGCCCTTCGTGTTTGTTGAAAAATCATATTTTCTTGTTGTGTTCTTAAACTCGAACTTTTAATCAATGTTCCACACACATATACAAATAACGTACTTATAAGTAATACAAATAAAAAATCCAGTTTAATTTCTATATTATCTTTTATTATACAATCAAATTTCCAGTATAACAATGTGATTACTATTAACAGACCAATCAAATTTCCAACAATAATTATATAATGTTTTATTTTATATCGCTCTAAAAAAACGGATAACATACCAAAGACGAATACCCAACAGATGAGATATGTCCAAAATATATTGTATTGTGTTTGAATTGGTAATATACAGTTAAAACTTTTGAATAAACAACTACAATATGCAATGAACCAAAATGCCCTCAACAAATGTCCAATCAATATGACTATTTTTGATGGCGAAATACTATCAGAACAGAAAAAAGGAATTTTCTTTTCTTTGATGTTCCAATAATTATCTATCGTGTAATTTCTTGCAAAACCAAATACATTGCTTTTTGATTCCATATCCCAAATGGCACTTTCATAAACTTCATACCACGCTTTTAACCCACGCGCCATCCATACCCAAATATTTGATATAAGAAGTCCGAAATATGCAATTATTGCCAATAGAGTTTTGCATTTTTCTTTCTCTATGTATATCTTGGTGTTTCCTTTTGGTATTGTTGATACGTATTCCGTTATAATAAGACCAAAAGCGCTGAAACATAATAATAAAAAGCACCACACAAATACTGAGTTTTTCCAAAATCTATCCAACTCTTGGTCTCTACAAGTGCAATAGCGTTTATATAGATTGTCGTTACTATTTTTTGTGCCTTTGTATTGTAGGTTGAGGTCATACGCCTCTATTGTCAAATTATTATCTTCTATATTAACTTTGCTTCCCATATTCGTTCACTTTAAATTATCTTACCCGCACAAAAAAAGGCGTTGGACTATTCCTTTGTACTTATTCTAAAATGTAGGCTCTGCAAAGCCCTTGGCTTAAATAAGCACGGAACAGTCCACGCCTAATATGATTTGGGCGTGAACCTAAACCGCACTAATTTCATAAAGCCAATGTTAATTTTGCAGATTTACATTTTATAGGAATAAGTGTTTGTCTATATGTCTTTTATGTCGTTTTCCCTTTTGTTATGCCATAGGCTGATGTGTTTTTTTAGTTATTACTATTGCAAATATACGTAAGTGAACTATTAAAGTCAAGCGTTGACGCAAGATTTTTTGAAAAAAATAATTACGGTCTATTCGTTGTCTTTTATAAATTTGATGTTTTTTAGTTGGATGGCTGTTAATGAGCGTTCTACGATGGAAGCGTCGTCGTATAATGGTTTGTACCACGAATATTGCGAAAAGAATGTTTGAAGGTCTTTCGATTTGAATCGATAGAATAATCTTGCGTAGAAATAGTTGCGGAGTATGCGCCTTTCTTTTTTTGAGAGGTTGGCGATGTCGCTGTATGTGAGAGCGCGTTCAGATGCCACCCTCCAAAGCCGCTCGTAATTATCCTCGCAAACGTATTGCTCGTCAGCCTCTTCTGTATCATCGAATTGTTCTGTCGGTTCGTTGTACGTGGTTTGTTTTTGGGTTACTCTGTGAAACGTGATAAATCCGCCATCATCGTATAATTTTAAGATTCGGTCGTTGAGTTCTATTATAGTGCTACCCTCTTCATTGTCGCTTCCTGAAAATGCGCTTCTGACGAGGCTTTCTACGTCAACGTCTATTGCAAAAATGTTTTTATCGGTTTTCAATGTGCTCATATCAGGGTAAAAGTTCAGAGTACCGAATGAGATATTCCAATCGCCTTCTACTTGTGCCGCCATTTCTACAACTGATGCTTGCATGCCTATAAGCATTACAAATGTTCCACCCGAAGATTCTTGTCGGTTGAAGGTGATGCGGGCGGTGACGGTGGTAGTTACGCCGTCGTTGTATTCTGATTCTGTTCTTTCCCAAGTGCCTTCGATTTGTCTTGATTGCGTGCTACTGCAAGCAACTATTTGAAGGATAAATAATAATGCGATGATTGTTTTGATTGTTTTTTGCATTGCTTTGTGTTTTTTATGGTTAATACATAAGTTTATCACCAGCAAAGATAGGGCTCTGAGATAATCAAAACAAATAAAATTGTATAATTTTTAAGTGTAAATATAATGACGAAATATAATAAGGGCTTTGGGTCAAAAAAAACGCCTAAATTTGCAAAAATACTGTGCAGGAGTATGCGTGAGTGTATTGTTAAAAAATGTTAAAAGAATAACGAATCACCACCTTTTTACTTACGGTGAAATAATTTTTCTAAGTTATTGATTTTCTGCAAAATTAAAAAATTTTTTGCACAAATCCAAACATAAAATGACCAAAATTTTGCACAAATCCAAACATAAAACGCTCAAAATTCTGCACAAATCCAAACATCACGCCTTTTCCTTCTTTGGGAAATATCGCTTCCAAAATATCGCCATCAGTACCAAGCCCGCTGTGATTGCAACGTCGGCGATGTTGTAGATTGACGACAGGATTGGGAATTGTAGCATATCAACTACTTTGCCTTGCAGAAATGTGGCGTAGCCGCCCGTTGTGGGAAATATTTCGGCTATCATTTCGGCAGAATTGCCTGACTGTGAGAATATTATGCCGTAAAACATACAGTCTATCATATTGCCAATAACGCCGGCAAGTACCATCGAAAGACAAGTTATGAACCCTTTGTGCGGATTGCGGTTTTTGACAGCCCAAATCATATAATAAA
>JAFXZT010000045.1 GCA_017541145.1 Bacteroidales bacterium | reverse complement strand
CAAGACTTGATTTTCGAATTTAGGACAGCTTATTCGGCAAAAGATTAACCCTTTGCAATTTATAATCAAAAAAAAGCCCTCCAGGTATGTGTAGAGGGCTTGGGAGCGTATTGTCAAATTTTTCTCGGACACTAATAATTCCATATAGAAAGAAACAACGGGGCAAATTTTTTTGAATTTTGCCTCGTATTGTATCATAAATTAATTCTTCAAGTTTATTATTAGTAATGAAAATAATTATTACTGCAATGCTGATGATGTCGGCATTGTTTATCGCTTGCAACAACAATACTTCAAAACAAGAATCTAATGGTTGTGGTATGGAAAAAGATTGTTGCAAAGGCGTTTATTCTCCAAAAAGTGTTTTAGATTCAGCAGAATTTCTCGTTGATAAACATCTGAAAATAAAGGCAAACGTTACAAGAGTTTGTCATTGCGGCAGCAATATTACTTTTACAGATCTTAATGATACTACTGTTACTCTTTATGTAAGAGCCGGTGGCGAAATTCCTAAATTTAATCAATGTCTTAAAGAAAAGTGCGCCAATATTACCGGTTATTTGAGAGTAAAAAAATATACTCAGGCCGATTTGGACAGTACTGTTATACATCACACATAATTCAGATGGAAGTATTACTGTTAACACTTTAGAAATCGGAAAGGAAATCAGAGCTTACGGAGGTCAGCTTCCGTTGAATGTTACTTTCAAAGATGACGTTATCAAGAATGTTGAAATCCTTGAAAATCATGAAACTCCGGATTATCTTGACTGTGTGGAAAAAGAGATGTTACCAAAATTTATTGATTTGCCGATTGATGAGGTTGACAAAATAGATGGTTTCAGCGGTGCTACATTTACGAGCAAAGCACTTAGAAACAACATCAAGGTAGCAGCAGATTATTACAAAAAAAATAAATGATAATATTTTTATTGTAGTTTTTTTTATGAGATACAGGAAATTTTGCATTTTTTGTAATCTTTCCTGTATTCCGTTTTTTTATTTAACTTTGTGACCTAAAAAAATAAAACAGATTCCAAAATTTATGATAACAAAAGACAGCATCGAAACCGCTTACGCATTTTTTCATCAAAAGCATCGGGTTTACATCTATTCCAACATGGATTGGCAAAAAGATGACATCGAATATGCAATTGATTCGTATATCGAAACGATGTCGCCCGAATTGTTTGAAAAAATATCTGCCGGACGTCCGGATTTCCTTCGCAACCATCTGACATTCAAAGACGATCTCTCAAAAGCCGTAGAAATATTGGAGGAAATGACTTTTGCTAATTAGTAAAACTAAGTTTACGCTTGTTTTACTGCTTTTGCGAGTTGGTCGGCACAAGATGTCGGTTTGAATCCGCATAGATTACCTTCGAGCAGCGACGCGATTTTGTCGGCTGACATCCCGTTTACCAGTTTAGAAATTGCCTGTAAATTTCCGGGGCATCCGCCTAAAAATTGTACATTAGTGATAATTCCGTTTTCGTCCTTATCGAAAATAATAGCCTTTGCGCAAGTGCCTTGAGTTTTGTAAGTATGTTGCATAATTGAATTAATTAAAAATATTCTTGCAATTTTTTTCGGTTCAAAGATACACCTTTCGTAATAATTAATGCGTTTCGGGATATAATTTTTATGTTATTAAAATTGAGAAAAAAATCCACTTCAAAGAATTATCTTTGGATATTTCTTTGGAGTGGATTAAATTTATTATTGGAAATACTTTAAGTGATTTTTTATTAAAACACCTTGTCCATTTCTTTCCAATCCTCGTTCCTTTCGTAAACATACACCTCAGCGTCATTGTACATCCATTTCAATTCGCGTTTTTCAACAATGCCACCAACGTATTTATAGCGATGGCTTGTGGTGTTGAGTGTTTTGATGCGGCGTTGCAACTCTTCGGCTTTGTCTTTGGTTTCGATAGATTTGGCTGTGATACCGCCTTTTGTGTCAAAAATGCCAATGCGCTTGTCCTTGAATTTGATAATCCAATCGGGATAGAAAAGTCGTTCTTTATTGTCCTGACTACTAACGTATTTGAACGCCAAACTGTCTTTGCCTGTGCCATTCTTCAACCACCATTCTATCTTGTCGTATTTGCCCTCGATGTATTTGATGAAGGCGGTTTCGTTGTCGCGACCTGAATATTTTTCGGGCAGGCGGAATGGCTTTACAACCGAACAATTCACAGGATAATCCTTGTAATCGTCTGGATACAAGTAAGTTGTCTTAATTTTGAAAGGCTGATTTTTCAGAGCCTCTTTTTCGCGTTTTTCCTTCAAATGTTTTTCCAAAAGCGGACGGTATGCGGCAAAACATTTGTTGATGGCATCTTTGAAAATGCTGTTGTCGCCTTTGTGGATGTCATTGAGAAATACACGATAACGAATCACCATATTGGGATAAAAATCCATTGCAACTCTAAACCATTGGCACAGAGCCTCTTTGAAAGGTCCCCAAGAACGTGCAATATTACCGATACGATATTCTGGCGAAAGGTTTTCAATGGTTTCGTAGCAACGCCACGTAAACTCCTTTTCAACATCGTTGTCCGACATTTCAAACTTGATGTTTTTGCCCAATTCGTTTTTGCTGTCGTCGATTTCGGAACGGAAACGCGCATTTACCATAACATCTTG
This sequence comes from Bacteroidales bacterium, assembly GCA_017541145.1. Classification (GTDB taxonomy): domain Bacteria; phylum Bacteroidota; class Bacteroidia; order Bacteroidales; family UBA3824; genus UBA3824. Next base: position 54,606 of record JAFXZT010000045.1, on the reverse strand, counting down.
CTCCAAAACAGTGTCGAGTTTGAGACCGCTGTTAAGAAGATTGCGGCGTTTGTCATCTTCGTCCTGCATCTCATTGACGCGAAAATGACCGCACATAAAATTCATAAAATGCTCCTGAAACGTGCTTACTTTGCCAATGTCGCCATAGTCAGTACGTGAAATATAATCGCTGATAAGGCTCTCATCCAACGTAAATTCCGATTCCTGTTTGTCGGCAACGGTGTCCAATGCGTCAGATATTATGTCAACAATATCTGCGGTGAGTTCGTTGGATTCTTTTTTGGAAATATCAGTCTGAGCCTCCGAAAGCGTCTTTTGAATTTCGGTTTTGATTGTAGTTTTGATTTTTTCGGACACTTCAATCTTTTTTTGCTGAATGGCGTTTTCCTTTTGCCAAAGATCCGGTTCGTTGGCAACGGTATTGCTTATTTCCTTGGCTTTCGACTTGAAATCGTCAGCGATTCCGCTAATTACAGCCTTGATTGTAGCGTTTATTTTGTCGTTTGCAATATCCTTGTTTTCAAGGGTTTGCGATATTGATTTGCTGATATTGGTGGCAAAATTGATGGTGGCAAAATTTATCTTTTGCTGAGGGTCAATTTTTGCAATAACAGTCTTTGGCTTGGTGTCAAATTTCTTTTCGTCGGGATTTTGGACTTCGTAACGCTGATAATTGGTGTAGAGAAATCCCGTCCGCAAATCAGGATATTCGCTCAGGTCAACATCCATCACCGGCATCCTCAAAATCCGCCCCAAAGTCTGTGTACGGAATGTGCAGGACTTTATGTCTCTGTACATCACCAAAATATGCGCACGAGGACAGTCCCAACCCGTTCCCGCAGCCTGTTTGAAAAGCATATATTCCACGGGGTTGTCGTTGTCGTCGATGCGCTCCATATTTTCTTTGCGGGCGTCAAACCAATACGCAATTTTGTTTTTTTCGATACCTTTTACAGTTGTAAGATATTGGGTTACAATTTCTTCCTTAGATTTTACATCGGTATCCTTTATCTTTTTTTCATCGTTGGGCAGTTGGATAAGCACAAGCGGATTTACATTTTGATTGATACGTTGCCATTGACGCTTGATAGATTCACGTTTTTCGATTGCAAGGTCGAGCAAGAGCGTGTCGTGGTCTTGCGGCGTCAAAACATTAAGTTCGTCCTCGGTTTGCGAAATTATCTCTTCCTTGATAAGACCTTCATCCACAACGTCTTGACGATTGACCTCCACAAAACCGGCGCGATTGTTATACAATTGGCTACCGTCGGGAATTTCGTCGGGCGTCGCGCTTACTTTGAGGATGATTTTTGGGTTAAGCGGATTGATGACATCGCGCAACGCATTGGATGTAACGTTTTTATGGCTTTCGTCGATAATCATTACAATTTTGCGTTTTTCGCAGTGAGTCTGTTCCGCAATGTCCTCAAAATAAAAACCTTGTTCCTTTTGCTCGTCGGGATTGTCGGGACGGCGAAGGACACGGTCGGAGGCTTTTTTGGAAACGAGTTTTTGCCAATTAAGAAACATTATGTCGTTTTTCTTCAATACGCCCTGTCTAAAATCCTGTACTGTAAGCAATTGATTGCTAAAATTCGGGAAATAATAATCGTAAAATTTGTCGCGACTCTGCATTGCCAAATCATCGGAAAATGTAATCCAAACAAAGGCAATATCTTCCTCAAAGTCAGGCTGATAATTGAGATTGTTGACAAAATTGCACACCATAAACGTCTTGCCGCTGCCGGTGGGCGACTTGAAGACGATTTCGAGCCTGTCGTCGGGATTTTGCCAAAGTTTTTTGAACGTGCCAATGAGTTCGTCGATGGCTTTTTGCTGAAATTTTTTGGGTATGTATTTCGACATAATTGCTTAATTGTTAATCGATTGATAAATGTCAAGAATCGGCTTTGGAATCGGTTTGAGCGAGATGCGTTCGAGGCTTGTAAATTCGTCCTCAAACTGTTCGCTGTCGCCCCAACAAAAAAAATAAGCCGATATTTTGTTTCTTCTGTTTTCGTCTCTCAGGGCTTCGAGTTTTTGCGCAAAAGTCGGAATTTCGGCGGCTTTGCCCGTAAAATACACGCCGGTAAAATGTCTATTACCATCGCTGAAAATCTGAAAGCAAGAAGTTGTTTCGATTTCTTCCAACGTGTTTTCCGCTAACGCCAAAAGGCAACCCGCCCGCAACGAAAGTTGGATTTTGTCGTCGTCGGATGCCGATTTTGCAGGATGTTTGCCAACAAAAGCGGTTTTGTAATATTTCAACGAATTGCCAAGACCGGAAATTTGCTCGCCCTTGGCGTTGGTATAACCGTTGATTACTCGTTTGTTGCGCTCGTAAGTCACAGATTCACAAATATTTTTGTCGCCTTCTTTTTGCTGCACCAAAATACATTGACGGTTGCCGCCATCTTCCGCGTTCAATTTCATCGTGGCGTGGAGTGTAGTTCCCGAACCGGCGAAGAAGTCAAGGATGATGGAGGATTTTTGGGTTCCAAGTTGAATAATTCTTTCAATTAATGTTGTCGGTTTTATTGTTTCAAATATTTTCTCATCAAAAATATCTAACAACTCTTGCGTGCCATTGGTGGCTGTACCACAATCGTCCCATATTGATTTAGGAGTTATTCCTCTTTGTTGTGCTTCCGATAAAAAGCGCTTTAATTGGGGTTTCCCTTTTCCAGTTTTGCCAAAAACTATTCTATTATCAGCAAGAAACGCTTTATATTCTTTTTCTCCTGTTCTCCAACAACGTCCTTTTGGTGGCCAATACACATCACCTGTGTTAGGATTTTTTATTTGATAAGTTAAATTTGGACGAATGCCGGGACTATCAAATGGATCCGCCTTCCAAAAACCTCGTGGATCATTGTCAGGATTCGAAAAGCCATTTCCAAAATCTATTAATTTAAATTGGCTTTTAGTATTATTAAATGAATTATAGTTTTTGGTGTATATTAATGTGTAATTATGGTTTAGTGATATAACTGCATCATTTGAAACAGACTTTCGAGAATTCCAAATTACATTTGCAATAAAGCAAGTTTCTCCAAACACTTTATCACACAACAACTTCAAATTTGCTTGTTCATTATCGTCAATTGAAATAAAAATAACCCCCTTATCGCTCAAAAGATTTTTGGCGAGTTCGAGCCTTTTGCTCATAAACGAAAGCCAATAACTATGGCGCAAAGGATGGTCTTTGGGCACAGGAGAACCGTCGGGAAATTCTTTTAAGAAACGTTTGTCCTTGTATGTAAAACCGTCGCTGCCGGTATTATACGGCGGGTCGATGTAGATAACATCGATTTTGCCCTTGTGGGTATAATTGAGGCAGGTGAGGGCGTGGTAATTGTCGCCTTCAATGATGATGTGCGTAGGTTTGCCGTCATCGTTTTTGATAGCCTTGTCTTTCACCTCCTCCAACACGGGGATTTGGTTTTCGGATTCGCGTTCAAACCCTTCCGGCACGTCGAGCCATACAAGTCCGTAACGCTCTTTTTTGATTTGTGTATGTAGTTTTGCAATCTCCTTTTCGAGTTCGCGGATGCGGAGTTGCAATTGTTCGTTGGTTTGTTCCATTTGTTTTGCGCGATATTGTTTTTGTGTTGGCATAGACAACATTGCGCAAACGGATACAAAAAGGGTGCGTGACCTTTTCTATTTCGCGTCCAATAGGAAGCCCGGAATGGAAACCTATTCCTAACTCAATAGAACAAATGTGCGCGCACCTATACTGCGCACAGCATTGAGTTAGGAGTGTTTTCCAAAACGGGAAAACGCAAAATAATCCGATTCCATAAGAAAAATCAGTTTTCCGGGCTTTTTTTTCTTGGACGCGAATATTGCTAATGCTTTATATTTTAATATGTTACTTATTTCTTGATTTACATAGGCACATATAAATTTTTATCAATTACAAAGGTAAAAACTTTTTTTTGATATTTTGTATTTTTGATGATTAAAAAAAATGAAGTTTTAGGATTATCTTTTATTTTGTGATACTACAAATGAAATTTTAATTAAAAGAAAATGATTAATAATTTTTCGGTCTGAGTTTTAGAAAAAAAATGCGGAAGCTATTTTCATAACTTCCGCACGAAATACTGCTTTGAATTATTTCATTAATTTCTTGCCGTCACTAAAAGCGTTTCCAACTTTTTCTCCTATTACGTGATATGTGTGAGCCGCCGGATTGTAAGTAATCGGGGCAAGTTTTGTGATGTCAATCTTATCGTTTGAAAGTACACTTTCGTCGCATGTTACATTTACAATTTCGCCCAAAAGTCTGCAAGTTTTTTCGTCGTAACTTATTACTTTACATTCCAATGCAAAAGGAAGTTCGTCGATGAGGGGTGCATCTACAAATTCAGATTTTGTAGCGTGAAAACCGGCTTTTGTAAATTTGTCAGCTACCTTGTTGGCACTTTCAATTCCTACGTAGTCGCATTCTGTTACGTGTTTAGCATCGGCTACCGATACCGTAAACGCGCCTCTTTCTTTGAGGTTGGCTACTGTTTTGTGACTGGGACTCAAGCAGATATTGATTTGTGTATCGTCTGCAATTCCGCCCCAAGCTGCATTCATTGCGTCAGGATTTCCGTCTTTGTCGTATGTTCCAATTATCAAAACCGGCATTGGGAACAGCAATGCTTTTGCTCCAAAATTTTTTCTCATTTTGTGTGATGTTTGTTTATTAAATTTAGTGCTTCAAATTTATGAATTTTTTCTCGAACTTTTTTATTAAAAATACAGAAAAATCTTTAAAAGGCTCTTTTTATTACAAATTTAAGTGAAACTTGTATTGTATGGTTGTTGAATTTTGGATAATTTCGCGGCAAATTAATTTTACTAAATGATACTCGAAATTACTAACACAACATTTTCCGACAATTTTTTCGGATTCTTCAAATTTGCAAATTCTTATAGTTGGAGTGCAGTAATAGTGATTCTTATTGGTTGCGCTGTTTATTTTACAATTCGTTCCGGTTTTGTACAATTGAGAATTCCGGGTGGAATCAAAACCGTTTTTAAATCACGCAAAGGTCGTGACAAAAAAAATAGTATTTCGGCATTTCAAGCGTTTGCAATTTCGTTGGCAGGTCGTGTTGGAACCGGAAATATTGCCGGAGTGGCAGCAGCAATTCACGTTGGCGGTCCGGGTTCGGTATTTTGGATGTGGATTATGGCATTTTTAGGTGCGGCTACTTCGTTTGTGGAATGTACTCTGGCTCAGCTGTATAAGCGTAAAGGCGACCGTACTTTTTACGGCGGTCCGTCTTATTATATGTTGCATGGCTTGGGAAAACGTTGGATGGGTTTGTTGTTTTCGATTTTTTTGATGTTAAACATGTGTTTGGGTTTCCCGTTGGTACAGAGCAGCACGATGTACGATTCGATGTCGGAAACTCTCGGACTTGACAAAATTTGGGTTGCCGTTGTAATTTCGGTGATTTCTCTTGTCGTGTTTTTTGGCGGCATTCATCGAATTTCAAAATTTTCTACCGTTGTAGTTCCCTTTATGGCGTTGAGTTATCTGCTTATTACCTTGTATGTTATCGCAACAAATCTCAATATTTTGCCGTCAGTTTTCAGTTTGATTTTTGATAGTGCATTCAATCCCGAAGCCGTAGGCGGCGGTACACTTGGAATTGTGATTTCGCAGGGTATCAAGCGCGGACTTTTTTCTAACGAAGCCGGTGAAGGTTCTACGCCAAATGCGGCTGCTACTGCTGATGTTTCTCATCCGGTGAAACAAGGTCTAAATCAGGCAATTGGAGTTTTTGCTGATACATTGATTATTTGTTCGTGTTCGGCTTTGATAATCTTGATTTCCGGAAAATACTCCACAGGTCTCGACGGTATCAATCTTGTGAAATCAGCGATGAACGAAACCGTTGGAAGGGCAGGGGATTGGTTTGTAAGTTTCGCGATTTTGTTTTTTGCATTTAGTACATTGATTGCCAATTATTTGTATGGCGAAATCAATTTGAAATTTATTTTCGGAAATAATTCAACTACGGCTCTTACTATTTTTAGAATTTACAATGGAGTTATAATTTTTTGCGGTGCTTTTGTAACATTGCAAGAGGCATTTGATGTTGTTGACTTTTTTACAGCTTTGATGTCGTTGACTAATTTGGTTGCCATTGTAATCCTTTCGCCGCAGGTTTTCAAATTGTTGAAAAATTATGTTAACAAAATAAAGAAAGGCGAAGATCCTGAGTTCCACGCTTCGGAAATGCCGGAAATCGCTGACAAACTCGAAGCATGGAAGGATTGATAACAAATTGCTATTCAGTAGCTTGTACAGAAGTTCTTTCGCAGGATTCTATTTGTTTTCGCAGAGTAATTTCCGATACATTTACCGGTTTTTCAGTAAAATCCGGAGTGTTGTAAGAGTCAAAAAGCTCGTTGTAATATTTCAGAGGATTTCTTTGCGGCAACAAAAACGGTTTTGAAAATTTGCCGTTGTCATCAATTTGCGCGATGTATAGTCGGGTGTATAGACCGTCAATTCTTCGTGACGCGAAAACTACCCAATGAGAATTTTTGCTCCAGTTGTGAAAACTTTCGGTATCGTCGCTGTTGATTTCATCGATTGCGCGGCATGTAGAATCCTGAAAATTATACAGATACAAATCCGCTTCTTTGTGCCAAATCGGAAAAGTTCCGTAGTCGCAAGCCGTGAACATCAAGTATTTACCGTCGTAACTTGGTCGCGGAAAACTTATTGATTTTCCGTCTATTTTTATAAGCGTGTCTTTTTTACTTGTAATTTTTCCTGTTTTGTCGTCAAAATCGGCTTTCATGAGATAATATTTCATGTCTTCAATAAAAAACGGTTCAGGAAGTTTGGGCGTTTCGCAGAAAAACAATGTTTTGCCGTCGCTGCTGAATGCCGGAAATGTCTCCAAAATCGTATCGTTTTTTATTTCTTTTGACAAAATAAACTCGTTGGTTTCTGTATTAAAAATCTGTAAATCAGAATTTAAGTCAAAGACTTCTATACGTTTTACATTTGCTGAATGAAAAACTTGTTTGGTATTGTTTGTAGAAAACGCTACAAATTTGCCGCTTTTGTGCCAATACGGATAAACTGCCAAACCCAGAGTTTTGGCGGTTTGGGTGTTGTAAAAATTTAGTTTGTTGTTGTGATTCAATACCGTAGCGCCATATTTATCGCCTCGGATATGAAACAAAAAATCATCCGGATTTGTCATATTAGAAGTGTGACAATTTACGCACGTGCCTAATACCGAAGAACTTTTGTAAATTGAATTTTCCTCAAAATTGGACAGATTTCTACAATAAATTCCCATTTGTCTAAACGAAACATATCCGGGCTCTATTCGTCTGTAAGTCAGACCGTATTCGCCAAGTTCATATTCCGAAACATGCATTACAAACGGTTTGTAATTGTATTTTATGCCGTTTTTTACAAATGACAAGTAAAATTCCAGCTTTCCGCCTTTGTTCTGTTCCGTTAAATTGTGCCATTCGTCGATATCCATATCGATGTATTTTCCCTCGTAAGATAGTTTTCCGGATTTCGAGCCTTTTACATTTAGTATCAGATAGTTGTATGGAATTCCGGTCAGATTGAAATTTAGCGGTGCAATTTCAGCCGGTATTGTTACATCTTTGTATTTAGGCCAAATTTCAGGTTCAGCATTTAGGTCGTGAGATTCTTTTATCGAATGTTTACAGCCTGACAACCAAATTGTTAACGCTGCGAAAATTATGATGAAGTTTTTCATTTGTTTTGCAAATCTTTTGACATTTGTTTCATTATTTTCAAATATTTCCAATATGTATTTTCCATAATGCCGTTATTAAACGCATCAAGTATCTGTTGGTCAATTCCTTGTGGAATTTGTTTGTACGTTTTTCTGTCATTGTAATAAAACAGTAGTAATGCTTCTTGTACATGTTTCGGAACTTTTTTTGCGCCCGATTTCTGAAGATATCCCATCGATTTTTTCAGACCTTCGTAATTTATATTTGTCATTTCGGTTGCCATCAAATATTGCATTGCTACAAGATTTTTTGGATTTTTGTTAAGTAAATCTTGTAGAGTTTTTTGCAGATTGATTTCTTCCTCAATGCCGTCGGTTTCCAGTTTTATAGCATCAATCTTTGCAAATTTCGGATGTTTTTTTACTGAGTTTGTGTAAATCAGATTTTCGTATTCTTGAGCTATCTTCTTGTAAAACAATGTCTTTTTGAGAGCAAATAAATATTTGTTTGCAATTTCGTATTGTCCGTTTAGCATGTTGGTTTCGGCAAGACGAAGAAAGTTTTTTGCGCTGTTTCTGCCGTTTCCGATATTCGCATTCGATTCAAAAGCAAATCGTTGAGCTTCGTCTACGGCGCCGAGATTCCAATAAATTTCGCTACTGATAGCCGGAGTATACAAATCGAGATGCAGTTTCGCAGTAAGTCCCTCCGGTCCGGGTTGCAAATAATTAAACATCGTTTCTGTTAAAATTCCTTTTTTAGCCAAAGCGAGGTTTAAACATTGTATACTGTAAATATATTTTGGATTATTATTTTTACAAATTTCTATCGCGTGGTCGTTGTCGTCGTTGTAAATATCCATAAACAATCTTGCACTTTTCAGCAATTCTTTGTTCATACACTGATTAATAGTAATTCCTGATAATAAGATTGTTACAATTTGTAAAATTAAAACATTTTTTTTTGACAATTCTTTTTTCCAAAATTTCATAATTGCCGGTAAAAATCCTATTACTACAATTATTACAAAATCTGTTTTAACAATTAATCGTGAATAGTTGATGCCTATAAATGAGTAAATTTCAGGATACATCACAAGGCGTGATGCAATAAATGCAGTTACAAAAAATAGTAAAATCGGACAAATTCCATATACTTTGTTTTTGCCAATTGTATTTAGCGAATAAAGTAATATCGATATTATTACCATCGGACCAATCAACCAGTAAAACAAAACAGAAACAATCATCGTAGTTATAAATTTTGTTGTTCCGTTTTTTACATTTTCTATCAGACAAAATATTGTTAAACTGATGATTAAGCTTACCGGAATCGTTAGCAGCATTTCCAATTCGCACATCAGACACCATACAATTATAGTTGGAATTACAGAAAGTGGTGACAGACTTTTTTGTATGTTGTAAATTTGCATTACTTTTAGCGTAAGCAATTGAATTCCAACGAATAAAATCGCTATAATTGCTGCACCGATTTTTGGATAATAATTAAATTGTGTCAAAAATTCAGCGATATAATCTGCTAATCCGCCCGTAATTGACAATCTTTCTGCAAAATATGAATATCCAAATTCAAACATCTGGAAAAATTCGCTGAAAAACAGGATTTCTATTTTGTAAAATCCAAAAAATATAAACGCACAAACTCCTATCAATGAGCTGAATGCGTATCTCCAAATTTTATCAGACATCGCGTTTACCATTCTGTGTAAACAAAAGTTTTGGTTTCTGTTGTTGACAGTTCTTCTATTAATCTGCCTTTTTCGTCGTAAGTAGAAATTTCTGACGCGTAAACTTGACCGTTTCCGATTCTTGTTGTTGAAATTACTTGACGGGTTTCGTCGTTGTATTCCGTTGTTACAGTTCCACGGCTGCCAATCTGACGCAATATTTCGCGACCCTTTTCATCGTAAGCAAAGTTGTTGAAATCCACGAGTTTGCCGTTTGGTGTGAAAACTTTGGTCTTTATGATTTTGCCATTTTCGTTGTAAATAAAATCGGTATGTTGTACTTCGTTTTCGTTTTCATCAAGTTCTATTCTTTTTACAATTTTTTTGTCTTCAAAAATCGACTTTTGGTAAGTTACAATTTTATCAAAATCGTCAATTATTTTTGTAGAAATCAAATTGCCGTCGTTGTCAAATTCCTGAAACTCTTGTTCTTCCACTTCTTCGTCTTCGTTTTTGGTGATAATTTGGATTTTGTGGTCGCCGTAGTCGTAAGCTTTTATCGATTTCGACATATCGGCGTAAACAATTTCTTCTGCCAAAATTCTGTCGCTATTGCCTTGATATTCAAAAACATGACGTTCGCTCAAGAAATCACCTTCTCCGTAAATTGAAATTTCTTTTTTGCGTTTTAAATCATCATATTTTGTCGTGATTTTACTATTTACGCTTCCGTCGTAGTCGTAATCTTCTGTTAAAATTTCGTTGCCATTTTGGTCAAATTCTTGATAATTCGCTTTCCATTCTTGCGATGTTTCTTTATTGTAAATATTGATTGTTACTGATTTTGTTGACATTATGATTATTTTGTTATGTTTTGTTTACGCAAATTTATTAAAAAATTGTTAACTTGGCAAAACTATTTTTTGGAATTTCTAATTTTTTATTTTGACTTTTTGATAATAATTTTTATTTTTGAAACCGTAAAACCAATATCCAGTTTATCATGCAAAAAGTTTACGACAGCATAGCCGCAGTAGAGCAAGATTCTTCGGCAGAAATTGTAGTTATCAAGCATCCTCAGGCAGATTCTTATTTGTATTCCAATCTGATGTTTGCGATGTGTTTTATGGTTGCGGTATATACTGTTTTGATGTATGTTCCAATTGAAATTGATTCATATTTGATTTATATTTTTACAATTTTGAGTCTTCCGTTGGGATTTGCTATTGTTCATTTCCTCAAGCCGTTGAAGAGGTTGATGATTTCCAAGAAGTTGATGAATCGCAAAGTAGAAATTTATGCACGTGCATTGTTTCAAAAAGGACGTTTGCATCTTACTTTGGATCATACCGGAATTCTTGTTTATTGTAGCGATTTCGAGAAAATGGTGATGATAATTGCCGACAATGGTGTTGAAATTTCAGTCCCGAAACTCGATATGGACAAGATTTTGGACGCTTTCAACGATGTTTACAAAGACGATAATTTTGAAGAAAATCTTTGTAAAGGTTTGGCTGTTATGAAAGACATCTTGAAAGTTTATTTGCCGGCAAAAGAACCTAATTTTAATGAAATTCCAGACGATTTAACTATCGTTTTGTAACAATTTTTTTTTGACAATTGTTGCATCTAAAGATCTAATAAACCGATGATTAACATATCATCGGTTTGTTGTTGTTTGTCCGCCCAAGATTCCATTGTTTTTTCGATTTTTATTTTTTGAGTTTCGGCTTCGTCATCGCAAATTTCCTGAAGCAACATCCTTAATCTTTTGCCCATAAATTTTGATAATTTGCCCGGTGATTTCATTCCGAATTGGTCTGTAAGTCCGTCGGTAAACAAGTAAATTCTGTCGTCGGGTTTTATTTGAAATTCGTGATTTGTAAAATCATCGTTGTGGTCGGTGTCTACAGCAATTGGCATTCTGTCGGGTTTCCATTCGGTAATTTCGCCGTGATTCAAAACCCAAACCGGTCTGTAAGCTCCTGAATATGAAACTCTTCTTGTTTTTCTGTTGATTATGCAGAGTGCAATATCCATTCCGTCGTGCATATCTCCGTCTTCGGTTTCGCCGCGTGTCAACGATTCTGAAATTCTGGTTCTCAATGTGTTGAGAATTTCGGCGGCGGTTATGGTTTCGGGATTTACGCGGGCAATTATACTGTTGAGCATCGCAATTCCAAGTACGCTCAGGCACGCGCCCGGCACACCGTGACCTGTACAATCTGCCACGGCTATCATTTTCAGATCGCCGATTTGTGATGCCCAATAAAAATCACCGCTCACTGCATCAAGAGGTCGCCACATCACAAACAAATTGCCAAACATCTTTTTCAATTTATCTGTCGGAATCGAAATTGAGCGTTGCATTTTTTCAGCCAAATCCATGTTGAGTACAATTCTGAAATTGATGCTTGCGAGTTTGTTGCGTTGTTTTTTTATCTGTTTGGTTTGTGCTATGAGTTCTTCCGCTTGTTTTTTTACTTCGGCGTTCAGAGTGCTGAGTTCTTTGTTGGTTTCGATAATTTTTGCAGATTGTGCAGTTAAAATCTTGTTGTGCTTGTTGTTATGATTTACCGAAATCAACATCGCTATGATTACAACTCCTATCAATCCGCCGATGCAAGTGAAAATTTCTTTCAAGAGTTTGTGTTGTTTCATTTTTTCCGACAAAATCAAATTGCGGTTTTTCTCTTGTTTTTCCAATTGCGTGAGGTAGATTTCGTAATCTGTCAGCGAACTCATAATTTCTAATTTTACGCCTAATTCTCTGATATACAAATATCTTTTTATGTGTTCTTCTTTGTCGATGAGTTCCAAAATTCCTTTGTAATCTTTGTTGTAAAAATAGTAAAGTTCGTAAGCTCGGTACAACATCTGAAATTGAGTTCCGATTAATTTCGGATTTTTTTCGTATTCTTTCAAAATTTTCAGAGCTTCGGAGCTAAAGCCGCTGAGTATCATTTGTTCTGCGCGGAGTACTGCCAAATGGATTTTGTATTCTTCAAAACCGATATCTTCAATAGTTTGTTTACAAATTTTTGTGTAGTAATTTGCTGTATCCTGATATTTCCAATTGTTGGTTTTGGCTGCAAGTTCGTTGTACTGAAGTGTTAACACAAAACTTGCAAAAATCAGATACATGTTGTCTTCGGTTTCCATGCTGCAAATTACAGTTTTCTTGAAATATTCATTCGGAATTTTTATTTGTTCTATTGTGCGGTTGTGGATTTTATCGTTGTAACTTTGTCCTAAAAAATAATAATCGCGGCCGATATTTCTTAAATTGTTGGTTTTCAGGTCGATTTCCAGTGCTTTGTACAAATATTCTTTGGCATCTTTGTTTAACTTGTGTTCGATACATGATCGTCCCAATCGTCTGTAAATTGAGGTAATCATTGTTGTATCGTTCTGACTTTCATAAATTTTCAGAGCCTCAAGTTCCAAGAGTAAACCTTTTTCAAAGTTTCTGGTTTTAAACATCACTTCGCCCAATCCCGCCATGGAATTTGCATAATTTTTCTTGTCGCCAATCGATTTGAATATTTCCATCGAAAGTCTGTAATATTTTGCGGCTTCAAAATATTTATATTTTTGCAGTTTGCACCATCCTACAAGGTCTGTACTGCTTCCGATATAACTTTTGTTGTTGACATATTTGGCAAGATTTAATTGTATAAGTGCGTATTTTTCAATGGTATCGAGGTTGCTGCTTTTTCTGCATATTTTTTCGAGAATTTCTAACCGTGATGTATCGTCAGGCATTTTTAACTGCAATTTGCGTAAACTGTCAAACTCATCATCGGACAGATGCGTTTGTGCTTGTATTTGTATGGTAGACAGCATGATAAGCCAAAATACAAACAATAGTATACTATTTTTGATATTTTCTCTCATAAAGATAAACGACACAACATGCAAATTTAAGTTTTTTTGTTTATTTCAAAATTATTTTTGTTTTAAATAGAATTTTCATTCAATTTGATTTTCTGTGAATGGAAATTTTTTTTCTGTTTTCTATGTATACAAAATTCTTACCACTGTTTACATCTCCAAATTTTTTGTTAACTTAAAATATCTTTTGTTTTTTATACGAATTATCGCACAAAAAGTTGTAAAAAAAAGAGATTTCCCAATCAATTGGAAAATCTCTTTGTAGGTAAACAGAATATTTTTGTGTTAATTTTTTTCTGTTTGGGTGTTTTTGAAACAGATTGCAAACATAATTGCCAATACCAATGCGTAAGCCGCGAAGATATACCACGAAGTTTGCCAACCGCTCCAAATTAGTTTCGGATCTGATTGTGAATATACGTAATGATTTACAACTGCTTGAGCTCCAAGAGTTCCGAGTGTTGCGCCTACTCCGTTGGTCATCAACATAAACAATCCTTGTGCTGAGCTTCTTATATCGTGACTTGTTTCTTTGTCAACAAAAAGTGATCCTGAGATATTGAAAAAGTCGAATGCTACGCCGTAAACTATGCAGCTGAGGATAAACAACCAAACGCCGCTGCCCGGATCGCCTGCTCCGAAGAATGCAAATCTCATTACCCAAGATATCATTGCGATAAACATCACTTTCTTGATTCCGAATTTTTTCATGAAGAATGGTATCAGCAAAATACACAATGTTTCAGATACTTGTGATAATGAAATAAGGATGTTGGCATGTTTTACGCCAAATGTTTCGCTGTATTCCGGGATATTTTGGAAACTTGAAATAAACGGATTTGCCCAGCTGTTTGTGATTTGCAAAGCCACGCCCAAAAACATCGAGAATATGAAAAATATCGCCATTTTTTTCTGTTTAAACAGTTTGAAAGCGTCTAAACCCAAGGCTTCGGCAAAATTCTTTTTGGTGAGATTTTTATTGATTTCACATTTCGGAATCAATGTAGAGTAAGCTGCTAATATCAAGCCGATTATGCCTGATGATATGAATTGCATTGATGTGGTTTGGAATCCGAAAAGGTCTGTACACCACATACTTATAATAAATCCCACTGTTCCGAAAACTCTGATTGGCGGAAAATCTTTTACGGTATCCATTCCTTGTTTTTCCAATGCATTGTAAGCCACTGCATAACTGAGTGATAAGCTCGACATGTAGAAACCTATTCCGAAGAAGAAACAGATATACATCGCAGTCATGTTGATTTCGCCCATTCCGAAATAACCGGCTCCGAGCATTGATATTGCGCTGAGTAAGTGGCAAATACCGTAAAGCCTTTGTGCCTGAATCCATCTGTCGCCAATCATTCCGATGATTGCCGGAAAAAATATAGATACTATTCCTTGTGTTGCGTAAAACAATCCGATGCTGTCACCGTGTTGATTGACATCCAAAAATCTGCCCATCGATGTCAGGTAAGCACCCCAAACCGCAAACTGTAAAAAGTTCATGGTTGCCAGTTTTACTTGCATTAATCTTTTTTCATTCATAGTTTTTTATATTTTAGATCTGCAAATATAAATAAATTTGTAAATATTTTGTGTTAAATCATACAAGAGTAATGGTCAACCACGCCGAGAAGATGATTTTCGCTGTCAATTACCAAAACCATGTGAATTTTGTTTTGGTGCATGATTTTCAGGATTTCAGCGATTTTGGTTTCTTTCGTTACAGTTTTTGGCGAGCGGCTGAGGATGTCGCCGACTGTGCGGTTGAAAAATTTTTCTTGCCAACGTTCCATTGCGCGGCGAATATCTCCGTCAGTGATAAGGCCTTTCACTTTGTTGTCGTCTGTAATTGAAATTCCAAGTCCGAGTTTGCCTTTGCTTACATGAATTATTGCTTCGCCGAGATGCATTTCTTCCGGAATAATCGGCAAATCTTCGGTTCGCATTACATCGCCCGCTGTTGTGAGCAAACTTCTGCCAAGATGTCCGCCCGGATGAAACTGTGCAAAATCTTTTTTCTTGAAATCTCTTACTTGCATTAGCGCAACTGCAAGTGCATCACCCATAGCAAGTTGAGAAGTCGTTGATGAAGTTGGGGCAAGATTTAGCGGACAAGCTTCTTTTTCTACTTTTACTTTTATCATTACGGTAGAATATTTTGCCAAAAGCGAGGCCGGATCGCTTGTCATGCCAATGATTGGAACTTGCATGTGAAGAAGTTTCGGTACAAAACGCAAAAGTTCGTCGGTGCTTCCCGAATTGGAAATTGCGAGTACTACGTCGTCCGAAGTTATAGAGCCCAAGTCGCCGTGGTAAGCGTCAAGAGGATTTACAAAAAAAGCCGGAGTGCCTGTAGATGAGAGTGTTGCTGCAATTTTTTCGCCGATGTGACCGCTTTTGCCTACTCCGGTTACTATTACTTTGCCTTTGCAGTTGAACATCATGTTTACGGCTTTTTCAAAATTGTCATCCATTTGTGGAATCAAGCCGAGCAATGCTTCCGCCTCGTCGCGGATACACTGTTTGCCCATTTCTAATATATTTTTTGTCATAATTTACAAAAGTTCTTTAATTAGAGATTCCAAATTGTTGAGTTGCAACATGTTGGCTGCATCAGAAAGTCCTTTGTCGGGATCGGGATGAACTTCAAAAAAATAACCTGTAGCTCCAAAAGCTTTTGCTGCCTTTGCCATTGCCGGAACAAATTTTCTGTCACCGCCGGTTTTTCCGTCTGCTCCGCCCGGACGTTGTACCGAATGTGTACAATCCATAATTACTCTCGGTACTATTTCCAACATATCGGGTATATTCCTGAAATCAACTACTAAATTGTTGTAACCGAATGTGTTGCCGCGTTCAGTGAGCCAAACTTCTTTTGCACCGCTTTTCAAGGCTTTGTCAACAGGATATTTCATATCTTGTCCCGAAAGAAATTGTGCTTTTTTGATATTTACAATTTTGCCCGTTTGAGCAGCTGCCACCAACAAGTCTGTTTGGCGACAGAGAAATGCCGGAATCTGAAGTATATCAGCCACTTCTGCAACCGGTGCTGCTTGACAACTTTCATGTATATCGGTTGTGATTTTCAAATTGTATTTTGATTTGATTTCGCCAAGCATTTTTACACCTTCTTTAAGTCCCGGACCGCGAAACGAGGTGAGTGATGTGCGGTTAGCCTTATCAAATGATGCTTTGAAAATTATTTCTGTGCCGAGGTGATTATTGATTTTCACCAATTCCTGCGCTACAGTTTCGAGAAGTTCTGCCGACTCGATTACGCATGGCCCTGCTATGAAAACTGGTTGCATATCTTAGATATTTTTTTATATTTGGTACTACAAAATTACGAAATTTCTTTTTGAATTGCAACACCATTATTTTTTGTTAATGAAATTTTCATTTTTTTGCTTGCTTATTTGTTTTTTCGGTTTTAATGTTTACTTTTGGACGTAACCTTTTTTATATTTTTATCATGACTAAGTTTATACAAGATGATAATACTGAAGAATATGTTTTGGTAGTGAAAAACAGAAAGTTTCCATGGTGGATTTTTTTGTTGTTGCTACCTTTGATTTTGTTGATTCCTATTTCAAGGGATGTGCATGTCAAAATTTTGGATGACGTTTCCAAATCGGCAGTGGCTATGCAAAATTGTAAGTTCAATTATTCGGACGTTTCTACTTTCGGAACCAAAACTCCTGTAGATTTGCAAGTTACAACCGATGAAAACGGTGATTTTCATGTTTTGGGAATCAAACAGCCGCTTTGGTACGTAATTTTTGGCGGTAATGGCGACAATGCTTCGGTTGCGGCTGACAATGATTGTCAGACTTTGAATTTTACTGATTTGTTGATTAATTATCCGAAAGATGATTTCAAAGTCATTGAAATGCAACAGATTGAAGGTCAAAAAGTTGTAAAAGTAATTGATTCTGATACCCGTAAACCTTTGGACGGTGCAAATGTTTACTATTCTAATTTTATAACCGAGCCTGTTACTTTGCTTACCGACGAAACCGGTCTTGCAAATATCAGTATTCCAAAGTGTAGCGATGTTGTAATTGTTTCATCCAAAACGGGTTACATCACTGATACTTTGAAAACTGCGTTGGCAAATGTTATGGATTCGGATACAATTGTGGTTCCGCTGCGCAAACTTCAGGATCTCAAGGGTTTGAATGGTAAATTAAGATTCAATCTTCAGTGGTTTTGTCATGCTGATTTGGATCTTCATGTAATTGACCCGTGCGGCAACGAGATTTTCTATCAGGTTCGTAAAGCAAATTGTAACGGTAAGAATGGTGTGCTCGATTTGGATGCCAACGGCGTTTATGATCGTCAAGTTCCTTTTGAACAGATTTTGAAAAAACTTACTGACCGTCCGCAAGAAAATATTTATTGGAAAGATCTTGAAACCGGTGTTTATACAATTAAAATTGTGCGTTTTGCATATCACGACGCCGATAGAACAGAGCCGATGTTGTTTAATGTTTCGGTGATTGACCGTGGCAACCGTTCTGATATGTCCGGTAAATTTTACGAACAAAGCGATTCCGTTGTGGTGTATACGCATGAAGTAAAATAGTCAATAAAAAAAATACCAGTCCTGAGAGAAGAATCAGGACTGGTGTAATAATGGATAAAGATTAGTATAAAAAATCTCAAATTAGAGTTTTAGAACGAGAATTTTGCTCCGATGATAAAACGGCGTCCGGGTTGTTCGATGTAAGAAAAATCAGTGTATTTTTCGTCGAACAAGTTGCTGACATTTCCGTAGATTGAGAATTTGTTCCAATTGTATTTCAAACCGCAGTCTACGAGTGAGTACGGATCGTTGTTTTCACCGGTGCGGTATTGATAGCGGTATGTAGCTGAGAATGTTAAGTCTTTTACGATTTTTACATCAGCTGATGCCGCTATTTTGTGTTTCAAATATTCTTGAGCGTATTTTGATGCGATAATTTGTTGTTTGTAAGTAATATCGGCATCGATGTAAGAATATTGCAAAGTGATTTTTTTGAGGTAACTGTTTTCCCAGATTTCGCGAGGCAAGAAGTTGAAATCTAATTCGGTACCGAGAGTTTTCATCTTGAAATTGCCTGAACGATAAGTTTCGCCGTCGGGTTCGTCAGCATAAATTACCCAGTCAATCATGTCAGTTTTGTTGGAACCGAAAAGTCTTAATTCGGTAGAAAATCCTGTCTTTCTGTATTTTGCGCCTGTAGAATAATCAATTGTGCGTTCCGGATTCAAATCTGAATTGCCTTCAATATTTTTTCCCGAATAATAAAGGTCGGTGAAAGACGGCATTCTGAGTGCGGAATTTACATTCATGAAAATCTTCCAACTTTTGTCAGGACGGTAAGCGATGTCAGTACCCGGACACCAACGCCAATTGTTATCCAAATCAGTGTTCAAAACTGTCGGAACTGCCAATGCTACAGTCCATTTGTCCCACAAAAATACGTGTTCTGCCGTGATGATGATGTTAGTACGCTCGCCAAGATGAGTGTAGTTGACATCTTTTGTACCATCGTGACCGAGAGTAGCGAAAAAGTCGGATTGATCCATCATTTCGCCAAGTTTTGTAGAATAAATTTGTTCAGAACGAACCTCAACACCAAGGCTTGATCTTCCGAATGAAGATTCAGTCCAAGCGTTTAAACCTACAGTGCGTACATCGCAACGGTGGAAATTTTCACCGACATTGCTGTTTTTGTGCCATTGATAGTGGTCGTAACGGCGGTCGGCAGAGAGCATCGGAAGTATATGAAATTTTCCGGCTGTAATATCAGCATTGGCAGCTACGAGAAAATGTTCGTTGCTTTCCCATTGGTCTTTTGATGCTGCGCCATAGAAAGTATTTGCTTCGTAGGGTTTGTATGAGTAACCTGCTTGTACATCGGCATTTATACTTTTTGCTTTGTAAGCAGCGTGATAAAAAATACGTTTTACCTCGTAAGCAGAATTTGGAGTGTCGCCATCGTCGCTAACGTATCCGGCAGAAAGTGTGTGGATAAGTCTTGACGGTGTGCCGTTGGAATTGTAACCTGTATTGTGACCGAGAGTTACATTTGCATTTACGCCGTAGTGACCGTGGTCGCCGGCAAATGCGTTTACAGTTCCGGCAGCGGCTGTTGTATAACCGTTTTTAGACGGATCAGATTGTTTTGTTACGATATTGATTGTACCGCAAAACGATTGAGTACCAAATACTCTTGCAGACGGACCTTCAAGAATTTCGATTCTTTCGATATCGTCGGTAGAAATCGGAAAATCTGCGCTGAGGTGTCCGGTATGAGGCGACGAAATATTGATGCCGTTAAGTAAAATCGTTACTTGGTCAAACGTACCGCCACGGAGCGAGATATCGGTTTGAACACCGTCGCCACGTTGTCTTACGTCAACACCCGAAGCCAATTTCAGCAAATCGTCGATTGTGTTCACTGGAGCGGCTTTGATATCCTCGTGACTAAGAATTGTAACTTGCTGAGGAGTTTGTGCGCTTGTAAGCGGTACTCTGTTGGAAAGTACTCGTATTTCGTTCAAATTAACATTAACAATGCTGTCATCGGGTTGAGGGTTTTGTCCCATTGCTGAGCCGGACAGTATGGTAACGATGGCCATAGTAGCGGTCATGCTTTTACGAAATTTCATTTTCTTTTTAATAGATTTAGTTTTTAATTATTAATTCATTTTTATAGTCAGTACCCGGGTACCAATAAAATAGCTATCTTTTCACGCTGCAAAATTAGATTGTACTTTGTAAAACTCCGCTTTGTTTGCATTAATAAAATATGATGTTTTTTTAGGATTTTTGCTATAAATAAATATGATGCTTAATCGAAAAATTGATTTTTATTTTGTTTCTCTGATTTTTTATCTACCAAATTTTGTTATTTATGAATGTTATCAAAATGTTAACTGCTAAAAACGTTTATTTTTATATTCAACATTGTTATATTGTAATGTCAATTGTACTGAAATTATGAAAAGGATTTAATTGTTTTTTTATTGAAAAGAATTTCGATTGGGGTGATTTGTTTTGATTTTCAGTTGTTTTCGTATTGGGAGCTGTTGAAGTTAATTATTAGTGGTCAACAAAGTAATTTACGGCTCATTTTATACAAATGTTTCGTATTCTTTTAATGTTTCTACTACTTTTTCTAAATATAATTTGTCTGTTTCGTCGAAAGTCGCAAGTTCATCGCTGTCGATGTCCAAAACTGCTGTAATTTTTCCTGATTTTGAGAATACCGGAACAACAATTTCAGATTTAGAAAGCGAACTGCATGCGATATGACCCGGAAAATCTTCCACATTTTTTACAACAATTGTGTTTCCTTGAGCCCAAGTTGTGCCGCAAACGCCTTTGCCTTTTGGAATTTTGATACATGCCGTTGCGCCTTGAAACGGTCCTAATAACAATGTGTCGCCATCTACAACGTAAAATCCGGTCCAAAAGAAATTCATTTGTCTGTGAATTGTTGCTGCGATGTTGGCGAGCGAACTGATTCCGTATTCTACTCCGCTAACGAGTGATTCTATTTGCGGAAGAATTTCTTCGTATTTAGCGATTTTTTCTGATTTAGTCATGATTGTGTTTTTTTAATTTGGTTTATAAATAATTGTAAATTCCAACGGTAGGATTCAATCCCATGCTGAAACTTGTGTTTTTATATCTCCTCCAAACCCAATTCGCGCAGGAAACTGTTGTGCTCGGCGCGGAATTTTTCGATTTCTGTGTCAACGGCTTTCAATTCTTTCTGAACCTTGGACAAATCGACGCTCACTTCTTCTACCGAAAGATTCACGTAACGGGTGATGTTGAGGTTGTAGCTGTTTTCTTTGATTTCCTGCAACGATACGCGACGCGAATAACGCTCAATCTCCGCCCTTTCGCGGTAGGTGTCAACAATCATCTTGACGTCTTCGTCGCGAAGGTTGTTCTGACGTTTTACTTTTTCGTAATGTTCGTCAGATGAAGCGTTTATGAATAATACATCTTCGGTTTTGCGGCATTTTTTCAACACGATGATGCACACGGGGATTCCTGTCGAATAGAACAGGTTTTGGGGCAATCCGATGATTGCGTCGATATTGTCGTCGTTGATGAGTTTTGTGCGGATAATCTCCTCCCTGCCGCTGCGGAATAGTACGCCGTGAGGCAATACAATTGCCATAGTGCCTTTTTCGCTGAGATAGTGGAAACCGTGAAGCAAAAACGCAAAGTCGGCGATTGTTTTCGGCGCTACGCCGTAGCGCATAAAGCGCAGGTCTTTTTCTACTTCTTCGCCTGGTTCCCATTTGAGGCTGAACGGTGGATTGGCTACAACTGCGTCGAATTTCAAATGATTGCCCGGTATGGGCTCCTCCAAAATTTTCCAATCGTTGACAAGTGTGTCGCCGTGGTATATTTCAAACTCGGTGTCTTTTACTCCGTGAAGAAGCATATTCATTCGGGCAAGGTTGTAGGTGGTGATGTTTTTTTCCTGACCATAGATTTTGCCTACACCGTTTGCGCCCATAGTCTTTTTTACGTTGAGAAGCAATGACCCTGAGCCGCAGGCAAAGTCAAGCACGTTTTCAAGCCTTGGTTTCTTGCCGTTTTTGGGTTCTTGACAATCGAGCACCACTATGCCCGACAATATTGACGATATTTGCTGCGGAGTGTAAAACTCTCCCGCCTTTTGACCAGAACCTGCCGCAAATTTGCCTATCACATATTCGTAGGCGTCGCCCAACGAATCGGTAGAACTTGCAAACGACTCTAATTTGTCGGCTATTGTGTTTATAACCTTGCACAGCAAGGTATTGCGTTCGGCAGGCGTGCGCCCCAACTTATCGGAATCAAGGTGTACTTCTGAAAACAATCCTTCAAACGTATTGCCAAAGGAGTCGTTCTCTATCTTCTTAAAACCGTCGGTGAGAGTTGTAAGAAGGTCTTTGCTTTGTTCTTTGGCGAGTTTGCGTATGTTGTCCCAAAGATATTCGGGATGAATGACGTAATGAATCTTGCGGCGCATCTGTTTCTCAAACTCCTCAATGTCGTTGGGATTATTGTTGTACCAATCGAGAATCGGGGTTTCGCTGTTGGCATTGTAATCCTTGCCGAGTTCTTTCTTTACTGCCTCCCTATATCTTAGCGAGATATAATACAAGAACAGAAACGAGAGCATATAGTCTCTAAAACTGTCGGCGTTCATCGAACCGCGCAGTTGGTCGGCAATAGCCCATAATATTTTGCCTAATTCGTCTTGATTGTTTTGTGCCATATTTTTAATCGTTGTTTTTCATTAATTGTTTCAGTTGTTCGATGTCGGGCAGGGCGTTGCGAAGGTTTTCGGGCAGGTCTGCACTTGTGGTGTAGGTTGCCACGCCCATCGGCTTGTTGTAGTCCCTGATTACAAATTCGACATAATCCTTGTTTGCGCTTTTGCACAAAATTATGCCGATGGAAGGGTTTTCGTGAGGTTTCTTGACTTTGCTGTCAAGAATGCTAAGATAGCCCATCAATTGCCCCAAGTATGAAGTCTTGAAATCTCCGGTTTTTAATTCTACAACCACCAAACAGTTTAGTTCGCGGTTGAAAAAAAGCAAATCGGGAAAATGCTCTACGCCATATATTTCCAAATGGTATTGGTTGCCGATGAAGGCAAAATCAGTTCCAAAAGTCATTATGAACTGTTTGATGTTTTGGACGATTTGCTGTTCCACAACTCTTTCGTCAACGTCGATTGCCTCACGCTCGCCGATTTGCTCCACGTTGATAAAGTTGAGAAGATACTCGTCCTTGAACATCATCACCGCCTTACGGGCAAAATTTGAATCCGGCAATGTCTTGCTGAAATTGTTAGGAATTTGGTCTTTGTTTTCAAATGCTTTTTCGGTAATGAGTTGTTTCAGCCGATCTTCCTGCAAGTGTTCTTCAACAGCGCGATGAATGTAATAATACCGCGCTGCAAGATTGTTTTTTACCTTTTCGACAATTCTGATATGATGTGTAAACGGCAAACTGAAAAAGTCTTCAATAGGAAATTCCTTTATGTTAGTAACTTTTATCGAATCGTATATATCTATTTTATAATCAGTATCTTGTAATTCGACAATTGTAATTGTCGAATTTGGTTTCTGTGATTCGGCAATTGGAATTGCCGATTTTGGGTTTCGCAAATCGTCGGTTGCGACCGACGATTTAGCGTCAAGCATTTCCCATTCTTCGTAAAACTTCCGCATATTTTTCAGGCTGTTTTCCGAGAATCCTCTGAGCCCCGGCAGTTCGCGTTGCAACCTCTCGCTGATAATTTTCAACGCGCCTTTGCCCCAATGCTTTTTGCGGGTGTTGAGCGAGATGTATTTGCCAATGCCGAAATACACCGCCAATTGAATGCGGTTTATGCCTTTGGCTGCCTCGTACTGACCTTGCAGTATCGCAGTCTTGATGGTTTCAACCGCTGTTTTATATTGCTCTTCTAATTTGTTTTCCATAATCCATTTTTCAATTACATTTTAACAAACATCTTCTGCATCAAACCTTTTTTGTGCTGTTCCAACAAACGTACTTTGTTTTCCGTTTCTTCTATCGCCTTGTCGATTGACGACAGACAATCGGCGATTTTGCGCTGTTCGGCAAGAGAAGGGAAACAAACAGAAATGTTTTTCAATTGCGATTTAGAAATGCTAAAAACTTTTGTTCCTTGCATAATTCGTAATAATTGGCTATGCCAAACATTAGAATTGAAATACAAACCAATAAAACATTTAGCAAAATCTATTGTTGGTCTAATTGGTATTGTGTGTAATCCCGAAATGATTTTCTTTTCACCAACATTGATAATCTCCGTACATTTGCCAACGGTTTCGTCTTCGGCAGTATCTGCAATTATTACATCGCCGTCTTTCAACAATGATTTTTCATATTTTTCAGCAACATTTTTATTGTTAATATATGGTAATCGTTCCTTTGATAAATCTAATATCGAACCATATTTTATCAAAACATCACCATAATGAACGTTTTGATAATCACCGCATTTGTCATTCAATTCTGCACGAGACAAAGTATTATTTTGTAACATTTCAAAACATTCTCCCAATCTTTTCACCTCCCAATCCCCTGAAAAATTGGGAAAACGCAATTCGGGCACGACATTTTGGTTTGTAGAGACGCGATTAATCGCGTCTCTACCCTGAGGCAAACGCGGAAACAATTTCTGCATCAATCCTTTTTTGTGCTGTCTCAAAAGGTCTATTTTTTTGCCGACGGATTTGATTAATGAATCCAACGACGAAAGACACGCGGCGATTTTGCGCTGTTCGGGGAGGTTGGGGATGAAAAATGAAATGTTAAAGAAATCATTGGCACTGACATTTAGTAATCCGTTTCCTCTTACGCCACTTGTAATATACTTTTGTAGTTGTATTCCGTGATAATTCATTTCAAAGTAGCGTAAAATAAATTCAGCAAATATTTGTTCGTCTGTTACAGCAAAGCAAATAAAAACATTTGGACAGGCCACAGTTGCATATTCCTTCAACATATAGACACATCCTTGTGGGTATTTAAGTGAATTACCTTTGTTATAAGCAAATTCTCCTTCCTTTAACTTTATGTAGTTTTTATATTGTTCGCCTGAAATATCTCGTCCGAATTTGTTTTTTTGATCTACAAAACCAACTCCTGCGGATATACTAACTGCAAGTAATTTCGCATTTCCAACTTTCCTTGTTATTCTCTCCGTAAAATCACCCAAGGTTTTCTTTACCCAATCCCCTGAAAATTCGGGGAAACGCAATTCGGGTATATATTGTTTGCTACTTTCCATTTTTGAAACCTTTTTTAAGGATGTTTAAAAAAATCTCGTTGTTTGCCTTTGCATCTTTGATGAAGGCATCGATGGAAAGGACGTATGTACCCACAGGATATTTTGTAGTGTCGTCAAGAGAAATTTGAAGCGGATTTTCTTTGTAATACAAAATATCCTTAGAGAACAAAGGTGTGTATTGTTCGTTGATTAACGACAGTTTGAACTCGTCTGTAAATTCAACGATGGCGTAAAACCACATCCTTTGTATCTTGTTTGGGTAGTATTTCAGCAACTTGATGGCGCGTTGTTTGAGTTGACTGATGGCCTCTTCTGTCTTAGCCAACTTTATTCCTCGCTTTTTGAGTTCTATTATCACGACATCAACCGACTTGTTTTCTGATGTCGAAGGGTCGTTTGAAAACATTACCACAATGTCGGGACGGTCAATGTCCTTTTCGGTGGATGATTGCGTGATTTCGTCAAGCACTTCTTTCATTGTCCGCTCGCTCATTGCGGTTGTGTATGTCATATACTTGTTGTCCAACAGCCACAGGTTGTTACTGTATATACTGTCAAATGCACCATCGTGTAATATTGAACGTTGGGGTAGTATAATATTGTGCAGATCGGCTTCCGAATTCTTATCAGTTAACTGCTCAACTTTTGAAATTATTTTTTCCCTATACAAAATGTATTGGGCGAGTGTCCTTGATGAGACGTCCAAAGCCTTGTTGTATTTGTCTTCGTCCAAGGTCTGAGCCTCCAAAATATCCTTTTGGTCGCGCAAAAAACGTCTTTGCGCCTCTTCTATGGACTTGGAACGTTCTATAATTCCTACTTCATTCTTGTCAAAATAGCCGAGAAGATGAGGATATGTCTTACCCAACGATTCTCTTGTGCGTTGATTCTGCTCTTTGATTGTGGGAATTTCCTGTTCAACAATTTCGGAAACTTTTTGCCTGAACAATAGTTTTATTTCCCTTAACTCAACTTCCTTTATGGTAAGCACTTGTCGTGCGGCATCTACTTTGCCGTTGAACAATGTAGAATGTAAAATGAATACTATTCTGTAACCAAACGACGGCAGGTTTTCCAATGCGATGATGTCGTCTAATATTTGTGTCCTGTCATCAACGCAAAGGGCGGTCATAAGGAAAGTTTCTAATTGAGAATCGGTCTTTTCTATCGCATAATCGATGAAAGAATTGTCAAACATTCTGATATTGCTGCTGTCTATCGTTACAGTCTGCATATCAGGAATGTCTGATTCAGTGATTGTTCTTTCATAAGAGCCGACAGAATGTTTCTTGTTTTTATGAGGGACACTAATCTTAAAAGCAATTTTGAAGTTTTTGCCTGCATTTTTCAGCATATAAAATCTTGGATAAAACTCCTGCAAAATCTGTTTGTGAAGATTAT
Organism: Bacteroidales bacterium; assembly: GCA_017541145.1. GTDB lineage: Bacteria > Bacteroidota > Bacteroidia > Bacteroidales > UBA3824 > UBA3824. Next base: position 28,047 of record JAFXZT010000045.1, on the reverse strand, counting down.
CGGGCGTAATGACTGTGTAACTGCTCAATCTCTGCATTGAACAATCTTTGAATGACAGTGTTGTTGTTTGTTTGTGCTCTCCGATGTCAGATAAAACCATATCAGTTTTTTCCTTGTCGAATTCGTCATTGAAGGTAAAAGTCCTATGCTTGCCATTGAAAAAACTCGAAACTTCTATCTTGTTGAAATAACTAAGATATACCAAACGACCGACGCCTTTGTGTGTTTCCTCATCCACTTTCAGCAATTCACAAAACTTGTCGTAATGAATATCGGTAAAACCATCGCCATTGTCAGTTATCTCCACTTGCAAAGTTTCCTGTTTTTCAAAGGAATCGATATTGATGTTCACATTGATTTCAGTGGCGTTAGCATCAAGAGAATTGGCAATAGCCTCCTTGAAAACCTGCTCTAACGAGGGGTTTTGGAAGAATAGTTTGACTGCCTGTTTAGTGTTTACTTTCATAATTCTACAAATTTAAGTTAGTTATTCCTCCCAAGCGTTAAGTCCTGAAATATCTTTGCCTTTTGCCATACGTTTGAGTAGTGGCACTATCCGCGCCATAAACTCTTTTTCTTTGGTGACACGCTCGCGCCATCCGAGGTCTTGCGGCTCAAAGAGGTCTGTAAGGCTGTCGCCGTCAAAAATCAGGCGGTTGACTGTTTTTTCAACAAATTCGTTGAGTATTTCGTATTGCAAGCCAAATGCGGTGGCAATATCTGTTATTTCCTTGTTGAATTTTCCCTTTTGGAAATTCTCAAAATCCTTTTTTACTTCTTCAACGGTCTTGCCGTTGATGTTGTCCACATTGAGCGAATTAACGTAATCTATAAGGTCGTCGCCGTCCTCCATAAAATTGGAACTTGATTTTATGATGTTGACGATTTGCAGCTTGGTGAGTTTTTGCTTTGTTTCTTTGCCTATCAATTTGGTGGTTATCAACTGCATTATATAGTCGTAGTCGATGATTACCGAGGCAAACAAAACAAACTCAAAATCCAATTCGTTGTTGATATAGTCGTCGGTCTGACTGTCGTCGCCGTTGGCGTGCTGATTGTTGAATTTGATTTCTTTTGCGGTTTCCAAATACGCCACCTTGAACCCAAGTATTTGGTCCTCGGGCAGTATGTCTTCTATTTCCTGCTGCTCGTCGTCGGTGATGTCGGTGTATTGGTCGAGTTTTGTCTTCAACTTCTGAACAAGCTTGAAGTCGTTGATAAACTGACACTTCGCCACATTGCCACTGATGTTGTACACATCGTCGGGCGTAAGGGTGAGTTGTTGGCTGTGCATAAAATCTTCGAGGTCGCCGACTGCTTCTTTGTATTGCTTGATGACTTCTTCTTTGGGTTCCACGAGCCAAATGGTGCGTTTGCCTTCGGTGTCTTCGCCCGAAAACAATGCCACGGCATCATCTACTTCGTTTTGCAAATTTCTAAACACCAATATGTTGCCTTGCGGCTTGGTGTCGTTGAGTATTCTGTTTGTACGCGAAAAAGCCTGTATCAACGAGTGGTATTTCAGGTTTTTGTCCACGTAGAGGGTGTTCAGGTATTTTGAATCAAATCCCGTCAAAAGCATATCCACCACAATTACAATGTCGAGTTTGTTTTTGTGTTCGTATGTTTGGTTGGTGTAGCTTTGGTTTTTGATTCTCGTCTGCACGTCTTGGTAATAGATGTCGAACTCCTGAATCGAAAAACCGCTTTTCTTTGCCTTTTCGTCGCCATCGGCGTATCCGGGAACAAATTTTTTGTTGTAGTCTTCGATAATTTCCTCCAAAGCCGCCTTCTTTTCGTTCTGTCCGGTCTTGTTGTCTTCTTTTTCCTGCGGCAGGTCTTCTTGCAGTTGGCGTATGTCGTTTATTTGTTTTTCGTTGCCTTCCATTGCCTCCACCGGTGGTGTAAATACGCACGTGATGTTGAGCGGCACAAAGTCGGGATTTTGCTCGCCGTATATTCGTTGCTGCTCTTTGAAAATCTTGTAATATTCTATCGCGTCGTTGATGGATGCGGTGGCAAAAAAGGCGTTGAACTTCCTATTGGCGGTAGATTTGTCGTGTTTTGCCAAAATCGCCTTTACGATTGCGATTTTGTCGTAGCCTTTTTCGGGTATTTCGCCGTCGGGCTTGAAATAATCTACGTGAAACCTCAGCACATTGTTGTCTTCGATGGCGTGAGTGATTGTATATTTGTGAAGTTCTTTGTCAAAAATATCTTTGGTAATCATATATTTGCCCTCTTCGCCGTCGTATGCCTTTTTGAAGGCGTTTTCGTCAAAAATGGGCGTGCCGGTGAATCCAAACATTTGCGAGTTTGGAAAAAACTGTTTGATTACCTTGTTGTTGTCACCGAATTGAGAGCGGTGGCACTCGTCGAAAATAAATACAAAACGCTCATCGTCGATGCCTTCGAGCCGGTCTTTGTATTTGTCTTCGGTGAGGACTTTGTAAAGTTTCTGTATAGTGGTGACAATTACTTTGTTGGAGTATTCGTTTGACAAAAGCCGCCATACCAACGTTTCTGTGTTGGTGTTTTCCTCCACGCAGCCGTCTTGAAACTTGTTGAACTCCTGCCTTGTCTGTCTGTCGAGGTCTTTTCTGTCCACCACAAAAAGACATTTGTAAATATCAGCGTTGCTTTTCAGAAGTGTGGACGCCTTGAACGATGTCAGTGTCTTGCCGCTGCCTGTCGTGTGCCAAATATAACCGTTGCCGCCTTTGCTGTCTATTGTGTTGACAATCGCCTTTACAGCGTATATCTGATATGGGCGCATTATCAAAAGTCTCCTCTCGGTGTTTACCAATACCATATACTTGCTCAACATTTCGCCAAGGGCATATTTATCGAGCAAACAATCCGCAAACTTATCCAAATCGTTGATTTTGACGTTGTTGGTGTCTGCCCAATGGTATATCGGCAAAAATTGTTCTTTGGCATCAAACTGCAAAAATTCGTCGTTGTTGTTGGTGAAATAGAATGTTTCACTTTGGTTGCTGACGATGAACAATTGAATAAAACACAACAGCGAATTGAGGTATCCGTTGCCTTTGTCCTGCTTGTAGTCTATAATCTGCTGCATCGCCTTGCGCGGATTGATACCGTGGTTTTTGAGTTCAATCTGAACGAGCGGCAGACCGTTGATGAGTATTACGACATCATAACGCTGATTTGAATTTTGCGTGTTGATTTTCAGTTGGTTGACAACTTCAAATGTATTCTTGCACCAATTGTCGGTGTCAAAGAGATTATAATATATAGGTGAGCCGTCGTCGCGGTAAAAGAGTTGCTGTTCGCGTAATTTTTTAGAGCATTTAAATACGTCTTTTTCGATGAGTTCAGACAATAGCCTATCAAACTCGCCGTCAGAAAGGTGGCAATAATTCCTGAGGTTGAATTTCTCCCTGAAATTGTTGTCAAGCGATTTCCTGTCGCGAATGTCTGTCCGATAAACGTACTTTAACCCAACAAGTTTTTCTATAAGTGTCTCTTCTATTTGGCTCTCCATATATTTACAGATTTTAATTTTCTGCAAATATATGCATAAATTAATAGAGTTAAAAATTTAGAATCAATTTAATTCCTCAATATTCTTCTCCTTCTTACCATAAAAAAACTAAGGAGAAAAAATGCCAATTTTTTCTCCTTAGTTACAATTGTTTCATTTAACAAACTCCTACTTTTTCTTTTTTGGTCGGAATCAGACAAAACGGGTCGTAATTGAATAATACCACTTCGCCTTTTTGGATGGATTTTTTTACGTCAATTAGTCGTTGGTTGCTGCTTCCTCGGAAAAGTAAATCCGGATCTTTTAGCTCTTCAACAAATCTGCCGTCTACCAAAACATCAACTTTTTCCAATAAATCGTAAAGTTGAGGGTTGCGAATGATTTCTTCGTATGTAAAACCTGTGTAACACCAAATATCCTTGTCGGTGTTTTGTTTTATCATTTTGGCAAGTTCTGCGAATGCTTTGGGTTGATAAAACGGATCACCGCCCGAAAATGTTACGTTGGACATCTCGTTGTTTACAATATGTTGGAAAATCTCGCTTACTTCGGTTGGTGTGCCGTGATTGATATCCCAAGTTTGCGGATTTTGACAGTTTTTACATCTATGGTTGCACCCCGAACAGTAGATACTGGTTCTGAATCCCGGTCCGTCCGACGTGGTGTAATCCATAATATCCATCAACATTATTTTCATTTGCTCAAAAAAATAAATAGTAAGGTTCGGTTCTAATTATTAGATATTGTGGGTTTGTCTGTCGTTGAGTTCGTGCAATTTTGCATTGTTCCAACGGTCGGTTGTTCCAACCAAATATCCTGTGATTCTTTGAAGTTTGTCAATATTGTGACTTCCGCATTTTGGGCAAACTTCCAATGTTTTGTCCGCGTTTTCATAACCGCAATCCATACAACGGTTTCTGTTGTGATTGATAGAGCCGTAGCCCATGTTGAATTTGTCCATCATGTCTACTACAGAAGCTACAACTGAAGGATTGTGTGTTGCATCGCCGTCGATTTCTACGTAGAAAATATGTCCGGCGCGTTCCAATTCGTGATACGGTGCTTCGATTTCGGCTTTGTGCATTGCTGAACATTTGTAGTAAACCGGTACGTGGCTTGAGTTTGTGTAGTATTCTCTGTCAGTAACGCCCGGAATTATACCGAATGTTTTTCTGTCTTTGCGTGTGAACGAGCCGCTAAGACCTTCTGCCGGTGTTGCCAATACGCTGAAATTGTGACGGTATTGTTCTGAAAAATCGTTGCAACGGTCGCGCATGTAGGTTACAATTTTCAAACCAAGTTGCTGAGCCTCTTCGCTTTCGCCGTGATGTTTTCCTACCAAGGCTTTCAAACATTCTGCCAAACCGATAAAACCGATACTTAATGTGCCTTGGTTGATTACACTTTCTATTGTATCGTTTGGTTTTAGTTTTTCGCTTCCGAGCCAAAGTCTTGACATCAACAACGGGAATTGTTTTGCAAGTGCTGTTTTTTGGAAATTGTATCTGTTTTCCAACTGACGTGCTGCAATTACGAGAAGTTTTTCGAGTTTCTCGAAAAATATCTCAATTCTTTGTTGTTTGTCTTCGATATTCATGCACTCAATTGCAAGTCTTACGATATTGATTGAGCTGAATGAAAGGTTGCCGCGTCCGATTGAAGTTTTTTTGCCGTAACGGTTTTCAAATACACGTGTTCTACAACCCATGGTTGCAACTTCCCATTCGTAACGTTTCGGGTCGTTTGCATCCCATTTGTCGTTTTGGTTGTAAGTAGCATCAAGATTCAAGTAGTTAGGGAAAAATCTTTTTGCAGTTACTTTGCAAGCCATTTGATAAAGGTCGTAGTTTTTGTCTTCCGGCAAGTAGTTGACACCGCGTTTTTTCTTCCAAATCTGAATTGGGAAAATTGCTGTAGCTCCGTTGCCAACGCCTTCGTAAGTACATACCAAAAGTTCGCGTATGATGCAGCGGCCTTCTGCTGAAGTATCTGTACCATAGTTGATTGACGAGAATACTACTTGGTTGCCGCCACGAGAATGGATAGTGTTCATGTTGTGGATAAACGCTTCCATTGATTGGTGAACGCGGTTGACAGTGCGGTTGATAGCATGCTGTTTGATTCTTGCTTCGCCTTCGAGATTATCGAGCGGATGCTGTATGAAATCTTCAATTTCTGCATTGTACAAATTGCTGTAATCTGCATTGTTGAGAGTTTCAAGAGTTTTGATTTCCTCGATGTAAGAGCTTCTTACGTAAGGAGCAAGGTAAAAATCGAAAGCCGGAATAGCTTGACCGCCGTGCATTTCGTTTTGAACTGTTTCCATAGAAATGCAGCCCAAAATAGATGCGGTTTCGATTCTTTTTGCGGGACGGCTTTCACCGTGACCTGCGTTGAATCCGTATTTTAATATTTTGTCCAAAGGATGCTGAACACATGTTAAGCTCTTTGTCGGATAATAATCTTTGTCGTGGATGTGAAGATAGCCGTTTTTTACAGCTTCTTTTGCCTCTTCTGACAACAAATAATCGTCAACAAAAGGTTTGGTAGTTTCAGATGCAAACTTCATCATCATTCCGGCAGGGGTGTCGGCGTTCATGTTTGCATTTTCTCTTGTTACATCGTTGCTTTTGGCTTCGATGATTTCGGTGAAAACGTCGCGTGTTTTTGCTTGACGGGCTACAGAGCGTTTGTCACGATAAGAGATGTATGCTCTTGCTACTTCTTTGCGAGAGCTTTTCATTAATTCGTTTTCTACACAGTCCTGAATTTCTTCAACTGTCATTTGGGTTTTGCCGTTGCAAGCAATACGGTTGGTAATTTTGTTGATAAGTTTTTCATCTTCACCAAGGTCTGTTTGAAGCATTGCTTTTCGTATTGCTGAAGCAATTTTTTCTTCGTTGAAACCGACAATACGTCCGTCTCTTTTCACTACAGTCTGTATCATTGCATTTTCCTGTAAATTAGTTTTAGCAATTGTCTTTTCAGTAAGTGTATTCATTTGTTTTTTTTAGTGTTGAGTAGTTGTTTGTAAATTTTGTTTATTTCTTCGTGAAGAAACTTTTATTCACGATGCCGTTGTTTTTTTTGTTTCTCCTCGAAACAAAGTTAAAATAAAAAAAAAGAATATACCTCAAAATTCTTTGAGAATTTTTTTCAGAGAGTTACCATGATACTTTTTTTGTGGATAACTCCCGTTGTATGCTGATTATCTTTTAGTTCTGATTTTTGCTAAAATGTTGACAACTTTTTTTGGCTGATTTTTTCCAATATTAAGTTTTTGCTGAATAATTATGAAATCGGCTTTTTGAACGTCATTTTTTTGATTTCTTGTAACCGTAAATGAGTCCGCCGACTATTGAAGTGAGCGGTGCGGTGAGTACAAGTCCCATGCTGCCGGCTATCGTATGAAGAATTTCTGCGGAGATATAATTGGAGTTGACAATGCATACAAACGGCATTCCTTTCGACATAAATGCCATGAATGCAAACATAAATCCGCCGGAGTAAGCAAAAAGCAAAGTTGTTGTTGTAGAGCCAATTACGGGTCTTGCAATTTTGAATCCCGATTTTATAAGTTCTTTGGCGGGAAGTTCGGGCAGGCGGTTGTGAATTTCATCTATCGAGGCTGCGATATCGGTGCTTACGTCCATTAATGCTCCGCTTGCTGATATGAATACCGAGGCTATGAATATTTCTGATAAATTGAGTTGAAAGCCGCTGTAGATTAATGCTTCGGAATAATCTTGAACTGTTCCCGGTATCATAAACCATTTTCCTGAAATTACTGATACAATTGCCGTGAATGCTATTCCGCTGAAACATCCGCACATCGCGGTTATGCCTTTTTTGTTGACACCGGATACCAACAAAATTACGATTGCGGCGGTTACAAATGCTATGGCAAGTCCGGCGGGTATGGGTGAAAATCCGTTGATAAATAATGGTAACAACAATTTCCAAAAACACAACGCCGTAAAAATAAAACTGATAATCGCTTTTAGTCCGGTGAATCCCGCAAATGCCAACAGTGCGGCTATAAATATTAATGATAATGTGATTTCGATTCCCGATCTGTAAAAATCTTGGGCTTTTACTCCCGTTATTTTTTCGGGATTGTTTCTGTCAAGCGAAATTACGGTGAGTGCTTTGTCGCCGGGTTTGAATATTTTGTCGATATTTTTTTGTCCGTTTAGAATATTTTCGGCGTCATAAATATTGCCCTCAAACTTTCCGGACAGAATTTTTAACTTCAATTTTTGAGTTCCGATTGTTACTACAGAAATTTGGTCAAGCTCAGAATTGTCGGTTTCCAACACTTCGGCTTTTTCGTAAAGAATATTTTCTGTCAGCGACGGATTTTCAAATCCTGTGGGTATCACAATTAGTACTGCAATCATGATACCTACGAGGATTAGGAAAATGATATTTTTTCTGTCTTTTTGGTCTTCGGGCAACAATTTCATTTGTAATCTAAAAAATTACTGAAGATTTGCTACTTTTTTGATTGTGTTCGGAATATCAGTATTGTCAAAATATCCGATGAGCAGATCAGAACCGCAACCGATAGAGTAAACCGGAACAGGAAGTGCTGTGTGAGAATACGAAGCCCATTCTACGCCGGCTTTGTTGTCGAGAATATGTGTTGTAGTAACGGTAATCGGGTCGTAACTGCCGTAATACAAATATTTTTCTTCTTTTGTGAGTTTCGATTTGTTGAGATTGGTTTCGTAAGCTTCTTTCAAACGTTTGGTTTCATATTCGCTGAGTGCCAATGCTCCTGTATCGCTAAGACCGAAATTTTCTTTTATTCTGTCCAAAACTTGTTGAAAAGTAGGTTTGGTTTCCATGAATTGTTTGTTTTGATTAGAAAATTCCAAGAAGCTGACAGTCTGATGACTCATGAGATTGAATGCCGATTCGTACCAAGTACCGGCATATCCCAAAGTAAGACCGCCGCATTCGTGGTCGCCGGTGAAAACGATGAGGGTTTCTTCAGGATGTTGTTTGTAAAAATCCAATGCTACACCAATTGCTTGGTCGAGAGCCAATGTTTCGTAAACATTTGATACCGCATCGTTAGCGTGGTCAGCCCAGTCGATTTTGCCGCCTTCGGTCATTATGAAAAATCCTTTGTCTTCGTTGTAAAGACATTCAATAGCTTTTTTAACAAAATCTTTCAAAACGATACGGTCGTCGTCGCCGGCCTGAATATCCAAATCAATGTTATAAGGTAATGCGCTGCCTTCGTGTTTGGTGTTGAGATTTTTGGGAATTGTAGTATAAATTTTGCCTGATTTTGCATTGAGAGCGTCAAATTCAGCTCGTGATGTTGCTATTGTATAGCCTTTTATCTTGAGCGAATCCATAAATTGCTCAGCTGTCATATCTTTGTAGTCAAACCATCTTACGTGACCGCCGCCAAAAAAATCGTAGTTGGATTTCAAGAGCCAGTGACCGATGGTTTCGTAATTATTGCGGTCTTCGGTGTGAGCGTAGAAACAAGCCGGAGTAGCGTGGTCGATACTTACCGAAGTGATGATTCCAACTTTCATGCCTTTGTCTCTTGCCATTTCAGCAACAGATTTCAGGTTTTCGGTTCTGTCGCCGTTCATCGAGATTGTGTTGATTGTTGTTTTGTGACCTGTAGAAAGTGCAGTAGCAGCCGCAGCAGAACATGTAATAAAGCGGTTTTCTGCGTTGGTTGTTGCCATTCCGGTATTTGTAAACTGTCTCAAATTGAGTTTACCCGGCTTCATGTTGTAAATATTGCAAGTCTGTTTGTTGAATTGAGACAAGAATTCGGGTTCGTTTATAGCTTTTTCAGCCATTGTGATTTGCGGTTGTGACATACCGTCGCCTATAAAATAAAAGATGTATTTCGGCGACTTTCCCGAAAAGTCATTTTGATTTTCAGTAGCTTTGTTTGTTGTTGTGTTACAGGAATTTAATAACGCAACTGATGATAATATCGCTACTGCTTTTTTTAGTAGTACGTTCATAATGATGTTAGAATTAAATTTAATTTTTTAGATTGGCAAATTTAGAAATATAGTTTTGAAAAAAATAATATGTTCTAAGATAATTTTTTGTAAAAATATTATTAACTTTGCGGAAAATAAAATAATTGAAAATAGTATGGCAACCGACAGACCCGCATCACATCGAAAAAAAACTATACTCTTTATAATAATAACGAGTTTGTTTTTTTTCTGGGGAATGGCTAATAATATGACAGACACATTGTTATCGGCATTCAAGCATATCTTGGAAATGACTGATACACAAACCTCGTTTATCCAATTCGCTTTTTATGCAGCATATTTTTGTTTTGCATTACCTGCCGCATATTTAATAAAGTGTTACGGTTACAAAAACGGGATGATTTTTGGTTTGCTGTTTTATGCCATGGGTTCGATGTTGTTTTTCCCGGCAGCCGGATTTTCAAGTTATGCATTCTATCTGATAGCAATTTACATCATGTCTGGAGGTTGCAGTATTTTGGAAACTGTTGCCAATCCGTACATCCTTTCTATGGAAACCGATTCGGTAAAAGCATTAAGAAAACTGAATTTAGCTCAGGCATTCAATCCTGTGGGTTCTATCAGTGGTATTCTTATGAGTAAATTTTTTATACTTGACAATCTTCAAGACCATTCCAATCCCAATCCCGAAATTATCCGTGAAGAATTAGATTCAGTAACAATTGTTTACGCCGGAGTGGGAGAGGTGATGCTTGTTGTAATGGTGTTGTTACTTTTTATGAACGTACCGAATTTCAGCAACGGTTTTGCGGATATGCCATTTGTAAAATCAGCAAAATTACTTTTTAGCAAACGAAATTTCCGTTTCGGACTTGTTGCCGAGTTCTTTTACCTTGGTGCGCAAATCGGAGTTTGGAGTTTCATTGTAAAAACTGTGCAAGAAGTAAATGCGGATTGTGAACCGTCGAAAATATATCTCATGGCATTTGTATCCTTTACATTTGCCCGATTCTTCTTTACATATTTGATGAAATATTTTCAGCCGCATATCTTGCTGTTGATAGCAGGAATTTCGGCATTGATATTATCATTTGTAGTGATGTTTGGTGACGGAATATCGGTATTGATAGCATTGTCCGCCATTTCTTTTTGCATGTCGCTGATGTTCCCGACAATATTCGGTACAGCGTTGGAAAATACCGGTAACAATCGTCAGTTAGGAGCATCGATGTTGATAATGTCGATAATTGGCGGATCGTTTTTCCCGTCGATACAGTCAGTAATTGCAGAAAAACTAACTTTTCAATTTTCGTATATCGTTCCGGCAGTGTGTTTTGCTGTAGTAACAGCCTACTCAATCAGCCTGACATCGTTATGGAAAATGGAGACAAAAAATTAACATAAAATATATTTTGCAGACTTGAAAAAGTTTGTAAATTTGCGTACTCGAAAGAGTAAAAAGCGAACAAAACACATTATTTATATAAAAATAACAAACATTTTGTATTAAATCATGAAGATATCAAAAATTCACGCAAGAGAAATCCTCGATTCAAGAGGTAACCCAACTGTAGAAGTTGACGTTGTTTTGGAAAATGGTGTATTGGGTAGAGCAGCAGTTCCATCTGGCGCATCAACAGGTGAAAACGAAGCACTTGAACTTCGTGACAAAGAAAACAAAGGTCGTTACTTGGGTAAAGGCGTATTGAAAGCAGTTGAAAACGTTAACACTATTATTGCTCCGGCATTGCAAGGTGATTGCGTATTTGATCAACGCGCTCTCGACTACAAGATGATTAAACTTGATGGCACAAAGACAAAATCTAAACTTGGTGCTAACGCAATTCTCGGCGTATCTTTGGCTGCTGCAAAAGCTGCTGCTAATGCTTTGAACATTCCTTTGTATCGTTATATCGGTGGTTGCAATTCATACACATTGCCACTTCCTATGATGAACATCATCAACGGTGGTGCTCACTCAGATGCTCCTATCGCATTCCAAGAATTCATGATTGGTCCGGTTGGTGCTAAATCAATCAAAGAAGCTGTTAGAATGGGTGCTGAAGTTTTCCACAACTTGGCTAAACTTCTCAAAGAACGTGGTCTTTCTACAGCTGTAGGTGACGAAGGTGGTTTCGCTCCTGCTTTGAACGGTATCGAAGACGCTCTTGATATCATCGTAAAAGCAATCGAAAAAGCAGGTTACAAACCGGGTGAACAAGTTCGTATCGCTATGGACTGCGCTGCTTCTGAATTCGCTACAAAGAAAGAAGACGGTAAATATTACTACAACTACAAACAACTTACCAACGGTGCTAAGAAAGATCCTAACGGTAAAGAATACGACGTTGACGGTCAAATCGCTTTCTTGAAATCTTTGGTTGAAAAATACCCAATCTACTCTATCGAAGACGGTTTGGACGAAAACGACTGGGAAGGCTGGCAGAAACTTACTGCTGAACTCGGCGGTAAAGTTCAACTCGTTGGTGACGACTTGTTCGTAACTAACACTGAATTCCTCAGAAAAGGTATCAAGATGGATGTTGCTAACTCTATCCTTATCAAAGTTAACCAAATCGGTTCTTTGACTGAAACTCTCGAAGCTATCGAATTGGCTCATCGTCACGGTTATACAACTGTTACATCTCACCGTTCTGGCGAAACAGAAGATACTACTATTGCTGATATCGCTGTTGCTACAAACTCTGGTCAGATTAAGACAGGTTCTATGTCAAGAACAGACCGTATGGCTAAGTACAACCAATTGATCAGAATCGAAGAAGAACTCGGCGATTCTGCTGTTTACAAATTTGAAAAATTGAAAGGTTTTTCATTGTAGTCTTTTGACTTACTTTTAAAATAATTTCCCGGTAACTCGCCTTGTTTCAGGGTGATTTGCCGGGATTTTTTTATTTATTTTTAGTGTTGAAAAATTAATAATATTTTAAAATCTTTAAATGATTTTTTTTCTAATTTTGTCTCGGTAAAAATTATAATTATTACAAACATAATATGAATAAATTCTTTTTAGTTTTACTTACCGCTGTTTCCTTATTCGCTTGCCAAACAGATGACTTTATGTATTCAGAGTATGATGTTTACTACAAAAATGCTTTTCAAACTTCCAACGGTTCTGTGTTGGAAAGTGCTGCTTTTGTGGATAGTGTTGCATATATTTCTGACGATGAGATTAGTATAAAAGGTAGTTTTGAATACGCTGCCGATGATATTATTAAATACGGACATTGTTGGGTAGAAGGCAACAATATTCCGGTTATCAACAAAGATTCGTCAAATTGTACTTTTTTCGATGATTTTGTATATTCAGGCGATTCGTACTATTCAAAAATCAAAAATCTGAAATTTGAAAATAATTACTGTATTCGTAGTTTTATTGTAACCCGCAGTGGCAAAGTTGGTTACAATCCCTCAGTAACAAAAGTTAAAACCGGAATTCCTCACGACAAATGGAATTTTGCCGGAGCGATGTCGCTCGCTGCCCGTGCCGACGGCGTTTCTATTATTACTGTTAACGACAAGAATGATACTGTTACATATTTTGGTCTTGGTCGCAACGCATCTGCTTGTTTTTCAGACTTTTTCAAGTTCGATAATTCACACAAAGTTGCTGAACAATTGAGCAACGTAAGAGGTAGAGGTTCGTTAATCGCGCTTTGGGGTGCGGTTGGATTTTATTTGAATTATGTTGACGATGCCAAACAAAAATTAACAAAAATATATGTCGGTTGCGGTTGCTCTACGGCTTCCGATTGTACCAACGAAAATTGTTCCCGAAACTTTTATGTTTATGACATCGAATCCAACAAATGGGGCGATGTATATTACGATATGGAAGGCGTAAAAAATACAGCTGACAACATGTACCCTTTCATGGGACAATTCCGAGTTGGTGCAGTTGGCTTTTCAATAGACAAATACGGTTTTGTCGGATTGGGTAAAACTGTTAGAAATGAGTATCATAGCGATTTCTACGTTTGGAAACCGCGTCAAGACGAAAACGGCAAAGTAGACCCTACACGCGGATATTTTGAACCTCAAGATGCTTATTTCCCGGCTCCCGGACGTTCTGGATCTTCGGTTGTTATTGTTGACAATGTTGCTTACATCATCGGCGGTGAAATGAAAGACGGCTATTCTGACGATGTTTATCAATGCCGTTTTACTTTGCCGAATCAGGCAGCAAAAGATGATGTTTTTAAATTCGCTTGGAAACTTATCAAAAAATTCCCTGACGGAATGAATGCACGAGCTTACGGAAGTGCCTTTGCTATTGGTGATTACATCTTTTACGGAACAGGTGAAAATTACGACGGTGTAAAAGCTGACATGTTTAAATACGATCTTACAAACAATCGTATAATGATGGTTTCTGATTATAAAAACGGACTTGAGGAAGCCGATCCTTTGGATGAAAATATTTTGATTGCTCCGGGAATTTCGCGTGCGTTTTGTATTAATGCCGGCGACCGTGCTTATTTAGGTTGCGGCTACTTCGGTGACGGCGATAAATTGCGAAACGTGGATTATGTTTCAAAATATACAAATGCTCTTTGGTGTTATCGTCCTTAATTTTTTTTGCTGAAAGATTTACAAAAATGAAAAAAATATTACTGTTTTTACTTGCAATACTTCCTTTTGCAGTACAAGCTCAAAAAGGAAAAAAGTTTGAATTTGATTATTTTGCACTCGAACTTAGTTTCAACAGCAGTTTTTCCGGCACACCGGATACATGTTTTTACAAGTATATTTCTAACAATGGAGAAAACTTTCCGATTTTTCCTGTAAAAACGATTTCTTGTACACCGGGTTTTACAGCCGGATTGTTGTTCAATCACGATTTGCACAACAACAAATTAGGTTTTGTAGTTGGAGTCAACTTTTCTTCAAGAGGTCAGACAGCAAAATATCAGACTGCTGACCGTAAAACCAAACTTACAGAAACTCAGCGAGTAATGACATTGGGAATCCCGTTTTATGTAAAATTTGGTCAGGAAATTTACAAAGATCAATTTTACTTTTTGGTAGGTACGGAAGTTGACCTCAATTTAAATTTCATTACTTCTCAAAAGATGTCAAACGAAAAAGGTCGTACAAGATCTACTGATGATCAGGAAGCTATCAAGTTGTTGACATTTCCAATCTATGTCGGGTTCAACTATACAACATTAAATTTCCGATTAGGAGTTCAGCCGATGGGACTTTTTGATAAGAATTATGAAATAAAAGTTGGAACTGAAGGCAACTATCAGACAATCAACCCTTTCGCTCACAACAGTTCGGTTATTGTATATGCCAACATCGGATTCGTAATTCCATTGTCGCAATGGACTGTCAAGAGATCGTATTTCTTGAGTAGAATTTTCTAACAACATACATAAAAAATGAAGAAGTTATTTTATTTTTTGTTGACATTTTTTATTGTGGCGGCATTTGCTTGTTCAAGTAATCAAAACGCTGATAATCAAAGCAATAATTCGTCGCAACCTTTGGTATTTGATACCGTGGTTTCCGGCAATTTGAACTTTCATGTAGAAACACAAGACGAAGACGGCGGTTTTGGATACGTTGTGGCTTTCAACGGTCGCAAAGTAATTTCACAACATGTAATACCTTGTGTAGAAGGCCGTCAGGTGTTCAAGACCAAATGTGATGCCTTGAAAGTTGGTCGTCTTGTGGTTTTGAAAATGATTCAATCTCCCGGATTACCGTCAATTACAGAAGAAGAACTGATTGATTTAAAGATTATTAACAAGTAAATTGCGATGTGGACATTATTTAGATCGATAAGAGTACAGCCCGGATTTGTTATGCTTGTAAATTTCTTGACTGTTCTTGTAATTTACATGCTTACCAGATGGTTCTTTTATTGGATGAATATTTCGTCGTTTCAGGATGTTACATTTCCTGATATGATTACGATGAGCAAAGGCGGATTTCGTTTTGATCTTTCGGCGTTGAGTTATATCAATATACTATGTATTTTGATGCAGTTTGTACCAATTAAACAGCGAAATACCGTAAAATATCAACGTGTAGTAAAATATATATTCTTGATTGTTAATGCAATAGCAATTTTTGTAAACGTAGCTGACGTTGTATATTTTGAATTTGGCGGTCGTCGTACTACTGCGATGTTCTTTTCTGAATTCGGCGGTGAAAGCAATTGGGGAAGTATACTTTTGCATAGTGTTGTGTCGTATTGGCAAGCATGGTTGTTTGGAATTGCGATGATTTCAGCCATGATTTTATTGTATTACAATCCGATAAAAAAAGATAAAGACGACGACGATTATCCGGAATCAAAAGTCTATTATCCTTTGAATTCTGCTTTTTTCGTAATTGCGGTAGTGCTTACAATCGGCGGATTTAGAGGCGGTTACAATTGGAAAATGCATCCTATTTGTATGGATGGTGCTGATATTTATTGTAAAAAACCTTTTCATGCTGCGATAGTTCTTAATACGCCTTTTACTTTGTTAACTACTTGTAGTATAGTTGATTACGAAAATCCTCAATTTTTTGAAAGTTCCAAGCTCGATTCATTGTTTTATCCGGTTTGCAATCTCAATCCCGACGGTGGCGAGATGAAAAAATACAATGTTGTGATGTTTCTTATGGAAGGAATTTCGCGAGAGTATACCGGATTTTACAATCATCATCTTGACAACGGAACTTTCAAAGGTTACACACCGTTTTTGGATTCGTTGATTTCTCAAAGTTACAGTTTTGAATATTCGTTCGCAAACGGTTCAAGATCAGTGGATTGTATGCCGGCAAGTTTAACCGGAATTCCTCGTTATATTGAGCCGTATTGTTATTATTTTTATTCAAACAATACTGTACAAGGTTTGCCGGCTATGCTTGCGGACGAAGGTTACAACACAGCATTTTTCCACGGTGCTCCGAACGAGACAATGATTTTCAACGGTTTTACAAATAATGCCGGTTTTCAGTCGTATTACGGAATGGATGAGTACAATCATTCGGAAGATTTCGACGGAACTTGGGCAATTTTTGACGAACCGTTTTTACAGTATTTTGCCGTTTCAACCGACAGCATCGCCAAGTTAGGAAAACCGTTTATGTCAACCGTTTTTACTGCAACATCTCACGATCCGTTCCCATTGCCGAAAGGTTACGAAAACAAATTTCCTGAAGGTCCGGTTCCGATGTGCAAAACTGTAGGATATTTTGATTATTCGCTCAGACGTTTTTTTGAAAAAGTTAAAGACAAAGATTGGTTCAAGAATACAATATTTGTTTTTACGGCGGATCACACCGGACCGACATGTCGTGACGATTTCAACAACGAGATGGGAAGATTTTTGATACCGATATTTTTCTATACTCCGGGCGGACAGTTGCCTGTAAGATGCGATTCTACCAGAATTATGCAGCAGACAGATATTACGCCGTCGTTGTTGTCGGTTCTCAATTATCAAAAACCGGTTTTCTCGTTCGGTAAAAATGTTTTTGACCGTGATTCTGCTAATTTTGTAAATTTTGTTTTCAACGATAGAAACGGAAATTCTATGTATTATCTTGATACATTGATGATTGAGTACAGAAATAAAGAATTGTTTGGAATATTTGATTATAAAAAAGATTTTACATTACAGCACAATCTTATAGCTCAAAAAGAAGATTTCCCGCAATTGCCGTTTATGGAAACGCAAATTAGGGCAATCATTCAGCAGTATATTGAGCGGATGAAAACTAATAAATTAATAGCTAAATAGTTATGTATTTGATTTTAGATGTAGACGGAACTTTGGTAAATAGTAAAAAAGAAATCAGTACCAAATTAGTTTGGTCACTTTTGTTGATGCAAATGCGCAGACACAAAATAATACTTGCCACGGGTCGTCCTACATTTGGTGTAAAATGGATAGCAGAGGAACTGAAACTCCGTCGTTACGAAAGTTACATCCTAAGTTTCAACGGGGCAGTAGTTTCCGATCTTGCTTGGAAAGAAACTGTATATCAACAACTTTTCCCGAAAGAATACATGCCTGAACTTTTGCAGTTTGCTCAGGACAACGGTTGCGGTATCGCTTCATACGATTACAACAAAATTGTTTGCGGTACAAATATTGATGAATATATCACTAAAGAGCAGAAACTCAATCGTATGCGAATAAAAACCGTTGACGATTGGGTAAAATATTTCAGGAAAATTCCGGTTAACAAATGTCTGATGACTGCGCCACCGGAAAAAGCCGAAGTATTTGTAAAACAGCTTCAACAGCAATACAACGGCAAATTGAGTATTTATCGTAGTGAACCGTATTTTATTGAAATAATGCCGCTTGGAGTTGATAAAGCCGCATCATTGAAAAAACTTTTTGAAATAAAAAATATCAATCCGGCAGAAACAGTGGCAGTTGGCGACGGTTTCAACGATATTTCGATGCTGAAAACAGCTTGTACATCGTGTGCGATGGCAAACGCTCAGCCCGAAGTGAAAGCAGTTGCCGATTTTGTTACGCAGCGCACCAACGACGAAGATGGTGTTTGCGAAGTTATCGACAGATATTTTTATAGTACATTGTAATTTTTACACTAAAATACGCTGTTTTTTTTACATAAACGGCGTATTTTTTGTTTAATTTGTTTCATAATTCTTTTTTGTTCTATTCTGATTTTTTAATTTTGCATTTATCAAATTTCAAGGAATTATGAAATATTTAATCACATTTTTAATTTTGTTGGCAGCTGTTTTTTGGATTTATTTCAAATTGATGTCGCTATTCAAAGGGCGCGAACCACAAAAAACAGTCAAACAACCAAAAAACAACATCGCCGATATAATAAAAAGCTATATAAAAAATGGAAATTGTCAGCAAAATCCGCGATTGGTATATTCGTCTTTGATTCCGGAAAACGGTGTTGACGAGTATCCTAAAGGTTTGAAGATGTGGACAGAAGCCGGTGATATTTATTACTTTAGCAAAAATCCCGTGGAGTTGAATACATGTGCAGGAATGTTTGCAAATACATCGTTTTCCGAAATAGATCTTTCCGGTTTTGATACAAAAAATGTTAACGATATGACCTCGATGTTTGCCAATTGTTCTAATTTGGAAAATGTATATTTTGGTGACAATTTCAATACAAAAAAAGTAACGTCGATGTCGCGGATGTTTCTGAATTGCAATAAGATAAGTTTCCTTGATTTGAATTCATTCAATACATCTCAAGTCACAACAATGGAAGAGATGTTTGCCGGTTGCAAAGTTTTGGAATCGCTTAATCTTTCCAAATTTGAAACTTCAAAAGTTGACAACATGTCGAAGATGTTTTATGATTGTGAGATGCTGAAAAAAGTAATTGCATCCGAAAAATTTGATGTTTCTTTTGTGAAAAAATCAGATTTGATGTTTGAAAGATGTATAGAATTATCAGATGTTAACAAACTGACAGATAAGACATTCGCAAAAATTGATACGCCAAATTCGCGTGGATATTTTATTAAGGAATAATTTTTGAAACTACAATTCGTGAGACTCAATTTTATATTTTGTTTTAGAATGAGGATTTTTTGCTTGTTAATATTATTGTTTTTGAGCGTAGATTTGTTTGGACAAAGTAAACAAAATTTATCATATCAAATCAATACAGCCCACAATGTAGCACTCGCAAGGCCTGAATTACAGGAAGTTCGCCTTGATGACGGCACTTCTTACGACAAAAAACTTGTTGCCGTAGATTTTGTAATTCCGCTTTACGGAGTGGAGTTTCTCACGGGTACTTGGTTTCGTAAAGACCATAATTTTTTCAATGGTTACCGTTACCGTGTTCATGTTGGCGACGGTAGCGATTTCCATCTTACTTTACGTACAAAAGAGTATAACGATTTGGATATCACTATCGAGAAAAAATATCTTGTGGCGGGACATGTTTGCGAAGTTTTGGTACAATTGCCTCAACACGAAATGAAATTTTATGAATTTCAAGTGGAATTGTACAAAGTTTCCAACAGTATTTCCAAAGTTTTGACTGCGCAAGATTCGCTTTACGATTGGGTGCAGTTGAATCTTACATTGCCTTGCCGTTGGGAAGGGCACAATTTAACTTTGGAAGCCGAAGAAGAGGTTCGTTACGGTTTGCTTTATGTCCGTTTGCCAAAAGACAACACCACTGACAATCGCATAACTTTTTATCTGACAGACACTACCAAATACGGACATCTGTATTATCCGGTGGATTTGCCAATCGGAAGTCAATTTACGCCAAATACAACTTACGAACTTAGGTTGAAACTTCCGATAGATTTTGTAACGTTAACGGTTCATCACGAGGCTTTTACAAATCTTATCGTAAACGGTACTGATTTCAAAGGTTCGCAAATGGTGAAAGTAATTCGTGGTTCCAATCCGTCGTATTATGTTGATTACAAAGGACATAAAACTTCGCTCAAAACAATTTACAATATCTCGAAAAACGAGATTCGCAACGATTCTTTGAAATTTGGCGGACTTGTTATTAAGGCAAATCCGGTATTTTATAATTCAGAAATAATCAACAAAAACGAGACATTTGTAGTTGACAACGATCAGCCCGTGTCGGGAGTTTTGGGACGTTGTTTTGTTACAGTTACAAGTCCGGGTTACGAAAAAGCATACAGAATTCCAATTTATGTTCCGAACTCCAAAACCAAAATTTTGGACGTCCGGTTGGCTCGTCGTGCCATAACATTCGGTGGATTAGCTACTTCCTTCCTTAACAGATTCGGATTTTTTGGCGGACATATTTACGATAATTATTGGGGTTTTATTGCTGATTTCAGATTTTCGATGACAGCTTTTGATTCTAAAAGTAAACTCAGTTCTTTGCAGGAAACAAGTGTTTTAACATCCGAACAATACGCTGAATCAAAGAAACTTACGCCCAAAAGTTTGGTAGGAAATGTCGGTGGTGTTTACCGTTTTCACGATCGTAACAAATGGGCTGTTTATGCTGCGGGTGGTTATGCTCAATTCGCAAAGATGTATAAATTTAATGAAGAATATTTTACACCCGGAATCGCAAAAGGTTTGGATATTGAGGCGGGAGTGATGTTTTTGACCGGTCGTTTGGTTTTAACACTTAACTATTCGCGCATTATGGCAACCAACGGCGTTTCAGATTTAACATTCGGTCTTGGTTTCAGTACCGGTACAAAATGCAGTTATACAGCTAAAACTCTGCGTATTAAGGATAATTAATCTGATTTTTTTGTTTGTATTTTTTTATCCTAAAAAAACTGTTAAAAAACGTTTTATTTTTATAAAATTTTCCATAGATTTGCAACGTTTTAATTTATATGAGATAACGATTTTTTTGTAAAAAAAAGATTTCCCTATTCGTGTTTTATAACTTTTGATAAAAAAAATATTCGATGAAATTAAAAAAATTAATGTTCTTAGCTGTTGTGATGGCGCTTACTAATGTTTGTTCCGGACAAAAGACTATGACGGGAATTGTTACCGATGAAAACAATGAAGCTCTTATCGGTGCTTTGATTATTGTGGAAGGAACAAATATTATGACGCTTTCAAAGACGGATGGCAGTTATCATATTGTTATCCCGAAAGAGTATGAGGACAACAATGTGGTATTTCAGTACGCCGGTTTTCCGACCAAAGTTTTGGTTGCTACTGACGGTAAGACTAATGTACAATTTGAACCTGAGGTTGTTGTAAAACTTCAGGAAATTTTCGTAAGTACGCAGAAGCGACTTCAGACCAGTGTGGAAGTACCTCTTGCGGTAACGGCGTTTGACCATACTTTGCTTAATCAGCTTAATGTTGCTCAAATCGACGAAATCAGTAGCTTTGTTCCTGGTTTTAATGCAATTATCCAAGGTCAAAATAAAGTGGGATATTCTATCCGTGGTGTAACTTCCGACGGTATGGAGAGTTTTTTTCAACCTCGTATTTCTGTGTTTATGAATGGCGTTTCGGTTTCAAGAATGCAGAGTGCAGTGGTTGAATCTTTCGATATGGAGCGTATAGAAATTGTGCGAGGTCCTCAGGGAACACTTTTCGGTCGTGGTGCTGAAATCGGTGCTGTGCATTATATTACGGCTCGACCCCAAAGAGATTTATCTGCAAATATTTCGCTTAATTACGGCGGTTACAATCAACATGGAGTTCAAGGTTTTGTGAATACGCCTATTGGTGAAAAATTGGCTAACCGTTTTGCATTTTGTTATGATTATCATGACGGTTATATCAAGAATTTGGACGGCGGTCGTCTTAATGGTAAACAAACAATCGCTATTAGAAATAGTACTAGTCTGGTTAAAAACGAAAGAACAAGTTTTAATTTTATCGTTGATTATCAGGGCGATAACACTCCGGGTGTAAGTTTCAAGTCAAACAAAATAGCTCCTGAAGGCGGCGATCTTTCTCCTTTTACAGATGCGTATCTCAACGGCGGTACTTCTCTCGGTGTAAAACGTCACATCGGAGGTCTTACTTTTGATTTCGATCATCAAATTAATCCTAATGTCAACATCTCCAACACGTTTGGTGTGAGAGCCTCATACGCTGACGAGTTTTTCGATGCGGACGGTACATATCTCCCGCTTTTAACTTGTGAGGAGAAAGCTGAAAGTTTGCAATTCAGTGAAGAATTTAGATTGAATTGGACAAACGGCAGCAATCTCAACGGTTTTGTGGGAGCCGGAACTTTGTACGAAACTTGTGAACATAAAATTGTGTTGGGCAGTAATTTACAATACGTTTTCCCGATTCTTGTAGCACCGTCAATACAGTCGCAACTTACGCAATTGCCGGTTCAGGTTTCGCAAGGAGTTTCAAATGCTATTGCAGCGTACAAGCAACAGATGTTAGAAAATTTGAAAGGACAAGGATATCCGGATGCTGTTCTTCAACAAGCAAGTGATTTGTTTGATGGGTTTAATGCCAACGCAACACAACAAATTCAAACGGCGATGGAAACTCAAGTTGATACTTGGTTCAAAGGTTCTCAGTGGTCTGCAACACCTGATTTTGTGGGCGATACCAAGAATATTGTCAGCGGTATTTTGGTAAATACTTTACAATCAATACTTGATAACAATCAACAGGCAGCACAACTTTTGCAAGGTCAATCAGCGGCTCAACTTTTAGGCGGAATGGATATCGGCAGCGGACTTTCGTCTTTGTCTGCATTGTCATCGCTTGAAGTGTCAGATAATTATGAAGAAAATCAAACCAACTATACTCATAACTTAGAATCTGACATCTTTGCCGACGTAAGTTGGAATGTAGTTGGCAACTTGTATTTAACTCTCGGATTGCGTGGTACTTACGAGTTACAACGAACAGGATATTATTCTTCTTCGATGGTAGCTCCGGTGGTTGGAACCATGCTTTATAAAAATTCCGGTGGTGAGACTCCTTGGGTTGGTGAAGATTATTTTTCTTGGGTAGGACGTTTTATTGCTAACTACATGCTCAATAAAACCAACAACGTATATTTGTCGATTGCAAAAGGTCGTCGTCCGGGCGTTGTTTATTTCAGTTCACCTGATGTTTCATTAAAACTCAGACCTGAAGAGACTTACAGTTACGAGCTCGGTCTGAAAGGTAACATGTTGAAAAATACATTTCAGTATGCGGCTTCTGTTTACTATTATCAATGGCGACATTTCCAAAGTTCTGCATATTATACCACAGAAAAAGGAAATCGTGAATATCGTACCAACGACAAAGGTCGCGCTAATGGCAAAGGTGCAGAAGTTTCTTTGAAATATCATTTTAAACGTTACGTTACAGCTTTTGGTGATGTAACATTTTTTGATGGTAGATTTGCCAACAAAGATGAAGACGGCAACGCTCAGGAGTTTGCAGGAAACAGATTCCGTTTAAGTCCGGATTATTATTGTGATTTCGGATTTGACGTGGCAGTTCCGATAAAAGATAATCTTATGGCATATTTCAGACCT
Source organism: Bacteroidales bacterium (assembly GCA_017541145.1). Lineage (GTDB taxonomy): Bacteria > Bacteroidota > Bacteroidia > Bacteroidales > UBA3824 > UBA3824. Next base: position 4,598 of record JAFXZT010000045.1, on the reverse strand, counting down.
AATTTTTCGTATCGTAGCAAGATGTATTTTGATGATTCCAATGTTGAAGAACTTTCTCAAGATGAGTACGGTGTTGTAAATGCAACTCTCGGATTGAATTGGACAACAAAAAATCTTGTTTATGATTTCAGTTTGTGGGGCAAAAATATGACAAATACTCAGTATATTATTGACGCGGGAAATGCCGGACAAGCAATAGGTTTCCCGACATTTGTGGCTGGTGCGCCGGCAAATTTCGGTGTAAAACTTACAGTATCATTCTAAAAACATTACAAAAAAAGAGATGTCAAAAAAAATGACATCTCTTTTTTATACTTTATGTTGTAATTCGTTTCGATTTGTGAGATAATTGTTTTTTTACAGCTTTTCAATTTCTTCTTTGGTTAAATCTGTGTATCTTATGATTTTATCTATCGGTTTGTTGTCCGCTTTCATCATAAGTGCCATGGCGAAGGCTTTTGTTTTTCGCCTTTCCTGATGCCCGCTTTTAATCCGTCGTCATATTTTCCCGTTGCAAGAGTTTTTGCGGTACTGATAGCATCCCAATATCTGTCATAACCGAAAATCGATTCTTTAAATCGTTACTTCGTTTTCGTTAACAGTGTATTCTGTGATGATGTCACCGTTTTCAGTTAAACTCCAACCCAAAAACTTGTAACCTTCTTTTGTTAAGCCTTCGCCGGAAGGTAAAGTAATTGTTTTTCAACATTTTTTTTCGACTTGTTGGCGTTGTTCTCGCAAAATATTTTTACATTTGAATTTAAAAATCTAAAAATATGAAATTACTTTTTATTATAATTCCTTTTCTGATTTCGTGTGTTTCTACTTCTACGAATCAAATTGTAAATCAAGTAGATACTTTAACATCTGTTACAGATACAATACCTTTTGGCGCGAGGAAAATTCTCTCGGTTTATTCCAATTTGGGTTTGAAATATGTTGATAATTACATCGTTTTTCCTGATGGTGACAAAATAATTTATGATGATTGCCGTGAAAAATCTTTCATTGAAAAACTTGATGATTGTGACATCGAAGATATGTTTTCGTTTGAATATGATACAATTTTGCAAAAGCCTGAATATCTGAATGATTGCGGTCGCGGACGGAGTGAACAATTTTACAAAAAGATGTACGGAAATTCGGCGGCTGAGGTTTCTAAAAATCTTGTAAAAGTAAATTGGTTTGGTCAACAGATTCCAATTACAAAAATCAATGGAGTAGCTGATACACTGAAAGTTATAGCCAAGGAATTGTCAGAAAAAACACATTTGAAAAAATATTTGGAAAAAGCCTCGTCGTTTTATTGGCGGCAGGTGAGGGGCGCAAAACGTCAAAGTGCTCACAGTTATGGAATTGCGATTGATATCAATGTGTCATACAGCTCTTATTGGCTTTGGCAAAACAAAGGTAAATCGGAGACTGATTTTATAATTTATGTTAACAAAATACCGTTGGAAATTGTAAAAGTATTTGAAAAACATGGTTTTATATGGGGCGGACGTTGGTATCATTTCGATACAATGCATTTTGAATACCGTCCTGAATTGTTGTGATGTTTTTATTTGACATCGGTTGTATTGTTAGGGCGACCTTTTTGTATTAATTTACATCTATTTATACAGATTAAAAACATATTTCATGATTTCTGGTGTTAAAGAAACGTAGAATTTTTTTTTTTAGCTTTTACATTTAGATTTTTTTATTTGAAATTTATTTGTACCTTTGCCGCTGTAAATATTTTTATCAAATTATAAATATTAAAAAAAGACTAAGATGAAAAGAGTTTTCATTTTGATGTTGGGAGCAATGCTCGCAACATTTTCCGGTTGCAAGGACGACACGGAAGAAGTAATTAAAGAGGTTTACGAAAAACCTGTTTGGAAAGGCTCGTTGGAAAAAGCCCCTGAAAATGCAGAAGCCGGCTGGGCTTATTACAACACTGTTGACCAAAAGTCATACATGTTTGATGGTAAAAAATGGAATAAGATGTCTGACATCGACGAAAGCCGTACCGGATTGATTTTCCTCGGAGAAACCAAAGAAACTGTTTATGAAAAAGAATGTACAGTAAAATCTTACGCTGTAATTCGTGGTGATTCTTTGTTTTACGATTATTACAAGAATTACTATTACGATAACTATTTGTATATCGAAAAGTCATTCAGTGTTAGAGCAGATGAAAACGGTGTAGTTACTCCGTACAACGAATTTTCTGAAAAAGATTTCAAAAAATCTTATTCTGAAAAAGTTTACTATCCTACTGGAATAGTAAATTTTAATAAATCTTACACTTCTTACGGTAATTTGTCATCTTTAAGTGAATATAGAGAGGATGGTAGACCTTTATGTGTGGTTTATTACGATTTAGATGGAAAAGAATCTAGTCGAACAGATTTTTCGTATTATGATAATGGTAATAAAAAAAGTGAAATACAAATTTCTGATGGAAAAGTAAGATATAAGTATTTATATTCAGAAGATGATAGACCTTTATGTATGGTTCATTACGATTTAGATGGAAAAGAATATTGGCGAATAGATTATTCGTATTATGATAATGGTAATAAAAAAAGTGAAATACGAATTAATGATGGAAAAGTAAGAGATAAGTATTTATATTCAGAAGATGGAGTATATAAAGCTTGGTTAAATTATGATTTTGTGTGTTCGGAAGTATGGTGGAAAGAAGGAAATTCAGCTTCATTTATGTACATAGTTTATGATCATGATAACAAAGTAAGTAAGTTTGAATATAATGAAGAAGATGGTGATTCTTATTATTTAAAATATGAATGGTCTACTGCTGGTTATGTTTTTACGACTTATGATAAAAATGGTGATATAATATCATCGAAATATCATTATACTGAAGAGGATGTCGTTAAATTAATTGAGAGTTTAAGACCTTTTAAAATAGATTAATCTTATAAAAAATTCAGATATGAAAAAGATTTTTATTTTGATGTTGGGAGTATTACTCGCAACATTTACCGGTTGCAAAAAAGAATCGGAAGAAATTATTGAAGTTTATGTTACCCCAATTTGGAAAGGTGCATTTGAAACTGCTCCTGCAAATCCGGAAAAAGGTTGGGCGTATTACAATACAACAGACAATAAATCATACGTTTTCAACGGTTCTTCATGGGATTTGATTTCAGAAAAAAATGAAGCTCTTGGAGACTTTGTACTTCTTAACGTAAACAAGGAAACTATTGATGGAGTTGAATATACAGTAAAGTCATACGCCATTGTTTATAATAATTTATCATATAGATATTACAAAAATTATTATTCAGAAGGTAATTTGTGTAGAAAAAAATCATTTAATTTAACTGGTGATTTTGATAATAAAATTACGTATTCTGAATTTTCAGAATCTAATTATGAAGGTTATTTTGAGGAAGAGGTTTATTATCCGTCAGGTGTAATTCATTTCGATAATAATTTTAGTGGGCATGTTCTTACTAGTTATTCTGAATGTTCAGAGAGAGGAAAAACGAAAAGAATTTGTTGGTTTAATGATGGAGTTAAAACTTCCGAAGATATTTATTATGAGAACGGTATACAGGCTGCTATTCGTTATGAAAAAGGTGTTATAGAATATGAAAATTATTATTATCCGCGTGAGATAGGTTGGTATACTAATTTTATGACTATTTATTATAATGATGGCACAATAGAATCTTTCGAGTACCAAGATCCGAAAAATAATTTTGCAACACTTTATAGATGGTCTGACGGAAAATTATCTACTTATAAAGATGGTGAAGTAATAAAAGAAGATTATACCAAAGAGCAAGTTCTTGAATTAATTGCAACATTAAGACCAAAAGAATAAATTTAGAATAATCGTTAAAAAACTATATTAAAGCATCGAGCAAGATTCTTTGTTCGATGCTTTTTTTGTAGTATTGGAGCGTGGAAGGCTCTATTATAATCAACCGTGGATTTCCATTTTCGTTTGACATCGTTCGCCTCGTAGCAGTGACTTCTAATACTGAAGTTTCGCTTTTACATTTTTTTACCACAGAAAACACGGAAATCACAGAATTAGAATTTCAATTCAATATGTTTCGTGTTTTCCCAATCGAGAAAATTTTAATTTTTTTCTTCGATTTCTTTTACATATATAGTTTTCCGTGGTTAAATTATCACTTGCGAAAGTTGATTTATCTTTCTCGTAATTCACACATTCTCAGCGTGCAAAAAAAAACATCAAAAAAAAACTCAAAAAAATTTGGAGAAAGTGAAAAAAAGCCCTTACCTTTGCACCCGCAAATGAGAAAAACAGCGACCTTAAAAACGTCAGCAAGCTCTTTCAAAACAGTTGAAAACGACCAAATTTTTAACCCAAAGTTAACAATAAAAATTTGGTTGGAGAGTGAAAAACTTCTTAACTTTGCACTCGCGTTTGACACCAACAATCATACGCGACGAAACAAAATACGAACATTGACAAATTAAAACACCGCTTTTTTAAACTTTCAAATTTAGGTTGAAAATCAATAATCCAAACCCAGATTTGAAAATAAATTAAAAAAAACAAAAAGTTGCAAAAATAAATTTGGCAGTTTCAAAAAAACTTCCGAACTTTG
>JAFXZT010000044.1 GCA_017541145.1 Bacteroidales bacterium | reverse complement strand
TGTGCGATACCGAACGGAATCTTCATACGACCAGTTTTCTGTACGTTCAAATAGTTCACAAAAATACCTTGAGCCGTTTCTGGACGCAAATAAATTGAACTTGCGCCATCGGCAGTGGAACCAAGTTTTGTTTCAAACATAAGGTTGAACTGACGAACCTCCGACCAGTTAGCCGTTCCCGAAATAGGACACACAATGCCCAAATCAAGAATCAACTGGCGCATTGCCTCCAAGTCGTTGGCGTTCAATGCCTCATCGTAGCGTTTTGTAATTTCGTCAATCTTTGCCTGTTCACGAAGAATGTTCGGGTTCGTTTCGCGTGCTTTCGCCTCGTCGAACGCATCGCCGAATTTCTTACGACCTTTTTCTATTTCCTTGAGAATCTTTTGGTTGTGTTTTTCGCGTTCTTCCTCAATCAACACATCGGCACGATAGCGTTTTTTCGAGTCCTTGTTGTCAATCAACGGATCGTTGAATGCGTCAACGTGACCTGAGGCCTTCCAAATGGTTGGGTGCATGAAAATTGACGAGTCAATCCCGACAATATTTTCGTGCAAACGAACCATTGCGTTCCACCAATATTGTTTGATGTTATTTTTCAGTTCAACACCGTTTTGTCCGTAATCATAAACGGCTCCAAGGCCGTCGTAAATCTCGCTCGAAGGGAATATAAAACCGTATTCCTTAGCGTGAGCGATAACTTTTTTTAGTAAATCGTCTGCCATGTTATGTCCTGTACATTTAAATTAGCGTGCAAAATTAATAAAATAAATAAGAATCTGTTCATAAAGCAGAAAATAGTACAATTTTGCTTTATATGTGACAAAAGAGATGTATGTTTGCATTGATATGGGACGAATACTTGCTATAGATTACGGAACGAAGCGCACGGGAATTGCGGTCACCGACCCGTTGCAAATCATTGCGAACTCACTGACGACTGTCAGGAGTTGCGATTTAATCACGTTTTTGAAAGATTATTTTGCAAAGGAACAAGTTGACCACGTAGTGATAGGAATGCCGACAACGCTCCGTAACGAGCCTTCGGAAAACGCCAAATATGTAAAAATCTTTGAAAAACAGTTTCAAAAGGAATTTCCCCAAATGCCCATCAGCGAAATCGACGAGCGATTCACCTCAACCCTTGCCCACCAAGCAATGCTCGCAGGCGGCATGAAGAAAAAAGACCGCCAAAACAAAGAAGTTGTCGATAGCATCAGCGCCACTATCATTCTGCAATCGTATATGGAACGAAAATAACCTATCTTTGGAGTAACGAGTTGTAGAATTTGCGGTACTATCCAAATCTTCTGAAATTATATACAACACTATTTTTTTTTCTTTTCACATTCCTCTATTTCAATTAATCCATGTTTGGTTTGAATGTTAAATGCTTCAAGTGCTTCATTAGGAGTGTAAGCTTTAAATTTACAAATGAATTTATCATTTATCAATTTTAATTCTTTTCTTCGTTTAGCATATTTAACCCTTTCTCCATTTATTAAATAAACAAATCTACTTTTCAAATTCACATGTTTTTCCTTCAGTTTTATTTTGCATGAAGTTCCTATTTTACCAATTTCATAGAAATCTTTACTTGTTAGTAATAATCCGTCTAATATATATACCAAATTGCTATCTTTTTCTTGTGGGCAATTTGTCGTTATTGTTAAATCATCAATAATAACATTTAGATTAGTATCCACAAGAATAATCGTATCATTTTGACTATAAATCGTTCTATTCGCCTGAGAATAACCTATGGCAGAGCAACATATAGTCAGAAATAGTATAGAAAGAAAACTTTTCATAATTTAATTTTTTAGAAAAAAAGGAAATATCGCAATATGGGAATATTAGTTTGATAAGAAAATACACTGTTGTAAATGTGCAGTTTGTATCGATCTATCACCAAATGATTGCCACCAAAATAGTGAGCGATGCCAAATACGTCATCTTCAGATGCACCAAATGAAGTTGTTGAAAGTTTCTGATATGATATATCTCCTACATCATTGATAAATACATCTTGGTTATATAGAGAGCATGAATGTAGAAAAAACACAATATTTAATAATAATAACTTTTTCATTTTAATACTTTATATGATTGAGATGCCAAAACATTGTAAATTCCCGTGTTATAAATGGCATATTCGATTTCATTCTACCCATATTGCTTGGGTTGCATTGCAAGAAAAAATATTCTCATTGCTATTAGTGTCATATACGAAACACTGATTTCCTTTTTTATATAAAATATATTTATCGTCGTTTGAATATAATGGACAACAGCCTTCAATATAAAAATCCTTAAATTCATTTTTGTGTATATTATATTCCACAATAGTCGGAAGCTCTTTTATTTTCCTCCAATCATATTTTCCAACAATTCTCTCACAGATTATTTTTTCCCTATCAGAAGAAAAAGATGGATTAAAATATCCTATTTTATAACCTTTATCAATTTGTTTTGGTTCAAGTATAGAGAAAATATTTCCATTGCTGTCTTTGGTTTCTACAAATCCCATATTGTTTAATATCTGTATTTTATTACAATATAAATCCTCTATATTTGTTATAGAAAGATGCTCTAATTCAGAATTAGAAACTCTATAGAAATATTTATTTTCTATTATTGTGTCATTTTTTAATGTCACATCATTTTCGTCAAATTCCACAATAATTTCGGATAAAAATTTATTTTGATAAAAGAAATAATAATCATTCTTTTTGTATAATGTTACAATATATTTGTTGTCGTGATGGTAGCAACATCCAAATTCCCAGAGTTCAAGATTATTGATCGAAATTATCTCTTTTTGAATATTGCGCTCCATATCATAAAATATAAGTTTATCGTTATCAGATATGACAATGTTTTGTAAAGCAATAGCATTTTGTATAAACAAAGTAAAAAATATTACAAATAGTACTCTCATAATTTATTGTATTAAATATAATACTCACAACAATTAGAATTCCTCCTCTTTCTGTTACTTTCTGTCTTCAACGACTTTTACTTTTCAATATTGAAACAACTTCATCTGGCGTTTTTACAAATTTACACCAATACACAATTGCCGCATCGTAACCACATTCTTCTTTTTGAACTTCATTAAATATAAATAATTGTCCAAAACTTGGATCTAAGCGGTCAAGATAACGACTCCTTTCCTCTTGAAAATAATGTTTTTTATTTTTTTTCGAACTTGACAGAATAAAGCCAACTTTCCTCCCCTCAAAATCAAAGTTGTCCCTTTTTGCTCGAAAAATAAAATTCAAATATTCTGCTTCATATTTATTGATTACTTCAGAATCATCATTTCCCATCTTTTCTATATTACATAAAATATTTTCTGGTATTTCAGAAAACGAAGGAAGGTATCGTATTGCCGTCTGACTATTCTCACTGGTATTATATTGTTTTACAGAGTTACAGCTATGGTCTTTTTTATTTTTTTTTACTATGATGTTTATTTTTTCAATCTCAATAGGATTCTCTTTATAATAAAAGGCTCCTTTTGTGAAAACATGAATGGTGTCGGGGTAGTTGAAAATAGAGTCTTTAAGAAAACAACCTACCGCTATTAAATCGCCACTTTTTAAATTTGCGATTGGTGCATCTATTGTTTTAAAACCGAACAACTTTGTGTCTTTTGAAATCTCAAATATAGGAACAATATTGTTTCGATAAATAATTTTTATGGAATCTTTATAAAACGTAAGTGTATCGCTTACATCGCATTTTGCTTCAAGATAGATGAGCTGATCATAGGATTGACTTACTTCTAATTTAATTGTTCCACAAAAAGTATGATACGTTAGTATTGTAGAGTCATCATCGAAACAAACATTAAACTCCTTTTGTACACAACTTGTAATTGTAAAACTTAGAATTAATAATATGCTAACTAAATTTTTCATTTATTGCTTTTTAGTATAATTTTTGACTGTACTATGGATAGGTTATTATGTAGTTACATTTTTCTAAGTCTTCAATACTTAAATCATAGCGTTTAAGTATGAGATAATTTTTTCTTATAGTATCCCAAGCAACATTTTCAAAAATAGTGGCATCTATAAAAAATACAGAAAGTGTATCTGCTGGCAGTTTCTGTATAATTTCT
>JAFXZT010000043.1 GCA_017541145.1 Bacteroidales bacterium | reverse complement strand
GTGTACACACCGTATATACGGTAATTATTTAATAATTTGATATTAATATTCGAGACGGTGTACACACCGTATATACGGTAATTATTTAATAATTTGATATTAATATTCGAGACGGTGTACACACCGTCTCTACGGTAATAATTTGATATTAATATTTAAGACGGTGTACACACCGTATATACGGTAATTATTTTAATAATTTGATATTAATATTCGAGACGGTGTACACACCGTATATACGTAATAATTTGATATTAATGTTTAAGACGGTGTACACAGCGTATATATGGTAATTATTTTAATAATTTGATATTGATGTTTAAGACGGTGTACACACCGTCTCTACGGTAATTTATTTGATAATTTGATATTGATGTTTAAGACGGTGTACACACCGTCTCTACGGTAAAATTCATTTTAACGGTTGATGTTAATGTTAATGTTTAAGACGGTGTACACACCGTATATACGGTAATTATTTAATAATTTGATATTGATGTTTAAGACGGTTACACACCGTAGATACGGTAATTTTTTAATAATTTGATATTAATATTTAAGACGGTGTACACACCGTAGATACGGTAATTTATTTGATAATTTGATGTTAATATTTAAGACGGTGTACACACCGTATATACGGTAATTTTTTAATAATTTGATATTAATATTCGAGACGGTGTACACACCGTATATACGGTAAAACGCATTTTAACGGTTGATATTAAAAGTCAATTGTAAATGCGATAGTTGTGTTATTTTATCGTTTTTTTACGAATAATACACGGAATACTTCTTCGATTTTGTTACAAAGGATTACTTGGATGTTGTTTTTCATGATGTTGACGTTTTTTTCGTGTGATTGTGATACTATTATGCGGTTGAATCCGAGTTTTTCGGCTTCGGTGATTCGTTGTTCTACACGGTTGACGGGTCGTATTTCGCCTGTTAATCCTACTTCGCCGGCAAAACATGTTCTAGTATCAACGGGTATATCTAAATCGCTGCTTAATACTGCTACTAATACGGCTAAATCCATCGCGGGATCGTTTACTTTGATTCCGCCGGCGATGTTCAGGAATACGTCTTTTGTGTTGAGTTTGAATCCTGCACGTCGCTCTAATACGGCAAGTAACATGTTAAGACGTTTTGTATCAAATCCTGTGGTGCTTCGTTGTGGTACGCCGTATGCTGCGGTTGATACAAGGCTTTGTACTTCTATTAAGAATGGTCGCAAGCCTTCTACTGCGGCTGATATTGTTACGCCTGATGTATCTTTGTCGTGATGTAGTAAAAGTAATTCTCCGGGGTTGGCTACTTCTCGCAATCCGTTTTGCAACATCTCGAATATTCCGACTTCGCTTGTTGTACCGAATCTGTTTTTTATTCCTCGTAACACTCTGTATACATGGCTTGAATCGCCTTCAAATTGAAGTACTGTATCAACCATGTGTTCTAATATTTTTGGACCTGCGATGTTTCCGTCTTTGTTGATATGTCCGATTAGGATTATCGGAACGTTGTTTTCTTTGGCGTGACGTATCAAGAGGTCGGCACATTCCCTTATTTGTGTTACTGTACCGGGCGATGATTCTACGTTTTCGGTTCTAAGTGTTTGTATTGAATCGATTATTACGAGTCCGGGTTTGTTTTCTTTGATATGCGGGATGATGTTTTCTACGGTTACTTCGCACAATATTAAACAGTTATCAGTAGAGGATTTTAAGCGGTTGGCTCTGAGTTTTATTTGTGATGCGCTTTCCTCGCCTGATACGTATAATGTTTTTTGCGGGATGTTGAGAGCGATTTGTAGTGATAATGTAGATTTTCCGATGCCGGGTTCTCCTCCGATTAGGATTACGGAACCGGGTACAATTCCTCCTCCGAGTACGCGGTTGAATTCGTTGTTGTGTGTATCTATTCTGTCAACATCGTTTGTCTGTATTTCGGAGATTTTTACGGCACGGTTTTGTATTACGTTGCGTATTGCTCCTGAATTTGAGGCTTTTTTTGAATCTCCTATTATTTCTTCGTGGTATGTGTTCCAACTTCCGCAATACGGGCATTTGCCTATCCATTTGGGCGATGTTGAACCGCACTCCTGACATATATATACTGTTTTTGCTGCTGCCATTGTTTTTTGTTTGTTTTTATAAAGATGTAGAGCCGCGAGCATCGCGGCTCTACGATGTGTATACAATTTTATTTTGACATCACAATTTCCAATCCACCTGCGTTTGCCATTTTGATTTTACGGTTTGGGGCTTGGGGAATTCTACAACACGTTCTGGGTATTGATTGTTGAGGTATTTACCTGTATCCCATTTGCCGTTGCTGTTGATATCGTGTATTAATATTACTTTGTAATCAGCGGGTAATATAAAATCGAAATCTACAGGTCCGTCGGCTTTTACGTATTTTGAATATTTTATTTCTCCTTTGTTGTTGCAAAGGCAGACTAATACTTGTCCCTGCTCGATAGATGTATATTGAACGGGTAATGTATCCCGCGCATTGATTTTGCGTCGTAATGTTCTTGCGGTATCTATTTCAGCAAACGGCGGCAAGTCTTCTTGAATGTCGGGGAAATGTTCGATGTATCCGATGTTAGAAAGATTGATTGTGATTTTGCCGTAATAGTCAAGACCGCGAGTTTTTGCGCTTGATAATACGTAAAGGTTTGGTGTATTGTAAACCGATGTAAATGTGGAATCGTCTATCATTAACTGATATTGTTTTTCCGGCTCGAATTCAGCGGTTAAAACTCTGTTTTTTGAGTTCATGCTGTCAACAGTTATTTCGTAATGTTTTTCAAATAAGAGTGTTGCAGTGAACATATTTTTTTTAGCTTCTTCGTTTTCTTTTTGATTTTGGAGTCCGACATCTGATTTGCGTCTTCTTCCGCCTCCTTTGTCGTTTGACTTGTTGTCAAGTTTAGGACGTACAAATTCAAGTGTATCTGTTTTTGTAATTATATTTTCTTTGTTATCAAAAGTCTGATACGAAAGTGCATAAGGAATTGTATCAAGTTTTGCAATATCGGGATCGGTGGTAACTATTGTAAAAGTATCACGATTGTTGTTGATAAAGCTTTGATACCATGAATTACCTTTTTCGGGGAATGTTACGATAGAAACCGATGGCGAGGTTTGCAATTTGCGTTCAAATACGAATTGCATTGTATCAGTACCGATAAGCTGCTGACTTTTCGGGCGTTGGAATTTGATTTTGTAGATAGCAAACAATGTATCTTTCAAATTGCGTTCCTGAAGTTTTTGGTTTCTCGGATTGATAATCATACGGTCAAAAGTATTGAATTTCAATACGAGAGTATCTTTGTTGACAGCGGCAGTATCGCGCAACAACAATGTGATATGGTCTTTGTCTTGCAATACTTGTATACCGTCTTCCGGGAATTTTTCAAGGTTGATAGGTGATACTTCTACCCCACGAGTCGGAACTTTCTCCAAGAGGATTTTGATTGTATCATGCGACGGACGACTGTATGAAATGATTGACTGATTGATAATTTCGGTTGAGACAGAATCTCTGATTTTCTGAACTTGTCCCAAATAATAGTCGTTCTTGTATTTCAAGAGGTTTGAGAATTTGGATTTGCGAATCATAGCCGAATCCAATACTTCGATATCAACTGTATCACGGTTTTTACTGTAAACTGCTCTGTACCAATCGGGTCTTACAATGGAATCTGTAGGATAGAAAACGATGTCACCCAAAATAGGACGTTTGAATATCAAACGGTAATTTGCAGAATCTAATCTTGCAGCCTTCATAATTTTGTTGTTCATATCGTCAACAAAACTACTGTCAACAACTTCGTAAAGTTTCAGAAGCGAAGTATCTATTTTGTCGTAAACAATCGGAACTTGGATATTGACAGATGCGTTGATATCGAAATCGCCGCTGAAATTGGTTTTCAAACGGAAACTGAGGCTATCGATTCCGGTGTCTTCTTGTTTCTCTTCTTTTTTGCCTTTACCTGCTTTTTTGTTTTTGAATCTTACACTCAGAGTATCAGTCTCAACGATAGGATTATTTAAACTATCGAGTGTAGGGAACGAAACTCTTACTTCAAGAGTATCATTGTTGATATCGGTAGTATCGGTAAGCCATACAATCAAAGAATCACGGTTTTTGTTGAAATCGTAAATCATTTTCGGGCTTTTGAGAGTATCGTCAACATAAGTAATAATTACGGAATCCTGACCGACAGTCTTGTTGAAATTGATTTTGAAACGTGAACGCATATCACGACTGCGGTCTGTGATATATTGTATAAGGTGAACTTCTTCAAAACTGAATAACAACAAGTTGTTAGGAGTGGTATAAAGTAAATCTTGAACGATAACGGAATCTGTTAAAAGAGTATCCAGAATTCTGTGACCCTTTTCGCCAAGGTGCAAAATAGTACCGGCAGGCAGAGAATCCACCTTTCTAACACGTTCAGCCTTGGTTTCGATAATGGTTTTGAGGAAAGCAATTTTCTCATTTTCAAGATCGAAACGTTGCGATTCGTTGATATCAGTCATAGCAAAGACCTTGTAACGTCCCGGAATAACGTTGTCGATTTTGAAACGTCCGGCTGTATCTGTTCTTGTAATATAATCCGGCTTTTGTTTGATAGGAACAGAATCTAAGAAATCGGTTTGTTCACCATACAAACCTACAAGCATTTCTTTCTGACATTCAAGAGTTTGACCGTCAAGAATTTGACCTGCAACTGCAAACGAGTCACAAACATTGCCCGTAGAGAATACAAAATTGAAATTCTCGATTTTGTTACCCTCATTGAAATCTTTTATAGCGTCGAAAAACTGAAGTGTATATGTAGTATCGTCTTTGAGTTTCTCTTTGAACTTAACTACAAGCCATTTACCTTTTGTTTTGATTTTCGGTTTCAGACTATCATGCGGCGGCGACATTAGGAATTTGGTTTCCGCATTGTCCAACTGGTAATATTCATCGAATTTGATTTTTACCTTTTTACCGTCATATTCCGCAGAATAAATTACAGGTCTGCTTTTTTTGAGATTAGGCGCGGCAGTATCTTTATCACCACCTGTAACAGAGCCAATCTGAGCGCAAGAAAAAGTCATGAAAACTATCAAAGTAATCATGCCTAAAGCGAAAATACTATTTTTTATTTTTGAAGTCATTATAGAATTTCATATTTTTGGCAAAATTAGCAATTAAAATGTTCAAATTCAAATTCAAATCCTTAACAGATGCTTTTTCGGCATTGCTTTTAGCATACAACGGAGAAAAAGTATTATTGGAAGTACCTGAAAATCTTAATCATATAAAGCGTGATATACGTATTGCAAGATTTATAGATGATACAGTGTTCCGAATAGACAAACGTAAAAACGATTACACATTTTCGGAACTGAGTGACGCAGCAGAAAAAATTTCCAAGATATCACCAAATACTTTTTATACAGAAAAAATATATGCATTGTCAGAAAAAAATTCGTTGCGTGACTTTGCAAATCATTTTCGTAAAAAGAGTTACCGCAGTATTTATGACAGTAGCGATGATATTATATTGAAAGAAAATTATAATTTCGATTCAAAATATACATTGAAATCGGCTCCTGCATACCGTTGCAATTATACCCGTTTGGCAATTTCTCTTATAAAGACTCTCAGGGATTTGGGTTCTGACTATGTGATTACTGATACTTTCTCAACTACAGAACCTTATCTGAACGAGGAAGATAATATTTTGCCGACTGAATACGAACAATATTTGTTGAAAACGGAAAATTCACCGCTAAAAAGCACTTCACTGTACATCCCAAACGGTATTTACATGTATCACCGTTGCAACGATTTTTATATCTCGGTAGAAAATACCAAAGCTCTTGAAAATTTCTTACCGTCAGTAATCAAAGGATACGATTTTCAAGACAATCTGATTATAGAGAAACAAGTAATTCCGTTTTACGAAGAAGATTGGCCTTTGGAAGCGTATGTATTGGCAGAACTTTGTGTAAAAATGGATTTGAAACGAGATTTAAAAGATCTCAGCGGTCTGAGATTACACGACAGCAATTTTAAATTTTCGCCATCCGTAGCCGATGTAATAGGATATTCGGACTATAATTTTGACCTTGTAAAACGTATGGGTATCGATGTTAACAGTTTTAAGAATGCTACATTTGATTTTGGTACAGCGATAGAAGATATTATAAATACGACATACGATCTTTACCCGAAATATCACAACGGTCAAAAATCTTTTGAAGAGGCAATAAGATTGTATAAAGAAAACGAATTGAAATAAAAGTAAAAAACGACAATTATTTTTCTGACTTGTTTTTCTTTGAGAAGAAGCTTTTGATATATTTCCAAACTTCGCCTTTTTCGGGTACGGGATCTATTCCGCAAGTTCCCCAAGGATTGCAACGCAAAATACGGAAAGCAGCGAGGAAAAAACCGACGAAAATGCCGTGTTTCATTACCGCTTGTATGCAATATTGCGAACAAGTGGGACTGTGACGACATGCATCGGGTAATATAGGAGAAATTACTGCACGGTATATAAATACCGGCAGTAAAAATATTTTTCTAATTAATTGAATTACTTTCATCAAGAGAAGGAACAACATTTTTTGCAGCCAATGCTTTGAGGAAACATTCACGGCACAAAGGTTCGTAAGAATCTTTTTCACCAAGTGCAACAAGATTGCAATCATGAGTAAGACGGTGAGAATATAATGCCAAGCTACCGCAACGGGTACAAATAGCATGTACTTTAGCGACATCGTCGGCAATAGCCATCAAATTAGCCATCGGGCCAAACGGTCTGCCGAGAAAATCCATATCCAAACCGGCAATAATAACGCGTACACCTCTGCGAGCCAATGTACGACAAACGTCAACAAGCTCCATATCAAAGAATTGAGCTTCGTCAATACCGAGAACTTGAGCATCTCCGGCAAGAGCAAGGATGTCGGAAGAAAGTTTTACGGCAACTGACTCAATAAGATTTCGGTCATGAGACACAACATTGTCAGCTGAATAACGATTGTCGGTTTTCGGCTTGAAGATTTTGGTTACAAGTCCCGCAATCTTAGCACGTTTCAGCCGTCGGATTAACTCTTCTGTCTTACCGGAAAACATCGACCCCGTAACAATTTCGATGCTTCCGCTACGTCTTGATACTTCTAAAAACATTTGATATTCAGTCTTTTTTAAATAAAAATTCTGCGAAATTTAAGTCCTCAAAGGTAGTAATTTTTATATTCTGTTTATCACCTTGAATGAGATTAATTTTTTCACCGAATTTTTCTACCACAGAAGCATCATCGGTAAAATCCTTAGTATAAGGCAACTGATATGCCTTTTTTAGAATATCAAAATGGAAAACTTGCGGGGTCTGAATCAATTTTACAGCGTTGCGATCCAAAGGATGATTGCTTCCGTCTTCGTCTTCGTAACGTATTGATTCGGGCGGAGCAATACACGGTACGGCATTTCCTTTCAGCATCGCTTCAGAATATGCCATCGCAATTGTATGTACGGATACCAAAGGTCTTACACCATCGTGAACACCAACAATATCAGTATCTTCCGCTACTTGATTTAATGCATTTTTTACAGAGAAATATCTTTCTTCGCCGCCTTCCACCAATGTACACATCCCATCGGGAATATATGGCAACGAAACTTGTTTCCAAACTTCAAAATGAGATTTTGGCAAGGCTAAATAAATATCAATAGTAGGATCAAACTGTTTGAATTTCAAGACAGTTCTACAAAGAATAGGGATTCCTGCAACCGGCAGAAACTGTTTTGGAACAGAAGTACCCATTCTCAAACCTTTACCACCGGCAACAATAATTACTGCACGTTTCATTATAACTTTTCTATCATGCTTGCTATTTTGTGAGAAATTCTTTCGTTGAGACCGGTAAAGAATACTTGTTGAATAACTTCCGGTTTTGAGAACGATGCCAATTCCAAAATTGCAATGGTTTGTTTGTTGTCAACCAAAGGAATTTCAACAAGATGTTTCGGCGAGCTGTTACCCAAACCGGAAACCACCTGAATATAATTATCAGGCACATTATCAAGAGTAAGCAGTTTCTGATCTTTTGCTACTTGTCCCGGTATGCCCTCTCCTATCTCAAAAGTTCGGTCGGTTTTATCAGTATAATAAGCGTAAGTACTTATAATACGGAAATGTTGCTTTTCTTTGTCCCAAATATAAGCCACGCCTTGAACAATCTCAAGAGGTTTTGAAACATTGATAAGCAAACGGTCGAAAAAAGGTTCAAGTTCGTTTTCTTCGTTAAGACCGGAAGTAATCTCAAGAAGTTTTTCTTCGATTAAACGTTTTTGCTCCAAAGCTTTGCGTTTCTGCTCTTCGCGGTCGATTTTATCCTGCTCTTTTTGTTTGAGAGTCGCAGCTTCTACACCTTTACGGTTAAACAACGAAGTTTCTATATTTTCAGCTTGCGAAAACTTTCTCTTTGTATATATAAATACGCCAATAGCACTAAGTACAGCAAATAAGAGGTAAATTTTAAAATAGTTACGAACCTCAACAAAATGTTCTGAACTATAATTAACTGTCACCATAAAAAAACATGCAGATATAATAATGAATATCGCAAGAATAACAACAATATGCCGTTGACCTTTTTCGAATAATTTCATAATCCTATTGTTAAAAAATTAACCATTAAGTTTCTGTAAATAGCTTATAATCTGATGACTGGAGAAAACGAAATCCACAGTAGTAGCTTTCATGGCAGCAAGAGTCATTGTACGCACCTGACACTCGTCGGGAGCCTGTACAATTACTGTAGCACCAGCATCTTTGATAGCTTTGCATCCGAGAGCACCGTCTTTATTAGCTCCGGACAAAAGTATTCCTACACATTTTGAGCCAAAAGTTTTGGCAGCCGAACAAAATGTAATATCAATAGACGGTCTTGAATGATTTACAACTTCCTCAGTAGAAAGCGAAATACAAGTACCCGAAGTTGTGATATACATGTGATAATTTGCAGGAGCAAGATATACATGTCCCGGCAAAACTTGTTCTCTATCGTGAGGTTCATGAATAGGCAAAGCACTCTTTAGGCTCAAAGCTTCCACAAATCCCGTTCTTACGTGTTTCAATCTGTGAAGACAAAGAAACAACGGATACGGATAATTTTTCGGAAGCGCAGCCAAGATGTTTGTTACTATTGGAAAACTTCCTGCTGATCCGCCAATTACTACACCTAACATCGATTTTTACTTTATAGCTTTCTAAATATATTTTCTGTTTTTGACATCGATACAAAATTTGTTACCTGCTCCAATCCTTTGAGATTTTCACCGATACCCAAAATAAAATATCCGCCAATAATCATACTTTTGTACAATTTCTCAATAATACTTTTTCTTGTATACTGACTGTAATTTAAAGCCCTATTGCGGAAAAGCACAAGATTGAAACCTTTGTCGGGCGGATTGTCGAATATCAAACTACGCTCTATAAATATCACGTTGCTCAGAAGTTTCGATGAAAAACATGTATATTTGTCCAACCGTTCAAAATAACCTTCAATACTGCCATTAGGCTCAAGTCTTGAATAGTTATCCAAACTAATTTCCAACTTCTTGGCATCAATCTGACCGATTTTTACATCTGCTAAAACCTTTGCGTATGCCGAAGTGGCATAAACCATCGACTTGCTGAGCAAATCGTTGCGGTCCAACATGATGAGCAAAGTATTAAGCTCGTCGTCGCCGCACACATCGGGAACCCAGATTTTAATAACACTTTCACCTTTAAGACGCGGGAAAACATTTTGATCCAACTCACGCCACATCTGAGGGTCACGAAACATCTCTGTAGTTTGTACTCGGATACGATTCAAAAGTATATCTACAAAAACCCTATCCTGCATGATTTTTTCAATCAATACACTTACAGAAGAATAACCCTGCATTTGCATAAACCGTTCAAACCGATGACAAAGCAACAAAGGTTCATAATGAATGAGGTCTACTTTGCTGGCAGTACGTACCGCACTGACAATCCGACGAAAATCTTCTTCCGATATGTTTAAAACTTCATCCATTTATCTCAACCTTTCTTTTGATACATCAAGCCTTTCTTTTCATATTTTGCAGACATCGCGCCAAGTATACTCTCATGAATACCAAGTACAAGCGTGCCGTTTTCCGCCAAACAATCCCAAAAATCGCCGTACAATTTATTTTGAAGATACTGATCAAAATAAATCAAAACATTACGACAAAATATTATATCATATTTCACATTAAACGGATTGGATTCCGATACGAGATTATGTTTTTTGAATTTTGCTTTGTTCAGCAAAAACGGTTTAATTTTCAACAAATCCTTCTTTTCATCAAAATCCATATATTTTGATATTGGAAGACTGATTCTTTCCTCGTAATTGAA
Source organism: Bacteroidales bacterium (assembly GCA_017541145.1). Classification (GTDB taxonomy): domain Bacteria; phylum Bacteroidota; class Bacteroidia; order Bacteroidales; family UBA3824; genus UBA3824. The sequence continues at coordinate 79,764 of JAFXZT010000043.1, read as the reverse complement.
AGGATTTACACAAAGAGCTTTTGTGTAATTGTCCAAAAACTCCGAAGCGTTTCTATAGCTGTAAACGCCTTTTTCTGCTGTAGCCAACACATCGGTATTAAGATCGGTAGCGTAAATATTGGTTTTTTCAAACAATCCCAACTCGCATAGAAGTATTTCGAAAGAATATACTTCCATTCCGATGCTACAACCGGCATGCCACACATTAATCTCCTTCTGTGAATGATATTTAGGTAATAATCTGTATTTAATTGCCTGCCAAACAGCAGGATCTCGAAATATTTCAGTAGTATTTACAGTAATATCTTTTACTACCCGTTCCAGAAGTTCATTATCCAATTTTAAAGTGTTTATCAATGTATAGATATCCATCTTATAATCGTATAAGATTTTTTCCATACGCCTGACAAAAGATTTCGTGGAATAGTTGGAAAAATCATAACCGCCACTATCCCTCAAAACCTTTTTCAATGTGATAATATCTTGCTCTGCGATAGTTTCCATCTGATACAGTTTTTCATTTTAACGAAATTCAAAATAAAAAACTATTTCATAGAAATCCAAATTTTTTTTAAGTTTTAATAAATAATTTTTGTACTCATAATCTCGAAATTCAGCATACGCAAATTTGTTCCGCTCAAACCGATTGATTTAAGGCTTTTGAGTTGAGGCAATGTCTCCGGAAACCATTTAATTTCAGGATTTTTTGAGAAATCGAGATCTATAAGCGAAGTCAATTTGGTTAAACTCTGACTTACACTTCTGATATTATTGGTATTCAACGACAAATATTGCAATGCCGAAAGATTGTAAAGTGCCGGCGGAATTTCTACAATCTCATTATTATTGAGCAAAAGATGTGTAAGGCCCGACAATTGACTGATTGTAGTTGGAATTGATTTCAATCCGCAGTGAGCCATCGATAATCTTTTCAAGCTTTTCAACGACAAAACCGTATTATCTATCTTTCTTACAGGACAATCATCAAGATATAATACTTCAATATTTTTGATATTCTTGAACGACGGCGGTACAAGTCCCAACGATTTGTTGTTTGACAACATCAAAACTTGCAACGATGTGAGATTTCCGATTTCAGAAACATCCGACAAATTGTTGAAAGACAAATCCAATTCCAATATTGACGGCAATTTTCCTGAAAGCGGCGGCAACGATGATACATTGTTGCCCGAAAAATAAAGTGCTTCGAGTTTATTGCATTTCAATACTTCGGAAGGTATCAACTTAAAATTATTATTATTCAACGATAAAACCTTCAAATTCGAGATTTTACTCAATCCCTGCGGCAATTTGCTTAAACTATTATCATCGGCAAAGATATACTGAAGATTTGGCATAGAAGTAAGAAATGCCGGCAATGTTACGAGCGAATTTCCTTGAAGATATATCGCGATAAGATTTGTACAAAGTTGTACATCATCCGGTACGGCAGTCAAATCGTTGCCACTCAAATCCAAAACCTTCACCAGTTCGGGCGAATTTAAGTATTCATTGAGTGTATATACTTTCAACTGATTGAGTTGTGTATAATCCACAACCGACTGAGCAACCGACGAAAATCCAGTTGCTACAATCAACAATAAGGTAAAAATCAGATGTTTAAGTTTCATTTTCTTGTTTATTTTAATTTTATATCATACTATACAAAATCAGTGCCTTAGTTCACTTACGACGTGCGCATTTTCCAGCGTTAACGATGCCGCCGCTATAGTAACGCAAAAACATCGGAACTGATGACAATATCGCAGTACAAGGGTTATAATTTTCAAACATCAATACGGAAACTCCTGTAACTGTGCCTAATAACAATTGTGAACTAATTCCTTGCTTGAAGTTACCGCTGTAATACTGTCCTAATCCGGGAATTATCGACGACATGATACTTGCCAACCTCGAATTTTTGTTTCTACGCAAGGTATCAACGCTATTTAAACCGTTAATATTTAGTTGACTGTTAACTTTTTTTCTGAAGAACTCAGCCTCGGAATATTTTTTTTGACATTCAAGGATATCAACAGCGAGCTGCAATGTAGCAACCGAAGTATCACCATAAAATATTGCACGTTTGATTTCTAATTCTGCAAGCTCATAATCCTTGCTATTGAAATTATCACGCGCTTTTGATACCGGAGTTACCTCATCCTGAGCTATAGCAAAAATACAACTAAAACAAAGTAGTAAACATATAATCAGCGATTTTATCATTTCTAAGTTTTATTAAGTATCGATTTTTACTTTTGGAAATCCTTACAGCTCTTACGATGTTACGGATGTAAAAAACAGTACCGAGTCCGATTGAAATTATCGGATAAATATCTTTAACACCGTATTTCTTCACACCGTTAACGATATGAAAAGCATCAAACGCAGTAACTATTATTGTAACAACGCCTTCGGGGATATCACCGGAATAAATTTGTCCGCTCCCCGGAATCAACATCGACATCACGCCAGCAACCGCCGGTTTCTTAAAATGTACAGGCAAATATCGCAAATAATTTATCGATGTCACAAGCTGCGATTTCGGCAACGAATCAAAACTGTCGAAATCATCAGTCATAATATACAAGCAAGCTTTTATATTGAAAGCTCTCAGCGGAAAGCTTACTGCCAACGAATCGCAACAAGCATTAGCACGGCTCAACTCCCCTGCCCCGACAAGAGATTTAGTCAATTTCAGAAGGTTTTGCGGCGAAGACTCTGCCTTCATGATATTATCATACTCAATCGCCGACAATTTGTATTGTTTGCTTTGAAAAAGATAATCAGCATACTCTTTACGGGATTTCAATCCGTAAATATTGTTTTCGGGAATTTGTCGCGACGAAAATATAATCGAAGTGTCAAAATCAAGAGCTGTTTTTGCAGGCTGAACGTTGAGATAAGAAAAGATGTCCTGACTCTTGATATATTTTTCATAGAAATTTTGCGGCTTTTGTGCATCGGTAAAACTAAAAGATGTCAACAACAATACAACAACCAACAAAGCCGCAAAAAATCTCATAAGAATATTATTTGGCTTTTACTAATTTCTTTAATGTATTTTCCAAATCAGCAACGGCTTTTTTGCTGAGAGCAGTAATATTTATGGGTTCTGAAGTTACAGTTACCGGCTTTTTGGTTTTCGGGTCTAAACCTTTTACTGTAAAAACCAACAATTTTTGTAAGCCGAATACGCCCGACGGAAACTCGTAAGATACAAGACCCTGTTTCGGAAATTTGTATTGCTTAGGTTTTCTCAACACAGGAAATGCCGACATGTTGCGAATATCCACATATTTGTCGTCAACATTGAAATAGAAGTATGACGGATTTATCCAAAGCATTATCATAAAGGCAACCACCAATACAATACCCGCAATGAAATAATTATTAGAATTCTCGTTGTCAAAATTTGAATATATTATCAATGCCGTACCTATCAACATCGTAAGCGTTTCGGCAAACATCCATCTTGAAGTGGATTGTGAATTATCTAAAAACATATTGTTAACTGATTTTTTTTTACAAATTTACTTGAAGATAAAAACTCAATGACTGATAAATATCATCAACCTTGCAATGCTGATCGATTTCGTACACGCCAAAATCCTTTACAAGCGAGAAATTAATATTTCCCTCAGTATTTTTCTTGTCGTGAGACATCAATTCAAGCAATTTTTCGTACTGTTGAAACTTGAAATTAAACGGAGTATACATCCTGTTGATATAACGAACCACATCCATAAGTTTCTTGTGAGGAAAATTAAGATAATTGTTGCTGAGATAAAGTTCGCAAATAATACCGACAGCCACAGCCTCACCGTGAAGCAACGGATGTTCGGTCTCAAAACTGTAACTTTCTATAGCATGACCGATTGTATGACCGAAATTCAACATCTTGCGAATACCTTTTTCAGTAGGATCTTTGCCGGCGAAATCGTTTTTTATTTTAACAGAAATTTCTACCAATTTGCCCAACAAATCCCAATCCGGATGTTTTACATCAAACTCTTGAATTTCCTCAAAATACTCTTCGCTATAAATAATAGCATGTTTTATCATCTCAGCCATACCGGAAATCAATTGATTTTCGGGCAAAGATTTAAGAAACTCAGTACTGATAATTACCTTATCTGGATTTCTAAAAAGACCTATCTCATTTTTCAAACCGTTGAAATCCACAGCGAGTTTGCCGCCGCACGAGGCATCTACCTGAGCGAGCAAAGTAGTAGGAATATTCACGAAACTGACACCTCTTTTGAAAAGCGAAGCCGCCAAACCGCCCATATCACCGATTACACCGCCGCCGAGATTTACAAAAAGAGATTTTCTGTCGCCGCCGTTTTCGCCCATAACAGTCCAAATATGCGACAATGTATCAAGATTCTTGTATTGTTCACCGCTTTTGATATTAATAACCACGGCATGATGATCAGCGAGAGCGGGCAATTTCGGCAGACAAAATTCTTGAGTATTTTCGTCAGTCAAAACAAATACTTTGCCCTTATGACGGTTAAGAATATCATTCAAAACCGAGTTGGCATCTGTGGCACAAACCACATTTTCAGGTAAATTCATAATAATATAATTTTCTTCGAGATTGATGCATTGTAGAGACGCGATTTATCGCGTCTCAAATTATCGATTTATCGCGTCTCAAATTATCATAAAATGCGATTTATCGTAGAGACGCGATAAATCGCGTCTCTACACACGAATCCAACGATAAATTTATCGAAGGCAAATTTATAAAATATTTATTAAGTAAAACAAAAAAACTGCATTTAACAAATACAGCGATTTTGATTTGAATTATAAAGAATCCGACACTTTTTTCACAGCGATATCAAGGTCCAAATCGTGAAGACCGTAATATGCTGCCTCAATAAAATCCAAAGGAACTTTCAAAAGAGTTTCAACACTGGAAATATTGTTTTGCCATTGAAAATATGCATAAAACTGTCCTATCCAATTTGGTTTGAAACCTGAAAGACCATTACCCGATTTCAATTGATAATTATCAAATTTACAAAAATATTCATACAACTCATTTTTATTGAGATTACTGAGATAGGCATCAGCATGATCAAGATGCCTACGGGTAGAGCTTGTCATATAATTTGTAATAAAATCTTCCACATCTACTTGCGGCTCCAAATCAGCAACATACTCAAAGAGTTTACCCTGAGTTTCAACAATTTCGTCTAAATAACATTCCGGATACGATGCCATAATATTAATTATTTTAAATTAGAGTACTGAATACTTTTTCTACTTTGTTTTTATCAGAATCAATCAACATCATCATATTTTTACGCGCCACACGATCACGCTCGTTGTATTTTTCATTAAATTCATGATAATCAACTTCTATGAAATTACCTGTTTTTTCGATAGAATTGAATGCTTTTTCTGATTTCAAACACCATTGAATACCAAGTGAACCAAGTTGCAAAAGCTCTTCAAGAATATCGATATCAACTTCGTCACGTACAAAAGACTTCGCAATATAAAAATATGACGCATCAGCACGCCAGCCTTTTATAATATCAGCAGATTCGGTAGCCAAACCATATTTATCAATAAATTTTTTGGCTAACACCTTGTATCTTTTAGAATCGGCAGCATCGCGATGTTTCATCAACTCAGCGAGCCAATTCAAAATTCCGTGATTCTGATAATCAAAAATATCAAGACCGGTAACATCGATTTCAAATTCATGAACATATCCGCTTACAGCACTCGGGCAACTAACAGCCCATTCTTTAGCAAGGTTTAAATCTTCAGTCAGATAAAAACCTTTGCCATAATCGTGTCTATCGTTACCAAGACCATAAATTGGATTTACGACACTGTTGATACTACCGTGATATAATTTTATTTTGTTCATTGATTGACATCGATATTAAAATCAAAAACAAAAATATAAAAAATAGGTTATACTGCCAAAAACGGAGGTACGGGGATTTTTAATCTAACGATTTTTCCCCCCCCGGAAACAAAAATCAGATTACGACACCGGGAACAAAAAAAAATGACCGTTGTGATAGCTATCACAACGGTCATAAATATAAGGTTATGCATTAAAATCAAATTGGGAAACTATTTCCAACCATCTAATTGTTGCATTTGATCGTTAACATCAAGAATTCCTTGAGGTATTGGCCAATGTTCGTGTTTACCTTTCACATAATTAAGTGTTTTATTTGCCTGTGTGAATGGGTTCTTTTCACCTTCTCTAATTACATAGTAGAGTTTGTGTGGCTTTTTACCTTTTGATGTAAAGTATTCATCAAATTGGTAAGGAATTTTGCCCAATACTTTGTCAAAACATTCTTTTGCAATGCCCCAGTGAACGATATCAAACCAACGGCAACCTTCAAACCAAAGTTCGTATTGCTTTTCATCTTGAAGAACTTCCATTGTAGCTTCAGTTGCTTTCTTGTCTTCAGGAACACCTGCACGATTCTGAATTTTAAGGATGTATTCCAAAGCTTCTCCGTTTCTGCCTAACTGAATAAGAGCTTCAGCATAGATAAGGTAAGCTTCACCAAGACGAGCAAGACAAACGTTGGTATTGTTGCAGTTGTCACCTACTGAGAGGTCAGCATCATCAGGGTGCATCATCATTTTTACTTCCATAACATCGCTACGAGAGAATGAACCGTTAGAATTGTTGATACCACGTTCAGCATCAAACTCTTTTTGAGCGCGAGTTGAGAGTTTTCCACCATATTCTTTATCAGACTTCCATCCGCAAAGACTTGCATCATAGAAGAATTCGTCAGAAGTGAGGAATGTAGCTTTACGACGATAGCTGTCACCATCGTGTTCAAGCATCTTGTGAGCGAAATCCTGTTGGATTGAGCCACCGCCCCAACCACCTGTAGCGCAGATTTGTGGGTTTTTACCACCACCAACGATATCATCACCACGCCAGTTGAGTACGTTTGCTACCATCCAACGTCCACGTGTATTACCAACTCTCCAAGCGTCTTTACCGCCTGCCAAAGAGGTATTGGTTTCGTAGTTGAATTCAAAAATTTTCTCGCTGCAACCGTCACCTTTTTTGTGGAACAAGTTTTTGAATTGTGCACCCGGTACAAGAGCGTATTTGTCAGATGTTACGAGGTCTTTCATTACGCTTACACATTTTTCGTATTCATTTGCATAAAGTGCAGATTTACCGGCAACGAATTGTGCAAAACCTTTTGTAACAACCCAAGCACCTTGTTTGTCATCCGGACCTTTACGTTCAGGAAGATTAGCTATTGCAGCAACACATTCCTCATAACACCAATCAAGAATAGCTTTTTGAGAAGAAGCATTGGTAGGTTTGTCTTCGTTGGTAAGAAGTCTGTCAACAATAGGCGGACGATCGTAAACGAGAGCAGCCAACATGTGTGCCCAAGCACGCATTACTTTTGCTTCTGCAACTACTTGTTTCTTGTAGTCGGTATCAAGTTTATCTTCTTTGAACTTATCAATGATAAGGTTAGCAGAGTAAACTGCCATATAGATATGTTTGTAGAGTTGTTCAACCGGTTTGTAACTCGGGTCGTAACGCATTTCGTTTACATAACGGAAATCAGCGTGGTCTTCTATATCACCACCTGCTGCCAAAACGTCGTCAGCAGAATAGTTAAGACCCATAATATATGCATTCCAAATACCTTCGGTACCTGCAATTTCTTCGTTGAATGTTGCATACATCGCAGTGCGGGCAGATTCGATAGCATCTTCTCTATCATAGAATGATTCTTCATTACTTGCCGCTTTCTGTTCGATGTCCAAAAGGCTATCACTGCAAGCTGTTGTAAAAAGGATACCTGCAATGGCTGTATAATAAATTACTTTTTTCATTATAAAATTCAGTTTTTAAAAAATTTTAATTGGTTAGAATGTAACAGTAAAACCAAGAACAACTTTCTTCATGTTAGGATAAGCACCTTTATCAAGACCAGGGCAGTTGTAGCTTGCTGTACAAGTTTCAGGATCAAGACCCGGATACTTTGTAAATGTAAAGAAGTCATCAAGAGAGATGTAAGCTCTTACATTTTGCATGAATGCTTTTTGTACAAGTTGTTTTGGCAATGTATAACCAAGTTGGATTTGTTTAATTTTGAAGTAAGCACCGCTGAAAACCATTGCAGATGAACTCCAGAACATCATACCGTCACCGGCTACAGTGTTTGCTTCAGGCAATTTACCGTCTTTGAAATCATCATAAATACCTTTAGCTATATTGTTGTAACCTGTACGATAGAGACCGTAGTAAATATCATTGCCGGCAGCACCAGAACCGAAAATTGTAAGGTCGAAACCTTTGTATTCAGCGTTGAATGTGATACCGTATGTCAATGTCGGGATACCTGAACCTACGTTAGTTTTGTCTTCTTCTGATGGAGTTTCAGTGATGTTACCGTCTTTGTCGTAATACTGAGCTTTGCCGTCAGCACTTCTACCGGCATATTTGTAACCACGCATGTACCAAATTGGTTCATCTTTTTCGAAGTAACAAGTCATACCCAAGTTAGAACCGTCTACGTTACCACCTTTTACGCGTTGAATAGAAGGATCGAGGTATGTAACATTGTTGTGCAATGTAGCCATGTTACCAGAAATGCTGTAGTTGAAATCACCAACTTTGTCTCTCCAAGCGAGTTCCATTTCAAAACCGCTGTTTTCAATTTCACCGGCGTTGATTGTCATAGTAGAAACACCTGATTCAGGCATTGTAGGAGCATCTACGAGAAGGTCTTTTGTAGTTTTCTTGTACCAGTCAAGACCAACAGTCAAACGATCTCTCAAGAAACGGAAATCAGCACCGAGGTCGATTTGTTCTGATTTTTCCCATGTAAGCTCAGGGTTAGAAATACCGCTTGGCATAGAACCGTAGTAACCTTTGTTTGAAGCGTCATAGTTGTAGAACTTGTCGTTAACAGCAACTGTTGCAGCATATTTGTAGTTGCTCAACACGTTAACGTTACCGTTTTGACCCCAAGATGCACGGATTTTACCGAATGACATAATGCTTTCGTCAATATTATCTTTGATGAAAGATTCGTTAGAGAATGTCCAACCAGCAGATGCTGAGAAGAATTTACCCCAACGGTTGTCAGCTGCAAGTCTTGAAGCATCGAATGCGTCAGCACGGAAGTTTGTTTGAACGCTGTAACGATTGTCGTAGCTATAAGTCAAACGACCGAAGTAAGAGATAGCACGTTGTGTATTAGGAACACCGCCTATAGTTTTCTTTGTATCATCTTTTGCGTTTACACTATTGAGATAGATGTAATTATCTGAATAGTCTTTGAGGATGTCTGAACCTTCAGCCTTTGCGTTAACTTCGTTAGTGTTGTTTTCGCGGAAAGACATACCAACCATTGCAGTAACATTGTGTTTATCAGCAAAAGTTTGATTGTAGTTCACGAAGTTTTCCCATTGATACCACAAAGCGTTTTGGTTAACACCGCTAATTGTATAGGTATCACCTTTGGTCTGACCGTTAAGATAATACGGGAATTCGTAGTTGCTTGTGTTGTTGTAAGAAATACGATAACCTAAGCGTGAGGTATATGTAATCTGTTTAATAGGATTGATATTGATGTAAGCAGAACCGTTTACATTAACACCGTCTTTTTCTTCTCTTGCACGATCTCTTTGAGAGAATGGGTTACCACCGGCAAGACGAGGGTTGAAATATGATGTTGCGTAAAGACCATTTTCATTACCGAAGAATGTGTAATTAGAATTACCTTCTCTGTATTTTTTGTATTCACCTTTGTATTCATCAAGGAATTGATCGTATGATGTCCAGTAAACCGGAGTCATCGGGTCGATAAGCAAAAGCATTTCAAATGCTGAACCGTAACCGTTTTCAGAAATACCTCTTGATTTCCATTTTTCGATAGAGGTGTTAGTACCGATTTGCAACCAATCCTTTATTTTGTAATCAGCATTGATTTGAGCAGTCAAACGTTCGTATTTATCTTTGTTACCTTTTACGATACCGTCTTGGTCAACATAACTCATACTTGCGAAATAAGAACCGCGATCGTTACCACCTGAGAGAGATACAGTGTGCTGTTGAGCCCATGTATTTTGGAAGTATTCATCCATCCAATTTGTATTGGTGTTAGGATCCCAACCATATTTTGATGTAGCGTCAGCCATATCATTATTTACTTTTTCTTCGCCTAACTGCATTGACATCCAATCTTTGAATTGAGATGCGTTGAGGAGTTCAGGAACATGACCAAGCATTTGGTTGGTGAATTTAGCATCGTAAGTAACAGTACCTTTACCTTTCTTACCAGATTTGGTAGTGATAAGGATAACACCATTACCGGCTTGAGCACCATAAATAGCGGCAGAGGCAGCATCCTTCAAAACCTCCATAGATTCTATCATAGAAGGATCGAGGTATTGAATGCTTGAAACAGGCAAACCGTCCACAATCAAAAGCGGACCGATTTGTTCAGCGTTAGAAGAGTAACCACGAACACGGATAGAAGCACCTTGACCAGGTTTACCGGAACCGTTTACGATTTGGATACCGGCAGCTTTACCTTGGAGAGCAGCAGCAGCATCGGTGGTAGATCTGTTCATAAGGTCATCACCTTTTACTTGTGCAACCGAACCGGTAAGGTCACTTTTACGTTGTGTACCGTAACCCACTACGACAACTTGTTCGATTTCTTTGTCGTCGGATTGAAGAGTAATAGCAGGCAAAGAAGTTTTGCCTTCTACGTTAACAGTTTGGCTGAGACAGCCGATGAAAGAAAATGTTAGTGAAGCATCAGACGGAACTTCAATTTCGTACTTTCCGTCGAGGTCAGTAATCGTTCCGTTGGTAGTACCAGTCTGAATGACATTTACACCCGGAAGTGGACTGTTTTCTGCATCAAGCACTGTACCCGAAACACGGATATTTTGTGCGCTCAATGCGAATGGGATCAGCATAATAAATAATCCCAATAGAAATAATCTTCTCATAAAAAGCATAAATTTGGTTAATGTTAATAAAAAATTAGTTTTTTTCATCAGCAAATATACAATCAGAAAATATATCTGTCAAGTAAATTACCGCTTTTTCAAAAGTATTGTTCCGAATTTTGTATATAAGTTATTGATATTCAATCAACGTTTTCTTTTAAAAATTTTAAAACTTAACATTAGTAAATTGTTAATTGTATATTATAGTTTAATTTTTTGGTACTTTTATTGTTAAATACATTTAACACAAAATGCAGATTTTAACAATTGTCAGTTATACATTTATTAAAAATAATTAAAAATATAAATCATAGTCCGGCGTCATTTTAATAGCGTATTCCTAACGCTTAACAATAACAATACAATGGGATGTTAATTACCATTTCAACTTGTAACTAATGAAAGGCATTATACCGGGAAGCGATAATCCGGTTGCAACAAACTGATTATCTTTCATATAATTGGAAGGTACAACATATTCTCCTGAGGCAGTTTTTATCTTGTTGTAACTTACCATTACAAAATTAGTACGGTTGTAAACGTTATAAACCGAAAATGTAAGCGAATGGCTAAAATTCTTCATTATCTTGTGCGAGAGTGATTGTAAATGCCATTCCAAAGCAACATTCATTTTATGATAATTGGGAAGTCGTGCATTGTTACGGTCGCCGTAATACGGGATTTTGTAATCTTCGTAATAATAGAATCCGACAGGTTTGGTGTATGGTATTCCCGTATTGAAATTCCAATCTGCTTTTAATGTGATATGCTTATTAAAACTATAACCTACCATTATATGCAATGTATGAGGAATATTATTATCCGAAATATATTTCTTTTTGTACAATTCCGGCGTAAAACGTCTTGAATGTGAATAAGAATAAAATGTCTTGATATTGAGTTTTCCGGTCTTTTTTTCAGCAGCGATTTCAAAACCGTAACTCTCTGACCTGCTGAGATAAAATTCATTTTCAATAGTTTGATTCAACAACATATTAGCATGAAGTTTATACTCAGTAAGATTGTTGCTGTATTTGTAATAAGTGCAAAATGTAAGATAAATATCACGAAGTCTGAGCATTGCATCAATAGTAAGATTATCAGCACTTTGCGGCTGAAAATAATTTCCGCTCGGTACCCAAAGGTCAAGAGTTGTAAACGGACTGATAGAATTGGATAATGTATGCAGAAACTGAAAATTTCTCTCCGCCGAAATTTTAAAACTCAAATTAGAACTCGCTCTCAAAACAATTGCGGCTCTCGGCTCTATTCTTACAAAATAATTGAACCGACCTTTAGGATATGAAATTGTATCCCAAGTCATGGTTCTATCGCTATAATAATAACTTTTGGCTTTACCGTAATTGTCCCAAAGATTGAATCTTGCACCGATTTTAAACGAAACGGCATCATTAATCTTAGTTTCAGCCCCTAAGTAAGAAATTATATTATCGGCATTACCTGTAAGAAGTCCGCTGTTGGATTTTTTGTTATCGGTATACAATCGCGCAGGCGTAAAGAAATGGAACGAATATTCTCCGCCGTATCGCAATGTAATATTCGGCAAAAGATTATGCACAAAATCGGTTTTGAAACTCAGGTTACGAATACTTGTAGTCCAATAGTTGGAATGTTCGTTGTTGGTAAAAATCCAATAATTGTACTGACCGATATACGCCGAATTGTTCATAAAAATCTTGTTACTGATTACATGATAATCACGGATAGTAGCAGCAATATTTCTCCAATCAACAGCATAATTGAAACCGGTTTCCAAATCGTTGTAATCGTCTTTGCTGGCATAATACGACAAATAGAGTCTGTTTTTGTCCGAAATCTTCAGATGTATTTTGGCATTAACATCATAAAAATTGTTGTCACCCTCACGATTTATCAACCCTTGAAACATCCTGAGTATCGACTTTCTATAGTTAATAGTAGAAGTGATTTTCTCTTTGTTGATTGGAATTTCAAACATCCCGGAAACTGTAAACGGCGTAATTTCACCGCTGAACTGAAATTTACCGAGACTGCCGTCACGAGTTCTGATATCCGTAATAGAAGAAAGCCTTCCTCCGTATTTCAAAGGAAAGTCAGAAGTAAAAACCTCAATAGCATTGATAGCATCTCCCGACACCGACGAATAGAACCCGAAAAGATGCGAAGGGTGATAAATCGGAGCTTCATCAATCAAAATCAAGTTCTGATCCTTACCGCCGCCTCTTACACTATAAAACGCAGAACCGTCAGAAAGTCTTGTAATACCGTGGTCAGTAGCCAAAATTCCTACAAGATCGCTACCCAAAACAAGTCCCGAATATTGCGAAAAATCTTTAACATTAATACTGCTGGTACTTCGTGTAAGAGTTTCTTTTACATCAGTATTTTTGTCCTCGCCGTGTATAGAAATTGCCTCGTGATAGGTTTCGGTATTTTCAAGATATTTATCGATTTTTACATTACCGTCCAAATTGATACTTACATATTCTCTCTTGTAACCGAGATACGAAAATACAAGAGTATAAACACCGCGTTTCAACGGCAATGTGTAATAACCGTAAGCATTTGTTGATGTACCGACATTTTTGCCTTCGATACTTACAGTAGCTCCGATAAGTACTTCATGTGACTTTTCGTCACGAACATATCCCGATACAGTAAGAGTCTTGAAATTATCTTTGGGAGTTGAGATTTCTTCTTTTCTGGGTTTAAGAATTATTTGTTTTTCAATCTTGATATACGTAAAATCCAGAATCTCGGAAATCTTATTCATCACATAATCAACATCTTTTTTGTGAACACGAATATCTATTTTTATTTGATCGTTGATTTGTTCGGTATTGTACACAAAATGCAGTCCGCTCTGAAGCGAAATATCGTCGAGAATGGTTTTAAGTGTTTCTTTTTTATAAGATAAGTCTATAAGATTAAGATTATCACCATTTTGAGCCATTGCTTTGAATGGTAATATCAATATTAGTAACAAAAGTACAAAATGGTGATAATCATATTTCGGCATATTTGCAGAAAAAATTATTTTCCAATCTTGACTTCGCCGTTGTTGTTTTCAATTTTGATGTCAAGAGTCTGTTCCAAAACATTGAAGATCGACTGCAAGTTTTGGTTATCAAAAGTACCCGTCAAGGTAATATTTTTGATATCGTTGGAAGTAAATGAGTATTTAAAATCGTAAACTTTGCTCAATTCGCTGATAACCTCGGATATAGCTTGATTGTTGAATTCAAATTTCTTGAACTTCCAAGCAATATCATTAAAGTTTTCAACATCTTTTACCGTCATCTCACCGTCTTTTTTACAAGTAAGTTGCTTACCTTTGGTGATATCGGTAACAGCTTTATCAGTTTTGTTGTTTCTTACCTCTACATTTCCCGAAGTAACGGTAACAACAGTCTGATTATCCTGCTCGCAAACATCAAACGAAGTACCGTGAACAATTACGGTAATATCTTCGGTTGTAATTCTGAAAGTACGGTCAGGATTTTTCTCAACATCAAAATACGCCTCGCCTTTTAGTTTAACATCATAGATTCCGTCGGTTTGCTCAGTACAAATAACCTCGCTGTTTTTGTTAATACTGATTTTAGTTGAATTTTCTACAACGGTTTCTATAGCTTGACATTCAGCGATAAAAGTATCTTGATGCGGTTGGTTGATAGATTTGTATGTAAAGAGTGTAGCACCTGCAATCAAAACTACAGACGCAGCAATCTTGAAAACGGAAGACAACCGGAATGTCTTGGCTTCTGCCGCACCGATTCCCGCCTCCGTTCTAAATTTTTGCCATTCTTTTTCCGTATCAATATCCAAAAAATCCAGTCTGGAAATATTTGGAATATTATCGAATCTGTTTGTTTCCATTTTGGTTTTAAAGATAAATGCTAATGTTTAGTAAGCTTAAATATTTCGTCTTTTTTTGTTTCTTAACAATATAACACACATCCCAGCAAAAACCCTATTAAAATTTTCTCACTACCATAAATTTTTTTCCTCAACATCTTGAGAGCCGTAGTAATATGAGCTTCCACGGTTTTGATGCTAATTCCAAGTTTTTCGGCAATAGAGTTATTAGATAAATTGTCGTAACGACTCATCAAAAAAACCTTTCTGCTTTTTTCCGGCATAGCTTTGATAGTCTCTACAACGGCGGCTTCCAATTCAGCAGCTTGTATATCCTTATCAGCCTCAGAATTTTCACTTTCCATCAACGGAAGTGTTTCATCTGTTGTAAACTTCTTGGTATCTCGGATATAATTCATTGATAAATTGTAGCCTATTTTATACAACAATCCGGGAATATTGCTTTCAGTTTGCAACGTACTGCGCTTTTCCCAGATTTTCATAAAACACTTGTGTGCGATATCCTTGCCTATTTCAGTATCCTTTACAAATTTTGTGCAATATACAGTTAGCGATACGAAATATTTTTTGAAAAAATATTCAAACTCTTTGTCTGTCAGAGCACTCATATTTTATTAGTCTTATTGTTTTTATTTCCCCCAAATTTATTTATTTATTGCTGAATTACAAAATATTTTTTTTCTTTGTGTATTAAAAATTCTCAAATTATTGTTGAATTATGAATAAAATTATATCATTCAAAAGCTTTTACTTTTTGTTGTTGACATTTTTTATAGAAATACAACACGCTGTTGCTCAGCTTCAAATTCAAACTATTGAAAACGGCAAAACCGAACTACACACCCCAATCACAGAAGCCAACTCAGCACTCAACTTCAGAAAAAACGAATTAATAAAAGCTCGTAACAAATTTCAATCTGCAATTGATTCTCTATCATCAATCTCCACTGACACTTCATCCCAATCACTTAAAATAGAAGCACTAAATGCCGGTATCAACTCTATTACAATACAAATAGATTCCATAACTTCGGCAATAGACAGACTAAACAAATTTGAAGACTCAAAAGAAAAAACATATACTTTCAACGACGACATCCTGTCCATAAATATCAAAAAACCGGAAAATTTCATAAGCAGCAAACAACTAGATTCCATAATAGCAAAAAGATTAGAAGGAAAACTAATTGATCCCATACTAAAATTCAATGGAACTTTCGGAGGAATATCATTCCGTTGGGATGCATTAACAAACTCCGATTTTGGATTTAGCGCACCCGAAGGAGCTGAATATCTGGAACAACGAATAGCAAGAGGTTTCGGAATGGATTACACACTTAATATCAGACCAATACAAATAACAAGGAAATGCGGACTATTCATCACCGGAAATATTGAAATCAATCATTACTCATTTCGCAACACTTTCGATTTCGTAGTAAAAGACGAAACAATAACAATCGACTATACCAAACAGCAACAAGGAATTAAATTCAAACGATTCAATCTTAGAACAATAGCATTTAATATCCCGATAGATTTTCAGATTGATATCCCAATCCACAGAAATATCTTAGCAATAGATTTAGGAATAGAAGGCGGCATAAGATGTTTCAACCGTACCAAACAAATATGGATTGACGACAACAAAGACCGCAACAAACAAATAAAATATTCCGACCTGACAATACAGCAATGGAAATATTCACTATTAGCCGGCATCGGTTACAAAGGCATAAGCCTTACATGTCAGTACACGCCGACACCATTATTCAAAAAAGGCACGCTCCCCGAAGTATACCCCTTAGCCGTAGGAATAAAAATCAACACAAAACTATTAAACAAAATATTAGACAAAATGGAATCTTTATAACCGGAACCTACAGAACATGTTCCGTGATAAAAAAGAAGTTGAGTTTTTTAATTTATCAACGAATAAAACGAATCATACATCAGAAAATTAATATTCGTTTTATTCGTATTTTTATTTCCTGTAAGAAAATAAAAATCCTCGTTGAATAAAAAAATTCGTCTTAATTCGTTTCTATTCGTTGACAAAAAGAGATTCCATAGTAAAAACAAAAGTAAAAAGCTAATTCAATTTTATCTGATAAACCTCTTGATTGGCGTAAGTTACAACCTGACCTGTAATCTTGTTCTTAATAACAACTTCCCACCAACCGGATCTTGCATTAGATTTAGTAGACAAAAGCTTAGCATAATTATCCGTAGTATTAGGATCAACCGCAACAACAGCAGTACTCATAAGAGAACGTTTAGTACTCATATAATAATACCACTTCACCTCAAACTCCACAGCCTTACCTTCATTCACCGACATCAAAGACGAAGGCTCAAACCTGCATTCAATACCGATATTACCGGAAGCTTGACTGTTAGAATAAACCGAACGGTCACCGCTCTTCATCGTAACCCCTTCCTTAGCAGCCTTCAGAGTTACAACTTCATCGCCATTTTTCCAAATCACCTGACGTGCCTCTTGAGAGAAAACACTGCAAGTAACAAACACAGCAATTATAAAGAGTAATATTTTTTTCATAATCTAAATTAACTAAAAATTCGTTATTATCCGTTTTTACAAAAACTAAGCCATTCAAACCTCATTAACATTTGTTTTGAAATTCGATTCAAAATTACTCAATATTCCACAAACAAAGAAACGAAATACCCAAAAATAATTTTTCAATGCGTTGAAAATACCTCTCCAAACTGAATCATAAAAAAAATAAAAAAAAATGAAAAATTACATTAGGGTAAATGAAATATTACGTGTTATATAAACAAAAAACAGTTAACTATAATATAAACAACCACAAAACACTACATTATCATGAATACAAATGCAAACGAAAGTCTCGAAGAAGTTGTAGAAAGAGCAGAAGCTGCTGATGCAATGTCACTTGCTGAAATGATTGCCACACTCGCTTTAGATTGTGCCGATAGTTATAGCGAAATTTAGTTTTAAGTTTTTAACAAACAACAATAAAAAAAACTAAACTTCATACTTTAATTATAGCTTATAAAAACAACACAATAGTAGGGATAAAAAAAGAGGCAGCCATTTGACTACCTCTTTTTTTTGTAGAGACGTCATACCATGGCGTCACCCCAAAACCACGCCATCTCCCCTATCCATATTTTTTATCAACTACAAAAAACGCTAAAAACTTTGAAATTACAACTATCGAGGTTTTATGATAATTTTATTTTGAGACGTTGTACACAACGTCTCTACTGCAATCAAATGATAACGCACAATCCGTTCAACAATAATACGCAATTCATACAATAATAATGCACAATCCGTTCAACAATAATACGCAATTCAATGATAATACGCAATCCATTCAACAATAATACGCAATTCATTCAACAATAATACGCAATCCGTTCAATGCGAGTAGAGACGTTGTGTACAACGTCTCACCGTTAATTTTCCGTATTTTCCGTTAGTTTCTCGTATTTTACGTGATTTCCGTTAATTTCTCGTATTTTCCGTTTTTCCGTGTTTTAAAAAAAACATATAAAAAGAGGTAGCCTTTATCAGACTACCTCCTTTTATATTCCGTATATCTCATTTACAAAATAAGCATAGCATCGCCGTAATCGCCGAACATATATTTCTTCTTAACAGCCTCGTTGTAAGCCTCAATAAGAAAATCAAAACCGACAAACGCACTTGCCGACATCAACATCGTAGAATAAGGCTGATGAAGATTAGTAATCAAAGCACTCGGAACACTAAAATCATACGGCGGGAAAATAAACTTATTAGTCCAACCATTATAAGGTTTAAGATAACCGTTAGTAGAAACCGAACTTTCCAAAGTTCTCAAAGTAGTAATACCAACAGCACAAACCTTCTTTTCCTGATCCTTAGCATTATTCACCATTTCGGCGCATTTCTCGCTAATCATAATCTGTTCAGAATCCATCTTGTGTTTAGTAAGATCCTCTACCTCAACACTTCTAAGATGTCCCAAACCCATGTGAAGAGTAATCTCTGCAAAATTAACACCCACAATTTCCAACTTTTTCAAAAGATTCTTACTAAAGTGGAAACCCGCAGCAGGACCGGCAACTGCACCCTCATATCTTGCATAGATAGTCTGATAACGTTCCTGATCCTCCTCAGTAACAGGGCGGTGAATATATTTAGGCAACGGAGTCTCGCCCAAACTATATAATAATTTCTTGAAATCGTCGTACTGTCCGTCAAACAAAAACTTGAGCGTTCTTCCTCTTGAAGTTGTGTTGTCAATCACCTCAGCTACAAGGCTGTCGTTTTCACCAAAATACAACTTGTTACCAATTCTAATCTTACGAGCCGGATCCACAAGCACATCCCAAAGACGCTGTTCCTTATTGAGCTCTCTCAACAAAAAAACTTCAATCTTTGCGCCGGTTTTCTCCTTATTACCATACAAACGAGCAGGTATTACCTTAGAATTGTTGAAAACCATCACATCACCTTCATCAAAATACTTAGTGATATCACCAAATTTCTTGTGTTCAATCGTTCTCTTCGCTCTGTTGAGAACCATCAACTTACACTCATCTCTATTAGGAGAAGGGGTTTGCGCAATCAATTTATCCGGAAGATCAAATTTAAATTTAGATAGCTTCATCTAATTAATTCTTTTAAAAAGTTGTGTATATATACAAAATTTTGCATCGCTGCAAAGTTAACTAAAAAATCTGAGAATCTGCCAAATTTTTTTCAAAATTTTCGATTGTAATAGCATCTTTTAGCGTAATTTCGCCAATCTTAGTTCTTCTCAAACCCGTAAGATGAGCTCCTACGCCAAGTTTTTTTCCTATATCATGAGCCAACGAGCGGATATAAGTACCCTTAGAACATGCCACACGCAATTCAAACTCCTTATTTGAATCATCCCAAGAGAGAACCTCCAATTCATGAATCACAACAACATGAGGACGCATCTTCACCTCGTCGCCCCTACCCTGATGAGCAAGGACAAACGCAGGCTTTCCGTCAATCTTCTTAGCCGAATACACCGGAGGATACTGTTCCTGTTCGCCCAAAAAAGTCTCCAAACATGCTTTCACCTCATTTTCAGTAATATGAGAAGCATCAGTTACAGAATCAATCTCAGTTTCAAGATCATAACTCGGCGTAGTAGCACCAAGCTTCACCTTCGCCACATACTCCTTATCATGATCCTGATAAGTAGTAATTTCCTTAGTCTTCTTACCCGTACATACAATTAAAATACCTGTAGCCAAGGGGTCAAGAGTTCCGGCATGACCTACTTTTATCTTTTTAAGATGTCTGTAGTGTCTGAGCATATATCGGATTTTGTTCACGATATCAAACGAAGTCCAATCGAGCGGCTTGTCAAACACCAAAACCTTACCCAATTCAAACTCGTCTTTTTGCTCCTGCTGTTGATTATTGCTATTTTGACTCAAAATACAAACTAAAATTTTAGGATTTAGAGCACAAAGATATAGTTTTTTTTAACATCTTTAGTTAAATATAAATGATGTTATTTTCAAATCTACTTTAGGTAACTAAAAATTATCCCAATTACGAAAATTACGAAAATCACGAAAAACGCGAAAAAAATATAAACCTCTATGTATTCAGTATAATTTTCTTACTATTTAGAATTTCATTCTGAATTTTTATCTTCAGAAAAATCCATGTTTTCCGTTACTAAATGTACTTGTTGCGGCATTAGCTGATATTGATTATCTTCCTCGATATCATCTTCCTCGATATCGTCAGACTCTCTATCCTCAATCTCATTGGACTCTGACTCAGCATCTTCCGGTTCACTGTCTTTTACAGTATGATTATGCGGACGTACCAAATAATCAGTCTGAACAAAATAATCATTTACCGTGTCGATAAAAACGGCATAACGCTCCTCATCCACAACAGCAATACCATTCACATACGTAAAAAGCCTGCAAAGCGATTCTATGACGGCACTCACAGAAGATGTCAAAACGCCCTTAACACTTACACGATAAGCTGTACGCTGATCATAAAGAGCAATTACCTTGTTGTACAAACTATCCAAAGCGTCAACATATTCATCAACGCCAATCAGCTTCAAAGTCTCAAGGCCCAAATCTTTTAGATGTTCCTTATATTCCTGAACAACAGTAAGAAAATGATAAATACTTGTTGTCTTTCTTAAAGGATACAACTCAGAAAGTTCCTTCACTTTGAGCGCAGCCTCAGCCACAGCCTTATCCGAGCGCATAACAAAACCGCATGCCGCCATCTTAATACACAATCTATTACTAATCATCAACTTTTTACATTCATGAATAGAATTAGTAATAGCAACAGTAGAAGTATTAGACAATGCATCCATCAAACCCGAAAGACTATTTTTAACATCGTCAATCAGTTTTTTGTTAACATCATCCTGTACTTTCACCGCCTCATCAATCAAAAGACCGACAAGACACGCCAATTCTTGGCATTTGTATCTGCTAATTGCAGATTTAGTAAATTCAATTTGTCTCATAATTCTCAAAAATTTAAAATTGTTAATAAATAAAGTTATCTGTCGATTAATAAACAATCAGTAATATGCCGTTATATCATTACAAATATAACATCGCATCTAATTAAATTTAATAATCATATACAAAGATACAAAAAATAATCGAAATTAACAAATATAATATAACAGAATAAAATAAAAACAATCAGTAATAGAAGTAAAACACTAAAAAAAATTACTAAAAACGCCTCTACAATCGCTGTATCTACTATAAACAACAAGATGTTAAAAAACATTAAATCTTTATTTTCTAACATCTTTTCTTTTCAAAATCACTGAAAAACAGCGAACAACAACCAATTTTTTTTCGTAGGCGGAACAAAAACACATGTAGCGATGCCATTGAAAAAAAACGATGGAACTGCAACACGCGCAAAAGCTGTAATTTTTTTTCGCAAGGGAACAAAAACACATGTAGCGATGCCATTGAAAAAAAACAATGGAACTGCTACACGCGCAAAAGCTGTAATTTTTTTCGTAGGCGGAACAAAAACACATGTAGCGATGCCATTGAAAAAAAACAATGGAACTGCTACATGCGCAAAAGCTGTATTTTTTTTTCGCAAATTATTGGATTGCAGGCGACTCGCCTGCTTTATACAAAGACAGTCTTGTCCAAGATTATTAAACGGATTGTACAAAGATATTGAACAAACAATTCTACCGAGCCGCGAACATCGCGGCTCTACATATCCGTTTTACGTAACGCATCACGTTTGTAGAGACGCGATGCTCGCGGCTCTTGTCCAATATCATTAAACGATTTGTCCAATATTATTATACGATTTGTCTAAAGATATTTAACAGAAAAAAAATTCCGCAATTTGATTTATTAATCAAAATGCGGAAATCATAATTCTTATTTCAACAAATTACCGAATATTCCTCTTACGATTGTGTCAAACAATCCGCCGGATGAGCTTTTGGTTGATTTTTTCTTGCTCGAACCGCCGCCTCCGATGTTTTTGGTGATGTTTTTGGTGGCTTCTTTGGCTACGGTGTTTACTGTACTCTTAACAACACCGCCCCAAAATCCTCCTGATGATGAAGATTTTGATGATGACTTTTTCTCTTTTGCTTTTTCTTTTTCTTCTTTGGCTTTTTGTTTTTCCTCCTCAGCTTTTTTCTTGGCGTCTTCGGCTTCTTTCTTAGCTTTTTCGGCTTCGGCTAAAAGGATTTCAAAAGCACTTTCACGGTCAATTGGTTTATCGTACTTACCGTAGATACGTGATTGATTGATAATTAATTGTCGCTGTGTGTCGTTTACTGCTCCTATCTGACTGAGCGGGAACAGGATTTTGCAACGTTCTACTACCGAGGGTGCTCCTTTTTCGTCGAGGAATGATACAAGAGCCTCTCCGGTTTCCAACGACTGTATTGCTTCTTCGGTGTTGAAGTTTGGATTAGCGCGGAAACTTTCGGCTGCGGCTTTTACTGTCTTTTTGTCTTTTGGTGTATAAGCGCGAAGTGCGTGTTGTACTCTGTTGCCAAGCTGACCGAGTATTGAATCGGGTATATCGCTCGGACTTTGTGATATAAAATATATTCCTACGCCTTTGCTTCGTATCAATCTTACTACTTGTTCTATTTTGTCAATCATTGATTTTGATGTACCGTCAAACAACATGTGAGCTTCGTCGAAAAAGAATACGAGTTTAGGTAAATCCATGTCACCTACTTCGGGCAATGTATCATAAATCTGACTCATCAACCAAAGCATAAATGTAGAATAGAGTTTTGGTTTGAGCATCAATTTGTCGGCTGCCAACACATTCATTACGCCTTTGCCGCCTTCGGTCTGAATCAAATCCAAGATATCGAAAGAGGGTTCGCCGAAGAATTTGTCAGCACCTTGGTTTTCGAGTGCTAAGAGTGAGCGTTGTATTGCTCCGACGCTTTGTGCTGTGATGTTTCCGTATTGAGAGGTGAATTCTGATGCGTTTTTGCTTACGTAATCGAGCATTGAGCGCAAATCTTTCATGTCCAAAAGCAGCAAACCACGGTCGTCGGCAATACGGAACACTATATTTAATATACCGGATTGGGTTTCATTAAGTTCGAGCAAACGTCCGAGGAGGTCGGGACCCAAATCGCTGACTGTACAACGCATCGGATGACCTTTTTCACCGAACACATCGAAAAATCTTACGGGACAGTTTTGGAATTGAGGATCAGGAACTCCGAATTCGTCTTTGCGTTTTTCGATAAATTTACTCATAGTACCGGGTTGACTGATACCGCTGAGATCGCCTTTCATGTCTGCCATAAAACATGGTACACCTGCTTGACAGAAAGTTTCGGCTAATACTTGCAGTGTTACGGTTTTACCTGTACCGGTAGCACCTGCAATAAGTCCGTGACGGTTAGCCATGCGTCCGATAATGCTTACGGGGCCGTTGTCACAATGAGCTACATAAAGACCTTTATCTTGAATGTACATAGTTTTTCGATTATTTATTGTTTTTTGTAAGTGGGCGAAAGATAAAGATTTTTTTCAAAAGAACTACAATTTATATCGCATTTTTTTACAAATAAGCGCACAGATGGATTATAAGTAAGTGAAAGTCAACGGAATAAAAACATAATAATTTTTTAAAGAAAAAAGTGAGTAAAAAATTAGGCTATATAAAAAATAAAGAGTAATTTTGCAAACCCGATTATTATCACAAATTGATTAATTAAAAGTTTAAAAAATCACATTAAAAATTTAAAAACGTGGATTCAAGAAGTTTTAAAACTGTATCGTTGAACAAGAACACCGTTAATAAAGAATGGTTGTTAGTAGACGCTACAGATCAAACATTAGGACGCTTTGCGTCAAAAATCGCCATGCTTTTAAGAGGCAAATACAAAGCTTCTTATACACCGCATGTAGATTGTGGTGATAACGTAATAGTTATCAACGCAGAAAAGATTAGAATGACCGGTAAGAAATGGGCACAGAAAGAATATGTACATTATTCAGGTTACCCAGGTGGTCAGAAAATCGAAATTGCCAAAGATTTTGTAAAAAAAGGCAACGGCCCAGAAAGAATTATTATCAAGGCTGTACGTGGTATGCTTCCTCACACAAGATTGGGAGATGCAATCATCAATAACCTCAAAGTTTATCAAGGCGACAAGCACAATCAAGAAGCTCAGCAGCCTAAACTCATCAACTTAAACGACCTCAGATAATTATGGCAGACGTTACAAATACAATAGGCAGAAGAAAAGCAGCAGTTGCACGTGTATATGTTACCCCAGGCAACGGCAATATCCTTATCAATGGCAAAGATTACAAAGAGTACTTCACAGTACCACAATTTCAGATTGTAGCCGTACAGGCTCTTAACAAACTCGGCGTATTGAACAATTACGATGTAAAAGCAAACGTAAACGGCGGCGGTTTCAAGGGTCAGGCAGAAGCAGTAAGACTTGGTATTGCAAGAGCACTTGTAGAAATCAATGCAGAAGACCGTGTAGCACTTAAGAAAGAAGGTTTCTTGAGCCGCGATTCAAGAGTGGTAGAAAGAAAGAAACCGGGTCGTCCAGGTGCACGCAAACGCTTCCAATTCAGCAAGCGTTAATATTCAGTTTAGTATCCAAATTATTGAGACCGGTAGCACTTGTGATTTGTCCTATTGCTACTCAATAATTGATTTAGTTGAACGTAAACAAACATTAAAATTAAAATGGTAAGTTTTGAAGAATTACTCGAAGCAGGTGTACATTTCGGTCACTTGAAAAGAAAATGGAATCCTGCAATGGCCCCTTACATCTTTATGGAAAGAGGCGGAATCCACATTATAGATTTACACAAAACAGCTGCAAAACTCGAAGAAGCTGCTGCTGCTATCAAACAAATTGCAAAATCGGGTCGCAAGATTCTTTTCGTTGCTACCAAAAAGCAGGCTAAAGATATCGTTGCAGAAAAAGTACAAGCAGTAAATATGCCTTACGTTACAGAACGTTGGTCAGGTGGTATGTTGACAAACTTCCCTACCATTCGTAAAGCTGTAAAGAAAATGGCTACCATCGATAAGATGGCTTCTGACGGTACATTCGATCAACTTTCAAAACGTGAAAAACTTCAGATTTCACGTCAGAGAGAAAAATTGCAGAAGACTTTGGGTTCTATTGCTGACCTTACAAAGACTCCTGCTGCATTGTTCGTAATCGATGTTACTAAGGAAAAAATCGCTGTTAAGGAAGCTCACAGACTTCACATCCCTGTTTTCGGTATGGTTGATACAAACTCTAACCCTAACGATGTTGATTTCGTAATTCCTGCTAACGACGACGCTGCAAAATCTATTTCTATTGTTCTTGATGTTATTACAAAGGCTATCGCTGAAGGTGTTGCTGAAAGAAAATCTGACAAAGACAACAACGGCGACGCTCCTAAGAGCAACAAGAACCGCGGTAACAAGACAAGAGCTAGAAAAGCTAACAAGGCAGCTGATGCTGACAAAGCTGAAGAAGCTCCTGCTCAAGAAGAAAAAAGCGAAAACTAATCTTTAACCCCCATTTATAAAAATTAATATAAAATGGCTGATATTAAAGCAAGCGACGTTAAGAAACTTAGAGATCTTACCGGCGCAGGTATGATGGATTGCAAGAAGGCATTGGCTGAAGCTAACGGCGACTTTGATGCTGCTACTGACATCCTTCGTAAAAAAGGTCAGAAGGTAGCTAGCAAGCGTGCTGACAGAGAAGCTAAAGAAGGTTATGTTATCGGTGGCACTTCTGCTGACGGTAAAAAAGCTTATGTTGTTTCTCTCAATTGCGAAACAGACTTTGTTGCTAAGAATGCTGACTTCATCAAATTTGGTAACGACATCCTCGCTGCTGCTATTGCTGCTGATGCTGCTGATATCGAAGCTGTAAAGGCTCTTCCTTACGGCAAAGGCACTATTCAAGACGAGGTAATGAACCAAACCGGTGTTATCGGTGAGAAAATCGAATTGGCTTTCTACGGTAAAATCGCCGGCGAAGCTACCAACGTATACAACCACATGGGTAACAGACTTACAGCTATCGTTGCTTACAACAAGGCTGTTGATGCTACTGTAGCTAAGAACGTTGCTATGCAGGTTGCTGCAATGGCTCCTATCGCTGTTGACAAAGATGGTATCTCTCAGGAAGTTATCGACAAAGAACTTGAAGTTGCTAAAGAAAAAACTCTTCAGGAACAAATCCAGAAGAAAATCGAAGCTGCTCTCAAGAAAGAAGGCATCAACCCTGCTCACGTAGATTCTGATGACCACATCGCTTCTAACATCACTAAGGGATGGATCACTGAAGAACAAGGTCAGTTGGCTAAAGAAATCAAAGCTAAAGTTGCTGCTGAAACTGTTATTCCTCAACAGATGATTGATAACATCTCTAAGGGTCGTATCAATAAGTTCTACGAAGAAGTAACTCTTCTCAACCAGAAATATGAACAAGATAACAAGATCACTATTCGTCAGTACCTTCAGAATGCTGACAAGGATTTGACTGTTACTTCATTCATCCGTTACGGTTTGGAAGCTTAATTCTACAGAATTTAGTAAAATCAAAATACAGCCTGATTTAGAATTTTCTAAGTCAGGCTTTTTTTTTGCATGCAACCCCACTTTTTTTTTGTAAATTCGATAATATAAGATAATTTTGCAAGAAATTATACATATACTAATACGGAAAGATGGAAGAAGATTTGAGATACGGAAAACGTGGCGTGTCAGCATCCAAAACTGACGTGCACAACGCTATCAAGAACATCGACAAGGGTGTTTTCCCCAACGCATTTTGTAAAGTAGTACCTGATATATTATCGGGCGATAGTAAATATTGTGTGATAATGCATGCCGACGGCGCAGGTACAAAGTCGTCATTAGCTTACGCATATTGGAAAGAGACCGGCGATATGTCGGTTTGGAAAGGAATCGCACAGGATTCGCTCATAATGAATGTTGACGACCTGATTTGCGTGGGCGCTGTTGACAAAATCTTGGTTTCTTCCACTATCGGCAGAAATGCCAATTTGATTCCGGGATCTGTAATTTCTGAAGTTATTAATTCTACCGACCAATTGATGTCTCAATTAAGAAGCTATGGCATTGAGATTTATGGTACAGGTGGTGAAACTGCGGATGTTGGCGACTTGTCGAGAACTATTATTGTAGACAGCACTGTGGTTGCCAGAATGAAACGCGAAGATGTTATAGAATGTAATATCAAACCGGGCGATGTAATTGTAGGTTTGGCGTCTTCAGGACAAGCAAGTTACGAAACTGAATACAATGGCGGCATGGGTAGCAACGGTCTTACTTCGGCACGTCATGATGTATTCAATAAAAAAGTAGCTGAGAAATATCCGGAAACATACGATCACTCTATTCCGGAGGATTTGGTATATTCGGGCAAATACAATCTTACCGACCCGGTGGAAGGTCATCCGGGATTAACAGTCGGCAAATTGGTTTTGTCTCCTACCAGAACTTACGCACCTATTGTGAAAAAGGTGTTGGAAAATTATAAAGGCAAAATTTCCGGAATGATTCACTGCTCAGGCGGTGCTCAAACCAAAGTTTTGAATTTTGTAAAAGATGTACATGTGATAAAAGACAACTTGTTTGAGACTCCTATCCTATTCCAAATGATTCAGGAACAAAGTCGCACTCCATGGAAAGAGATGTACAAAGTTTTCAACATGGGACATCGTTTTGAGATTTATACCGACGAAGAATCGGCTAAAGGTATTATTGAAATCTCTAAGTCTTTCAACGTGGATGCCAAGGTGATAGGACACGTAGAAAAGTCAGACAAAAAACAAGTAACGATAAAAAGCGACAAAGGAGAATTTATTTACAATTGATTATATTAGAGAATACATAAATAGAAAATGGCAGAAAATTTAATACTTGAAAAACTTGAAGGCGTAAAACAGAGATTTGACGAAGTGTCAAAACTTGTAAATGAACCAGACGTGATGTCTGATATGAAACGCTATGTGGCTCTCAACAAAGAATTCAAAGAACTTGAGCCGTTAATCAAGACTTACGAAGAATACAAAAATGTATTATCAAATATAGACGACGCCAAAGCAATCCTCAAGAACGAAAGCGACGAGGAAATGAAAGAGATGGCGAAGGAAGAACTTGAGAGTCTTACTGAAAGTCTCCCGAAGATGGAAGAAGATATCAAGATTATGTTATTGCCGAAAGACCCTGAGGATGAGAAAAATGCGATTTTTGAAATCCGTGGCGGTACTGGCGGCGACGAGGCTGCAATTTTTGCCGGCGACTTGTACAGGATGTATTGTAAATATTTTGAAAAACGCCATTGGAAAGTGGAAGTAACAAGATTTACTGAAGGTACAATGGGCGGTTACAAGGAAATTGTACTTACAGTATCTTCCAATACTGAAGGTGTTTACGGAATTATGAAATACGAATCGGGAGTTCACCGTGTACAACGCGTACCGGCTACAGAAACTCAGGGACGTATTCACACTTCGGCAGCATCTGTTGTTGTATTACCGGAAGCCGGTGAGTTTGATGTTGACCTCAAAGAATCTGATGTTAGAAAAGATACTTACTGTTCATCAGGTCCCGGCGGTCAGTCAGTTAACACTACATATTCAGCTATTCGTCTTACACACATCCCAACAGGTTTGGTTGTAACATGTCAAGACGAAAAGTCACAAATAAAGAACCTTGAAAAAGCAATGAAAGAATTGCGTTCAAGACTTTATGCAATTGAATATCAGAAATATCTCGACAAAGTAGGTTCACAGAGAAAGACTATGGTATCAACCGGAGACCGCTCTGCAAAGATCCGTACTTACAACTATCCACAGTCACGTGTTACAGACCATCGTATCAACCTGACACTTTACAACCTTCCGATTGTAATGGATGGAGAAATCGACGAAATTATTGAGAAACTGCAAATTGCAGAAAACGCAGAAAGATTAAAAGCATCTGGATTATAATAAATACATAATAACGCTACTATGAATTACCGCGACATTTACAACAAGATACAGAAGAAAAATTCGTTTCTCTGTGTTGGATTGGATACTGATATCACAAAAATTCCTGAATTTTTGCAAAAAGAGGAAGACCCGATATTTGAATTCAATAAACAGATAGTTGACGCAACTCAAGAATATGCTATTGCATACAAACCGAACACTGCATTTTATGAAGCGTTGGGTGCCAAGGGTTGGGAATCGTTGCAGAAAACTGCCGAATATATCAAGAAAAACTATCCGGGAATATTTCTCATTGCAGACTGCAAACGCGGCGATATCGGCAATACTTGCAAGATGTACGCTAAGACATTTTTTGAGCAAATGCCGTTTGATGCCGTAACATTGTCGCCTTACATGGGAAAAGATTCGATATCTCCATTTTTGGAATACGAAGGCAAATGGGCAATAATTCTCGCTCTTACAAGCAATCCTTCAGCATCGGATTTTCAAGTAATTCAGGAAAAAGAATCTAATGAATATCTTTTTGAGAAAACATTGAAATACGGTCAGCTTTGGGGCGATGAAAACAGAATTATGTTTGTTGCAGGAGCAACTCAAGCATATAAATTTCAACAAATAAGAAAAATTGCTAAAAACAATTTCTTACTTGTACCGGGCGTAGGAGCTCAGGGCGGAAGTCTTCAGGACGTAGCAGAATTTGGTATGAACGATACTTGCGGTCTTTTGGTAAATTCTTCACGCGGAATTATTTACGCAAGCAACGGTACCGATTTCGCTGAAAAAGCCAACGAATCTGCGGCTTTGCTTCAAACTCAAATGAAAAAACTTTTGGAAGACAACAAAAACTCTCAGAGAAAATAAATTGTCGTTTACCCCAAAACAAGAGATAAAGAGATTGTCTAATTTTTAGGCAGTCTCTTTTTTTATATACTTCTCCCCCACTTTCAATCACATCAACATATAACATAATCTAAAAATATTTAACTATAAATTTTGTAGTTTGTAATAAAACTATATATATTTGGAAAAATTTTATAATTATGAGCATGCATTTAATTTGGATAATTGCAGCGATAGGATTTTTAGTAATAGAACTTATTGCAGGCAATTTTTTTATGATTTGTTTTAGTATCGGTGCAATATTTTCAATATTTGCATCATTATTAGGATTTGGTCTAACAGTTCAAGTAATAGTTTTTGCTGTATTTTCAGCAGCAAGTATTTTCTTCTTGAGACCGATAACACTAAAATATCTACACAGAAACAAAGGTCGTAAAAGCAATGCCGATGCGATGATAGGCAGAAACGGCAAAGTTGTGGAAACTATAGTGAATAACGGTTATGGACGCGTAGCTCTTGACGGCGATGTTTGGAAAGCTCAAAGTATTGATTCTCAAGAAATATCCAAAGACCAAATCGTAGAAATCATTGACAGAAAAAGTACAATTATTATAGTAAAACAAATATAAAAAATACAAATATGGAACCGACAACACTCTTCGTATTGGTTGCAATTTTGATATTTGCAATCATTTTTGTAAAAAAGACTTTGGTGATAATTCCTCAGTCAGAAACCAAAATTATTGAAAGACTTGGAAAATTTCATTCAATTCTTTCTCCGGGTATCAACATCATAATTCCGTTTATCGACAAGGCGAAAAACATCGTGATTCTAAGAAACGGTAATTATTACAACTCTACAACTATCGATTTAAGAGAGCAAGTTTATGATTTTGACAAACAGAACGTTATTACAAAAGATAATGTTCAGACCGAAATCAATGCATTGCTTTATTTCCAAATTATGGATCCTTTTAAAGCAGCTTACGAAATCGACAACTTGCCTAATGCGATTGAAAAACTTACTCAAACCACACTTAGAAATATCATCGGCGAACTCGAACTTGATGAAACTCTTACCTCAAGAGATACAATCAACACAAAACTTCGCGCCGTACTCGATGATGCTACAGACAAATGGGGCGTAAAAGTAAACCGTGTAGAACTTCAGGACATCACTCCTCCGAAGAGCGTACTTACAGCTATGGAAAAACAAATGCAGGCAGAGCGTAACAAACGTGCTGCAATTCTTACTTCTGAAGGTGAAAAAGCATCACAAATTTTGGCATCTGAAGGTGCTAAAGCTGCGATGATAAACCGCGCTGAAGCTGAAAAACAACAAGCTATTCTCAAGGCTGAAGGTGAAGCTGCTGCAAGAATGAGAAATGCTGAAGCTGAAGCTATCGCAATACAAAAAATCGCTGAAGCTGAAGGTATTGCAATTCAAAAAGTTGCAGAAAAACTCGGCAATTCCGGCAATCCGGCTCAATACTTAATCGCTCAGAAATACATCGAAATGATGAAAGAACTTTCTACCGGCGAAAACAACAAAACTGTTTTCATGCCTTACGAAGCTACTTCCGTTATGGGAAGTATCGGCGGTATCAAAGAACTTTTGAAAGAAACAAAATAATCTGTTCCACAAATTATTAGCATTAAATAAACTGAATTGCTAAATTATGCAACTCAGTTTATTTTTTGCCATATCAGGTAAAGAAAGAATTACAAACGTAAACAATAAATTCCAAAAATTCATGAGACACATATTCACAAAAAAAGAAAAACGCAAACTAATAACAACAATAGCAGGATTATCAATCGTATTTTTATTATTCGCAAGTATAGCTACATTCAAATTATTTTTAGCAGTATTTTTCAGTTCTGATCCTCTCCCTAAACAAAATTCAAACTTTCTCAACGACAAGAAAAACAATGATCCTGAATCAGAATGGCGAATAAATCTACGAAGCAAATATAAAAAAGAAAATGAAGAAAAATATGTAAAAATCAACAATACAAAAATACATTATGAAATTGAAACAGAAATTGGGAAATCTACTCCGGAAACAGCACTTTATATTTCTTTTTTGAATGAAGAATACAAAAAAGATGATTCGTCAGATAAAATTATATACAATAATGATTACACAATAGCAGACAGACCAAACAAATTCGGCGTTACAACAAAAGATATTTTTGTTCATCCTATAACTTCTGATTCTACAAGTATTGATATGAAAGACAGTATTTGTTGTGAAATAATAAATCTATTAACAGCATATTATTATTTCAATCCCAACAAAGTATATCTAATTGGCGGTGAAGAAGTATGGAAAATAGCTACACGTCATCCCGATAAATTTGCAGCTGTAGCCATTATTTCGGGTAATCCTAATAATACTTCTTTAACAAATCTTTATAACGTACCGACAAGAATTTGGTGCAATGCAAACAATCCGGATACCAATATGGTAATTTCTTGTAAAAAAGTTTCCGAAGAATTGAACACTTTGCGTACCAACGAACAAAAAAGAGGCTACAATACAAGTGTTTCAATTGAGGAACAAAACAGCGAAGATGATTTAGTAAGTTTGAAAATAGACCAAGTATGGCTAAATTTTCAAGAAAGAAATCCGTATCCGTCAAAAATCATTTGGGAACAAAGCGATGTTGCATCAGAAAACTGCTACTGGATAAAAGTCCCGAAAGGCGAAGCAAAACAAGGTAAAAAAGTAATCGCAACATACAACAACAATGTTGTAGAAATACTACAATCAGATTACACACACCTTACCATAATGCTGACCGAAAAAAT
Source organism: Bacteroidales bacterium (assembly GCA_017541145.1). Lineage (GTDB taxonomy): Bacteria > Bacteroidota > Bacteroidia > Bacteroidales > UBA3824 > UBA3824. The sequence goes on along the minus strand of JAFXZT010000043.1, from coordinate 46,700 downwards.
GGCAAATCTGGAAAAGCCTGTAGTCGTAAAAGTAAAAGGTAAAACAATTTTTAATCGAAGACTGAAAATCAACAAAACTTACGAAGAAAGAAGTCTGATTGAAAGAAATGACCCGAAATATAATTTCTGTTCTCACATCGATATTGCATTCTAATAAATTAATTAAAAATACACAAAACGATGCAAAAATATGTATTATTTTGCATCGGTTTTTATTGACTCAGGATACAAAACATAATCCTTATATTTTTCATCATCAACACCTTTGAAAAGCAATTTACCTATTCTACAAATCTGTGACATCAAGAGTGTCAATTCGTTAGCCAAAGCAATACGCTGTTCAGACGATGTTTTTCTCAAATTGGAAACCTGATGATAATTATCTAACTGTATTTTATAATCAATTATTTGCTGACTTAAAACACTCGTGGTAGAGGCAGAAATACCAAGCGAACACAATTTTACGCTATATCCTTGAACTTTACGTATTTCACGTAAGAAAATTTCTTCTGAAACATTGTGAACTTTTAGTTTTTTAAGCAATTTGAAGTATTCAGAACCCTCCATTCCTTTGTTTTCCAATTGCCATTGTATTACTCTTATCTGACGGATGATTTCTTTCTTCAATTCCTTACAACTAAGATTCATCTTACTGATATCCTGCAAGTTGGAAGAATCGGTGCTAAATGACTTAAAACTATCGGTAAGTTCGGACAATTTCACAAGATAATTATCTGTAAAACCCTTTTTAATAAGCAGTTCGATATCTCTTTTGCAAGTATTAGTTAAGGCATCTGCTCTATTAATCAATTGTTGTTGTGTGAAACAAAATTTTCTTCTCATAATAATAAAGGCTTTTTATCTGAAAGCAAAGTTACAATAATTTTATAAATATACAAAAAAGGGCAGCTTTTTCAGTTGCCCTTAGGATAAAACACCCAAAATAAATAATTTCAAAAAAATTCCCTTCCCTAAAATAAAAGTTAATTCATAATAAACTAAGCGAACAAAGGAGTTGATAAATATCTGTCACCGGAATCAGGAAGCAAAGCAACAATTACTTTACCTTTGTTTTCCGGACGTTGTGCGAGAACTGAAGCAGCTTTTAATGCTGCGCCTGACGAAATACCAACCAAAATACCTTCTGAAACAGCGAACTTTTTGCCCTCTGCGAAAGCATCGTCGTTTTCTACAGTGATAACTTCGTCATAAATGCTTGTATTAAGAGTTTCCGGAACAAAACCGGCTCCTATACCTTGTATTTTATGTGGTCCGGCATGTCCTTGTGACAAAACAGGAGATGTTGCAGGTTCTACAGCAACAATCTTGATATTAGGATTCTTTGATTTCAAAAATTCGCCTACGCCCGAAAGTGTACCGCCTGTACCGACTCCCGCAACAAAGATGTCAACCTTACCGTCTGTTTGATCCCAAATTTCAGGACCGGTGGTAGCTTTGTGAATTGCAGGATTTGCAGGGTTAACAAACTGTCCGAGTATTACTGAATCTTTTATTTCTTCATTCAACTCTTTAGCCTTAGCAATTGCGCCTGTCATACCTTTTGCACCCTCGGTCAAAACCAATTCTGCGCCGTATGCTTTCAACAAAGCTCTACGCTCAGCACTCATCGAATCAGGCAATGTAAAAATAGCTCTGTAACCTTTTGCAGCCGCAATCGATGCAAGTCCGATACCTGTATTACCGGAAGTCGGTTCTATAATTGTAGCACCGGGTTTCAAAAGACCTTTTTTTTCTGCATCTTCAATCATTGAAAGAGCTACACGGTCTTTCACTGAACCGGCGGGATTTAGATATTCGAGTTTAGCCAAAATTACAGCATCTTTGACACCGGCTTTAGCTGAATACTTGTTCAATTTCAAAACAGGGGTGTTACCAACAATTTCGGTAACGCTTTCTTTAATCTTACTCATTTTCTTTAATCTATTAAGTTTTATTATTATTCATTTCTTATACTGCAAATTTAGACCGCTGCGAAATAATTTCCAAACAGATATTATATCTTGAAATATTTTTCTAAATTTCAATCTTATTCAGTAAAAATATTATCGAAAAACATAATACAACTAAATTGCATAGGTGATTTTATTCTTTTACAAAAATAGAGAAGATTTTTTGACATATATTTATTTCTGATATAGGAAAATTCAAAAAGTGAAAAACTAATTTTTTTAAAGAAAGGTTTTACATCTTTTGCTTATTTCGACATCACAACGCATGTAGAGACGCGATGTTTGCGTCTCTACGGCTGGTGCGTGATATTTCATTTTAGCTTTTATTTTTGGTCAAAAACAATATAAAAAAACAAATTCCGACAAATACATATTTTTTTTAACAAAATTGTATTCATCGGAATTCGTTAAATTAAAAAAAACAACAAAATATCTTAATCGCTGGCTTGTACTACATTTACAACATAATCACCAAGTTTTTCACATTCGGTAATGAAATCCATGTAATAAACCCCAAGTTGATAACTGTATTTCCCATTTGTAACATCTTGGATATTTTGATTTTTTACCTGATTACGGAAATTATTGATTTCGGTTTCGTAATTTCTTGTAATAAACATATTTACAGGAGTACCTTCATCACGTTTTACCTCTTCAAGCATGTGAGTCATGGCTTTTTGTACAAGTTCCAACATCGAATAGATATGAGTGAGTTGTTCTTCTGTAAACTCTTCTTTGTGTTCGGATTTGTTACGCTTACGGTTGAGAGTTCTTCCGAGGTTGAAACACGAATCACCTATACTTTCAAGTTCAGTAATTACCTTCAACATCTTGAGAATATGAGATTTGGTTTCGTTAGTAAGTTTACCTTGCGATACTTTGTTTAAGTAATTCGCAATTTCTACTTCCATATTGTCAGTAATATTCTCGTATTTGGAAATTCGGGAGAAAAGTTTGTTGAAATCATCATCTTTTTCGGTTACCAACAATTCTTTTACAAGTCCGAACATCTTATTACATCTTTCAGCGAAATTTACGATTTCTTTTTCAGCCTCCAAAACAGCCATTTCCGAAGTTGAAAACATCCCGCCTGCAATATATTTCAAACGATATTCATCATCAGCTTCTTTGTTGGGCATTACTCTGATTACAAATTTTTCTATTTGGTTAACAAAACCTATCAAAACCAATGTATTGAAAATATTGAATGCACTATGGAACATCGAAAGTTTGTACATATCACCAGTAGTTCCCATTACATTTTCTACAAACCATGATACGCTGTTGCAAGCCGGATAGAATATCAAAAGCACCAAAACTACGCCGAAAACATTGAAAAACATGTGTGCAAGTGCAGTTCGTCGGGCTTGTGTATTTGCAGTTAAAGACGCTACAAAAGCTGTGATCGTAGTACCGATATTTTGTCCCATAGCAAGTGCAGCTGCTTGTTCAAATCCAAAACCGGCGATATGCATATCAAAAAGCATCAATGTAATTGCCATAGTAGCTGCCGATGCTTGTACTACCATTGTTACAACGGCTCCTATTAGTACAAAAAGCAAAATCATGCCGAAACTTTGGGTAGATACACCACTAAGCAGATTGGCAACTAATTCCGGAATTTTAAGATTATTGAACGTTGTTTGTAGATAGGAAAGTCCCATAAAAAGGAAACAGAATCCGAAGATAAATTCACCAATACTTTTACGCTTGGAGTTAGACGAGAAAATAAGCGGAAGTCCGATGGCTAACAAAGGAATAGCAAAAGACGAAATTTCAAATTTGAAACCAATTGCAGAAATCAACCAAGCCGTGGCTGTAGTACCGATATTGGCACCCATAATTACGCCAATAGATTGTTTCAAAGTCATCAAACCGGCGTTTACGAAACTCACAACCATTACTGTAGTTGCGGAACTTGATTGGATAAGGGCGGTAATCAAAACACCGGTAAATACGCCCATTACCCGGTTTTTAGTCATTGCTGCCAGTATAGCCCTGAGTCTTTCACCAGCAAATTTTTCCAAGCCGCCGCTCATGATTTTCATACCATAGAGAAACATCCCGAGCGACCCAACCATGGACAAGATGTTGATAATTAATTCTTTCATTTGTGGGTTTTAGTATATATATTACAAATACCGGTACAAATATATTACAATTTCTTTGTATTACTTCTTAAGGTTGTGTTAAATAATAAAATATAAGGTTAGAAAATGCAAAACAATTCCGTGTTTTTTTATCGTACCGACAACACCCACAGCATATTAATGCCACCACATCGCGGCTACGATGATGAAAAAAACATCTACATCCCTGTTTCAATCGTGAAAAACTAATGAATACCCACTATTCAATGAAAATTCAATCGTGAAAAATCAATGAATACCCACTATTCAATAAAAAATCAATCGTGAAAAAACAATGAATACCCCCTATTCAATAAAAATTCAATCGTGAAAAATCAACGAATACCCACTATTCAATAAAAATTCAATCGTGAAAAATCAACGAATACCCACTATTCAATAAAATTTCAATCGTGAAAAATCAATAAATACCAGAGATTTATAGTTAATTCATTTATGACTTTTTTCTCGATGTAGTGATTTGTTATAAAAATAAAAAGAAGATTTAATATAATTTAACATCTTAACGATAATCACGGCTGGAATACACCACAAAGGCGTTTTTATTTGAAAATGTATCATAAAATCTTGCAATAAACTACAAAATCAGAGTCAGAAAACAAAGAAGATTTGCATAATTGAAATAAAATGTTTATATTTGTGATACAATTATTTAAATTTTTAGAATTATGAGAACATACCAAATTAAGAAAAATCTGAGACGTTTAAACAACGTAGAGGCATTAGTCTTTATGCACTCAGTTCAGAAAGAGGCGGAGTCTTCTTCTGATAAAGACATCAAGATATTGCTCAAGAAATTTGCGGGCAATATTGAGTATTATAATTCAACTTTGATGTTGAAAAATACGGAGGAGCAGACTACTGAATTGAAAAACTTGTATGCTAAACTTCGTAGTAAATATGTGGAATTGAAACAGATAGCACGAAATGTAGTCTATTTTCCGTTTACTATTTTTTCTGCGGATGCTTCTATCAGAACTCTTGCGGCTGTTATCAACTCTGCTATTGATAATATTACTATTCCTAAATCTCAGAGTCTTTATACTAATCTTGGTATTATCAAGCTCGTGATGTCGGCTGTACATGAGAATCTTAGCAAAGATGTTATAGAAAAATCGGGTGTTATGGATATGATTGATGAGATTGATAATTTGATTATCGATATTGAGGATATCTATGCACAAAGAAATGAACGTAGGGCTTTGAGAAAGGATAAGGTAAGTATTGCAAGACAATATGCAGAATATTCTTATAAATTGTTGGTTGACTTAATTTCTTTGAAAGCCGAACTTGGCGATGAAAGATGTCAAGAGATTGTAACTAATATTAATGAATTGCTTGTTTGGAACGGCAAAAAACCGACTTCTTGCAATGATGTAAATACTGATTGTAACGATAGTGATTTTGAGAAAGATACAGACGATATAACAGTTGACGATATTTTAAACGATTCTCTTACAACCAATGAAGTAAAATATACGGATTCTGATGTTGTCAGGGATATTGGTAACGAAAAGGGTTAAAAAAGAAAGAGAGTAAAATATTACAGTGATTTCATTTTTTAATTATATGTTTTTAGCCGCAAGCATAGCGTCTCTACTACCCTACTGCTTGGTCTTCCGAGTCGTTTTTTCTAAAGATGTTGAGTAATGTAATTGTGTCGATTACGGCATATATGAGATACATCAACATAAAGAATACTGCAAATGCGATTCGTTTGCTGCTGTCGATTGTAAGGATTGATGTCACAAAATATATAAGGTAAACAAACAGTTTAGTGGTGTTTGTCAGCATAAATGCGTTGGAGAATTTTGCAATTTTTTCAAATTTTGGTTTTATCAAGACCTTTATTAACAATACACTTACGATTGCGAAAAATGCAGGTACGAAGTATGCCGCCATTGTAGAATATTGAGGCAAAGCTATTTCAAATACTAATGTAGAAATTATTGTAAGAGCCGATGCAATTATGATGTATTGTTTTGTAAAAAGGTTCATGATTTTTTTGTGATGTCTTTTAAGAACAGGTACAATGCGGCAGCTATAGCTACGAGCAATGTAATAACAGTAAGAAAAGGTTTAGAGTTAAAATAATCATCGAGCCACTGCCCGCCCAATGCGCCAAATACAATAATGGCCGCCATTTGTAAAGCGGCCGTTGTGTATTTTGCTACCAATCGCAGATTGTCATTGTCCTTTTTGTCCATTGACTACTGCTGTTGGTATTGTGTTGTTTGATTTGCTTGTGAAAGCAATTCTTTGGTATCCATGTTGCAGGTACCTGTGAATATAGCACCTTCCTCAATTTTGATTTTGGAAGTAACGATATCGCCGTGAATTCTTGCAGTAGGGTTTAGTTGAAGAAGTTCTTCTACGATAATTTTACCGTCCAATTTGCCGCTTACCAATGCGCTGTTGCAGGTGACATCGCCTTCAATAACGCCGGTATCTACTACAACGAGTTTTCCGGAAATTGTAACATTACCTTTTATTTTGCCTTCTACTCTAAAGCTACCACTTGCAGTAATTTCGCCAACGATTTCAGCGCCAAGAGCTATTGTGCTAATTTTGCTTTCGTCTACTACGGATTTACTCATATTAAAAACCTTTTTTTAGTTAAACAAAAATTAGTAACAAGTTAAAGATATATTAGTTGGTTTCTTCAGGTTTTTTAATTTCAAATTCTTCCATGAATTTTGTGGTGTATTTACCTTCACAAAATCTCGGATCTTCCATCAATTGTTGGTGGAAAGGTGCAGTTGTTTTTACACCTTCGATTACCAACTCGTTGAGTGCACGACGCATTTTTTGTATTGCCTCGTTGCGGGTTTGTGCTACTGCTACGAGTTTTACAATCATAGAATCGTAACTTGACGGAATTTTGTAACCTGTATAGACATGTGTATCAACTCTTATGCCATTTCCGCCGGGGAGATGCAAACCTGTGATTTGTCCCGGGCACGGACGGAAGTTGTTGAACGGGTCTTCTGCGTTGATACGACATTCTATTGCATGTGCCTGAGGATAGTAATTTCTTTGTGAAATTTCGTGTCCTTCGGCGATACGTATTTGTTCTTTTATAAGATCGAGATTTGTAACTTCTTCTGTAATACCGTGTTCTACCTGAATACGTGTATTCATTTCCATGAAGTAGAAATTGCGATGAGCATCTACAAGGAATTCTACAGTACCTACGCCTTCGTATTTGATTGATTTAGCGGCTTTGCAAGCTGCTTCACCCATTTTGTGACGAAGTTCTTCGGTCATAAACGGAGACGGAGTTTCTTCAAGAAGTTTTTGATGACGGCGTTGTATTGAGCAGTCACGTTCTGAGAGGTGGCAAACGTTACCGTATTGGTCGCCGGCAATTTGGATTTCGATATGGTGAGGTTCTTCGATGTATTTTTCGAGATAAACGTCATCATTAGCGAAAAATTTGGCTTCTTGTTTTGCCTGATCCCAAAGTTCTTCGAACTCTTCTTCGTTTCTGATAATTCTCATACCTTTGCCACCGCCACCGGCAGTTGCTTTAAGCATTACGGGATAACCGATTTTTTTAGCTTCGCGTTTTCCGTCTTCTACAGTAGCGAGTACTCCTTCGGTACCGGGTGTTACAGGAACTCCGTTGGCAATCATAGTTTTGCGGGCAGTAGCTTTGTCGCCCATCTTGTTGATTTGGTCTTCGGTAGGTCCTATAAATTTGATACCGTGTTCTGTACAAATACGGCAGAATTTAGCATTCTCAGAGAGGAATCCGTATCCGGGGTGTATTGCATCAGCATTAGTAAGTTCTGCTGCGGAAAGAATTGCAGGAATGCTCAAATAAGATTGTGTAGACGGAGCAGGTCCTATACAAACTGCTTCGTCTGCAAATCTTACGTGCAAAGATTCTTTATCTGCTGTGGAGTAGACTGCTACAGTTTTGATACCCATCTCCTGACAGGTACGTATGATTCTGAGAGCTATCTCACCTCTGTTGGCAATAAGTATCTTATTAATTTTTTTGTAAGCCATTGTTCAATGAAAAAAAATTAAGGTTCAACGAGGAATAAAGGCTGATCGTACTCTACAGGAGTGCCATCTTCAACAAGGATTTTGGCGATTTTGCCTGATACTTCAGATTCGATTTCGTTGAAAAGTTTCATAGCTTCGATTACGCAAAGAACTTTGCCTTTAGTAACTTCGTCACCGACATTTACGTAAATAGGTTTGTCAGGAGAAGGACGGCGATAGAATGTACCTACCATCGGAGATTTTATGGTAAGATATTTTTTATCATCTTCTTTGGCTTCTTGACGGTATTCGATTGGAGTAGTGGTAGTAGCCGCAGCTTGAACCGGAGTTCCCATTTGCTGAGACATGCCGGATACCATTGGGAATTGGAATGGTTGCATCTGGAAACCTTCCTGATTGTTGGAAAGATCTTTAGCACCCGCAGGAAATTTTACGTTTAATTTCAAATCATCTGTTTGGATGTCAACTTCAGAGATGCCGATTTTTGATACGGTTCTGATAAAATCCTGTACTTCCTTTAAATTTGCCATGATTTTTATTTAAATAAAATAATACAATCTAAAATAAATTTATTTAACTATTTGGGATCGTAGCCCCATTTGAGCCAAACAGATCCCCATGTGAAACCTGCGCCGAATGCAGCAAGTATCAAATTGTCGCCTTTATGGAGTTTGTTTTCCCATTCGTACAAGCACAACGGTATAGTAGCAGATGTTGTGTTGCCATAACGTTGGATATTAATCATCACTTTAGACGGATCGAGCTCCATACGACGTGCGGTAGCGTCTATAATTCTAAGGTTTGCCTGATGCGGCACAAGCCATGCGATATCATCGGCAGTCAAATTATTACGCTCCATTATTTCAGCAGAAACGTCAGCCATACGAGTTACAGCAAATTTGAAAACGGGCTGACCGTCTTGATAAATATAATGCTCTTTGTTTTTAATAGACTCTTCTGAAGCGGGACAAATAGATCCGCCGCCTTTCATGTGAAGGTATTTAACGCCTTCGCCGTCTGAACGGAGGATATAGTCCATAACACCGAGATTTTCTTCTGTAGCTTCCACCATAACAGCGGCAGCAGCATCACCGAAAATCGGACAAGTTTTTCTATCGGTATAATCTACAATTGAAGACATTTTTTCAGCTCCTACCACAATTATTTTCTTTTCTCTACCTGCTTGAATAAATTTGGCAGCAGTGGTAAGTGCATACAAGAAACCTGAGCAAGCGGCGTGAACGTCAAAAGCGTAAGCGTTTTTGAGTCCAGCCATTTCAGCGATTATGATACCTGTTGCAGGGAAATAATAATCCGGAGTTACTGTTGCACAAATCACCATATCAACTTCGTCGGGGTTTGTGCCAGTTTTTTCTAATAACTGTTTTACAGCTTCTGCACCCATAAATGCTGAAGCTTTATCTTTGTCTTTTAGAATACGACGTTCTTTGATACCGATTCTGGTAGTAATCCATTCATCGTTGGTATCGACCATTGTAGAAAGTTCGTCGTTTGTAAGCCGGTAATCTGGAAGGTATATTCCTACACCGGTAATTACTGCATTTAAATTGCTCATTACTCTAACAAAATCTTGATATAAATAAAAAAGACAAATGAAATTATCATTTCAAACAAATCAAATCTCATCTGTCTATTTTTTTAATCCCACTCGTGATTATTCAGCAACTGTTTCGTTGTTAATTGCTTGCTGACCACGGTAGTAACCACATTCAGGGCAAACGCAATGTAATTGAACTGTTGCGCCGCAGTTACTGCATTTTGTCAATGTAGGTGCAGTAGCTTTATAATGGGTTCTTCTTTTGTCTCTTCTTGATTTAGAAGCTCTGTTCCTAGGATTTGCCATTTTACTAAATTGTTTTTATTTAATCGTTATACCTTTAAATTATAATAAGTTTCGTAATTGTTCCCAACGGGGATCTATATCTCCGCTGTTGTTGTCATCGCTATCATCGTCGTCCGATTCTTGATTATCGTCGTAATCGTCATCGTAATCTTCGTCATCGTCCAGATTTCCGATAGCTCCTACAATTTCGGGATTGCAAGCCGGTATTCCGTTTTCGTCCTCAGGATGTACTCTGCGGGGCGGAACACTTAATACTACATATTCGTAAATATGATGACTTAAATCTATGGAAGTTTCGTCTACTGAGAGTACTATTGTATCGTCAGCATCCATCGGATTGCTGCTCTCGGTTCCAAACTTTACTGCCATATTATATTGTGCATCTACAGGGATATCAAACATCTCACCGCAACGGTCACAAGCACATCTTAATGTACCGTGAATATCAAATTCTATTTGAAGTCCCGCAAGCGAAACATCCATCCTAACGTTTACGTCAACATCTCCGTCCTGAAATTCAGATTCCGGAAACATACTGAAAAATTCTTTATCCAAATGATAATCAATTTCGTATGTTCCTGTTGACAAACTTTTGTATTCTACAATATATTCTAAGCCTTTTTTAGCCATTTTCCAACTTGAAAATGTGCAAAATTAGTCATAATAATCGAATTTCAAAAGAATTATTTGTTTAAAGAATTTTAATTTTTACCTTAAATCATTTTATCGTTATGATTTTCAATCATTTAAGACTACAAAAATATTTTAATTTTTAGTAACAGTTTTTTTAATCGGAACTGCAACACTAATTACTTTGTAAGGACGACCTTTCTCATCGCTGATTAATGAAAATGTCTCACGGTACAATGTTTCGCCTCGTGTAAACTTTCTGGTCTGTTTTACACCTTGTATTATTTCGTTCCAGAAGATATCAAAGTTTTCCATATCGTTTTTGGTCATTGCAAGTATCTCTTTGAGATAATGTCCGAGAATTTCGCTCGGTTTGTAACCTGTTTGTTCGAGGGTTAAATCTCTGATATCTGTTACACGTCCGTCTGTATCGTATCTCATGATTATACAATCTTGCGACAATACATCAATAATTGCGTCAATCTCATATTCTTTCAGACTAACTTCATTACGAGATTTGTCGATATTTTTAATTGACTGTTCTACTTCGCGCTGACGGATTGCAAGTGCATCTGATTGCTGACGGAATTTTTCAAGCAATTCGGCACTATTGATATTTTTCTTGATGTTAGAAATTGTAGACGCGATACGCTCGGCAACGTTTTCAAGGAATTGCTGTTGATATTTTTCAATCATATTCAATGATGCAATTTCAATTACGCCGTGTACTTCGTCTTCAAATACCAACGGTACAAGTAATATACATTTCGGTTTGTTTTCGCCCAAACCGGATGTAATATACAAATAACCGTCAGGCACATCGGTTAAGAATATTGACTTCTTTTCTATTGCGCAACGTCCTACGAGCGACTCACCGAATTCTACTCGGCCTTCAAGTTGTTTTTTACGGTCGAATGCGTATGCGGCTTCGAGGTTCAAATATTTTGTTTCGCCTTCTTGAACAGTTACAAACAATCCGCCCTGAAGTGAATCAAGATATTTTACCAAGAAGCTGACAACGTTGTATGCAAATTCAGAAATATCAGTATTATTCATACGGAGGTATTCACCCAACTGAGCAAGACCGTTTTGAGACCACGACAATTTTTCGTTCTCTTTTTTACGATTCTCTTCTTCGTATTGAGCTTTTACCAAGTTTTTCTGCATATTAAGAAGTGCGATATCAAGAGCGTTAGGATTTTCGGGATTATATTGAATATTCAAATCGCCTTGTCCCATACTGTTGGCGAATTCCGAAGTTTTGGAAATTTTTAATGCCAAGGTATTTACTGTATCATAACATTCTTGTATTTCGTCGTCGGCAGATTCCAAAAGATGAATTTTATCATACTCACCAAGATCTATCTTACGGATGACATCTTGAATATTTTTCAGCGGTGAAGTGTTTCGTTTAACAAATATTAATGTGAACAAAACAATAGCTGCCAAACCAAAAAATGTTAAAATAAAGAATTGTGACACTTTAATAATAGATTGACGGAAGATTCTTGTAGTACCGACTTCCGAAACCAAAGTCCAAGGTCTTCCGTTGTCTCTTACATAAATAGGAATCAATGTAAGATGCGTAGAATCTGCATATTCAGTACTACCAACTATACCATCGCTCAAACATTTAATAAGTTCATTATTGCGGTCTACACCATAATAAGCGTCAAGGAAAAGCGTATTATCGTACTTAGAATTGGAATGACCGAAAATTTTACCGTTGTTAGCTACAATAAAAGGTCTGCCGGCATAATCCAAAGGCATAGATTTCAACATATCATAAAGATCGTCGATAGTATGTTCAATAGAAATCATACCGATAAAAACACCGTCCAACATAATTCTTGTATCAATAGTATAACAGATACGGGAAGAATTTTTAGAAATATATTCAGCATTATTGTTGTAAGGATTTGTAAAAAGCACATGAACCGCACCATTTTTCAACTGAAAATAATTTTCAGAGACATATTCGCCGTCCAAATCGACGGTGTCCCTAAGTAAATTTGGCAAACCGTCATGCATAAACGACTTTTCAACCAAACGCCCGTAAGGTTTCGTCCAATTGGGGCAAACCGCTGAAAATTCCCAAGTTACGGTGATTGACGACACATTATCGTTTTCAATGATGAAATTTTTCATGCAATCTTCTGCAAAAGGAAGCAGATTATAATCCAATCTTTTTTTTGCGGATGCCAACACCTCGCTAAGCGTAGAAGCATTAGCGAAACTTACGTCTACATACGAGGCGATTTGCTCAGCCTTGTGCATAGCGTAATAGTCTGACGTCTTGATAGTTTTCTGCAATGTAGACGAATAATCCGAGTACAATAAATACGTGGCAATTGTGATATAAATTATCATAATTCCAAGTATCGTAAAGCCAATATTTTTGTAATTTGTCTTCATTATTTCCGGTAATTTTTCTTTTCCTTAACAATATTTAACAAGAATATTCAAACAATTTTTGCACCAAAAAATTAAAATACTTAATTTTGTGCCGTAAATCAATCCCAAAGTTAGAATAAATTTTTTGAATATTCAAACAAATATTATTTTAACATTTTTTAAGGATTGAAATGAAACATTTTTTAAAGACTTACGTATATAAGGGTGTGTTTCATGTTATAAAATACTTCTTTTTTTAGTTGTTTATTTTTTGATGAGGTAGTAGTTGTGAAACTGCTACCTCTTTTTGTTTTTATATATTGACTACCAACCATTTTTATAAATCATTTCAATCAAAATAACACTAATAATTTAGGTTTAATCGGAATAATTTTTCTGAATTTTAGGTTTCATGAATTTGCACACACGGCAAACAACGAAAGTATTAATTCGTTCACTTCGATGATAATTAAAAAATTTCATTTGCGAAAGTTGAGTTAATAATCAAAATAATAACGAGATGTTAAAATTCTCATTTACAATAAGTAAGATATGTTATAAAAAAAGAAGTCAAAACCGAAAAATAAAATTTAAAAAACTCACATAATTATAATAAGAAAAAATTAATTCGTTTTAATTATTAAATTTTATAATTTTGTGCCGAATGTTAATTGGCGCGAAATGCGCAAAACAAAAAAATATAAAACAATATGCAATTACTTGAATTTGAACAACCTATACAGGACCTTGAGGAACAGCTCGCAAAGGCTGAAGAAATCAAGAAAGCCGGCTCTGTCGACATCGATCAGACTATAGACGAACTTAAAGAGAAAATTGTAAATACAAGAAAAGATATTTACAAAAATCTCACCCCTTGGCAACGGGTTCAAGTTTCAAGACACCCGGAGCGTCCTTATACTCTCGGCTATGTAAGAAATATCTGTGACGAGTTTATTGAACTTCACGGCGATAGAAACATCAAGGACGACACCGCTATGGTAGGCGGCTGGGGCAAAGTTGACGGAGAGTCAATCATGTTTATCGGTCAGCAAAAGGGTGAAAATACCAAACTTCGTCAATACAGAAATTTTGGTATGGCAAATCCGGAAGGATACCGCAAGGCTCTCAGACTTATGCGTTTGGCTGAAAAGTTCAACAAACCGATTGTAACTCTTATAGATACCCCGGGTGCATATCCCGGTTCTGAAGCTGAAGAAAGAGGTCAGGCTGAGGCTATTGCACGCAATATCTATGAGATGTTCCGTATCAAAGTTCCTATCATCTGTATAGTAATAGGTGAAGGTGCATCGGGCGGTGCTATCGGTATCGGCGTTGGCGACAAGGTTTATATGTTGGAAAATACATGGTATTCTGTAATCGCTCCGGAATCTTGCTCAAGTATTTTGTGGCGCAGTTGGGATTTCAAACGTGAAGCTGCTGCTGCTCTTAAACTTACAGCTACCGATATGTATAGCAACAAACTTATCGACGGTATTATTCCGGAACCTGTAGGCGGTGCTCACTCAGACCCTGCTCAGATGTATGCAACTGTTAAGAAAACAATTCTTGATACAATTGCAGAACTGCGCAAAACTCCTATTGACCAATTGGTAAAGAACAGAATAGATAAATTCTGCGCAATGGGTGTTTTCAATGAATAATAAAAAGTCTGATAAACAATATAATGCCAACTTCTAACGACAAACAACCTCGTGCTTTGGGTAAATCCCGCAAAGGTAACGAGACCTCTATGATAATGCATGTTAACGACCAATACGGCCGTATACCTCCACATGACTTGCAGTTGGAGGAAGTCGTTTTGGGAGCTATCATGATAGAACAGGGCGCGGAAATTGATGTTTTCAATATCCTAAGCGCCGACAGTTTCTACACAGAGGCACACAAGAAAATTTACCAAGCAATCCTCAGACTATCTTCTGCACAGTTGCCTATTGATATTTATACTGTAGTAGAGCAACTTCAAAAAGATGGTGTTTTGGAGGATGTGGGAGGTGCTTATTATATCGCATCGCTCACCGAGAAAGTGGGTTCGGCTGCGCATTTGGAGTATCATGCACGCATATTGCAGCAAAAATATATCCAAAGAGAACTTATTAAAATCGCAACAGAAATAGAATCAAAGGCTTACGATCAGACTACTGATGTGGATGATATATTAAGTTTTTCGGAAAAATCTATTTTCGATCTTGCTAACGGTAACATCAAGACTCAAACCAAATCGATGAATGATGTTATCAAAGAATCAATCCACATGATAGAAGAGGCTGCCAAACGTACAGACGGTCTTTCAGGTGTACCTTCGGGTTTTACATCTCTTGACCGTATTACACAAGGTTGGCAGAATTCGGATATGATAGTAGTAGCAGCCCGTCCGGCGATGGGTAAAACTGCGTTTATTCTCTCCATGGCGAGAAACATGACGGTAAATTTTAAAGTACCGGTACTGATATTCTCACTGGAAATGTCGGCTGTTCAGTTGGTTAACCGTTTGATTGTTTCAGAAACAGAGTTATCCTCAGAAAAAATCCGTACAGGTAAACTTGAGGAACACGAATGGGTACAACTTGACAGTAAGATTAAGAATCTGCAAGACGCGCCATTGTATATCGACGATACAGCTGCAATATCGCTGTTTGAGCTAAGAAGTAAATGTATCCGTCTGAAGATGCAACACAATATCGGTATGGTGATGATTGACTACTTGCAGCTGATGTCAGGACCTCCTGAGGTAAGAGGCAACCGCGAGCAGGAAGTATCAACAATCTCCCGTGGTATCAAGCAGTTGGCAAAGGAATTGAACGTTCCGATAATCGCGTTGTCACAGTTGAGCCGTAGTACAGTAGCCCGTGGTGGTGATATGCGACCACAATTGAACGACTTGCGTGACTCAGGAGCTATCGAGCAGGATGCCGACATCGTATGTTTTATCCACCGTCCTGAATATTACGGTGTGGTACAAGATGCGGAAGGTCAGTCAACTCAAGGACTAGGTCAAGTAATCATCGCAAAGCACAGAAACGGTGCAACTTGCGATGTCAACCTAAGATTCCGCGGAGAATTTGCGCGATTTGAAGAATGGGATTCAATGGGCTTGGCATCAGGCATACCGGCGTTGGACGATTCGGGCAATATGACACAAACCTTTGGCTCATCGATGAACAACATGGGCGGAAGTACAGACAGTTTTGACCCCTTCAGTTCGCCAAATCCGTTTGGAACACCGGGAGCTCCTCCCCCACCTCAAGAGGATGCGCCATTCTAAGGATTTTTAATAATCACCATATATTTAAAAAAAATATGTTGGGAAATGATGGTAAAAAAATTAAAATCATATCGTAACAAAATATGAAATTGCCGTCGTTTTCCAACATTTTTTATATACCTAAATACTAAGAACATGAACAAGATTATTTTGACATTTACATTAATATTAATTACGATACAAAGTTTCGCTCTAAAGATATTAATTCCGATGGACGAAACCCAAACCAACCATTTGAAAGCTTACGGTGTATGCTACGCAATATTGGAGAAAGGCATGTCGGCAGAATGGCTTCTCAACTATCGCGGAGGCAGCTTTTTATCGGATTACAATCAAGATATAGCAACGATGTGCAGGCTAAGAAATGTAAAATTTGAACAAATAGCCGACGGAGCTGCCAATCAGATTTTGACCGAGATATCACGTAATGATGTCAACATGGAGCAAATAAAATTGGAGAAAGCCCCCAAAATAGCGGTTTATGCGCCCAAAACATACAAACCTTGGGACGATGCCGTGATGTTGGTACTCACCTACGCTGAAATACCTTACACGGTGGTTTACGACGAGGAAATTCTCACCGGAGAACTTTCCAAATATGATTGGCTGCATGTTCACCACGAAGATTTTACGGGTCAATTCGGTAAATTTTATGCGATGTACAAAAATGCACCATGGTATATCAATCAAGTAAAAGAATTTACGGCATTAGCACAGAAAATGGGCTTTTCTAAAGTCTCGCAATTGAAATTGGCAGTTGCCAAAACGATGAAAGATTTTGTTGGCGAAGGCGGTTTTATGTTTGCGATGTGCTCAGCCACAGACAGTTTTGATATTGCGTTGTCTGCTGAAGGAGTGGATATTTGTCAACCGATGTTTGACGGCGACGGCATAGATCCCGATTGTCAGAAAAAGCTTGACTTCAACAAAACATTTGCATTCAAGGACTTCAAATTGGAAATAGATCCCAATATTTACGAGTATTCAAACATAGATGCCACACGTACGCGACAAGTTGGTCAGAATGATGATGTTTTCACATTGTTTGACTTTTCGGCGAAATGGGATCCCGTACCAACGATGTTAGTACAAAATCACGAAGCAGTTATCAACGGTTTTATGGGACAAACCACAGCATATCGCAAAGAGTTGATAAAATCATCGGTATTGATTCTCGGAGAAAACAAATCGTTAAACGAAGCGAGATATATTCACGGCGAATACGGCAAAGGAACATGGACATGGTATGCAGGTCACGACCCTGAGGATTATGTTCATTATGTAGGCGACCCCAAAACAGACTTGGATGTTCATCCGAACTCACCCGGCTACAGACTGATTCTCAACAATGTACTCTTTCCCGCCGCCAAGAAAAAGAAAATGAAAACATAAAAACAAAAAAGTCCGAAACAGATGAAATTTCTATTTCGGACTTTTTTATTTTATCCACGTGATACAAATATTCTACCGATTTGACATTCGATACATCTAAGTTGTTGACAATATGAATTTTGAAGCTGAAGACATGCTTGAGAACCAAGTGCATCGTTTATTATCATGCCGGATTCCCGACAACGTTTTACAATACTGTTTTCTTCGCTCGGCAATTCTTCTAACAAACTGACAGCGATATCTGCATGCTGACTATGGTCATGTTGCTGCGAATACAAGACAAGCAACGGACAAACTAAATTAATAATCAACAATCTACGACAACTTATACTCAAAGCCGGAATTTCAATATTTGACTGAAAATTAAAAAATTCGATAAACTCTTCCAATGACTTGCATTCCAATAATTCCGACATCAAAAACTGACTTTTGGTAATAATAGCTGCAAGTTGACGCATTCTAACAAATGGAGAATTTTGCGGACGAAATCCACTAAATTTCCAAATCGATGTATTCATCGGCTCAAGATTATAACGGAGTTGATTGTATCGGTAGCGACTTGTCAACAATTCTTTGTCAGCACCATTATAATGAGTAGAATCCAAAAATCCCGCCTGCCCCATCAACATCGACAAAACATCTTGAAAACTTTCAAAATTCTTGAGAATCAATTTATAAGGTAAGGCTTTTGCTGTCAACTCAAAACCATCATTATTTTTTCCGAATCCGAAATTACGAGCCAAAATTTGCCAAAAGGTTTGATACCAATCATTGTGATTAATAGAGAGAATCTCTTTGAATCTTTGAGTTTTGTTTTCAAGGCGTTCCAATGCAAGCCGCGTAAGAAATCCCAAACTTGTAAAATTATCCATACGGGATATTTGTTGTGAACAAAGTTTGTTGTCTTTTTGAGACATCAACATCTCATAGCGTTGCAAATAATCATCACCAAAATGCAAAATAAGTGTAGAAACAAGTTTACCGTAATTATCCCTCAGCGGCAAATCATCTTCAAATACAACATGTAAAATAATATTGGAATAAGCCGGATCATCATCGTGATGATGTAGTTTCCAATGCGAAGATTTTACATGAAATTCCACGTTTCCAACCCAAAGTATAGATCCGATACGAATTTGAGCATCAGTAATATCCGGTCCGGATTGTGTATTGAGCAAACCGGTTTTTATAATCGAAACAATCTCACCCTCGGTAGTAAACAATTCTGAGGAATCAAAAAGGCGGTTGAGCCAAACAAAGGTGAGTATTTTTTCGTTCATAAATCAAATAAGCGTTATATTAATGATCTGAAGAATCACTTTCGATACGCGCTGCAACATCCGGTTCATCAGTACGATGTTCAACATAATCTAAAGTTCCGGAAGCCGCAAGTTTTGCCTCGTCTTCTTCAATAAGTTTTGACAGACGTTCTATTTGATACTCCTTGCCTACCATTCTCAATCGCAACGCTGTACTTGTAAAATACTGATGTCCGGTTAAGAATTTTACTTGATTTTTGTTCCAATCAAGTATAGAAATCTTTTGCCCAGATTGTATAAGTTCATCGTAAAGCGAATTGCTGATTGGAATAAAATCAGTACGACCAAGATAATCCAAATCGGCGTCACACATAATTTTTTCAAGTAAGTTTTGCGGATTAGGAGGCAATTGTGTTGCCATAATCAAAGTACAAATTTTATCAATCTGATCTTGAGTATATTTCCACGACGGAAGATATTCACGGGCAATCTGAGTACCGTAATATTCATGATTTTCACACCCTACAATCATGCCGGTATCGTGGAAAAGTGCAGCAGTTTTCAACAAAAGGATGTCTTCGTCGTCAACACCTTCGCCATAACCGATAAGTTCGGCTTGATTTACAACATCAATTGTATGCTTGAAATTATGATAATGTAAATACTTAGGTAATTCTTTCTCTAATTTATCAAGTATTTCTTCTTGAAGATCAGTGAATTGTCTAAGCAAATACTTTATTGTAAAATTCTCATTAGGATGTTCACCAAGTTGTCTGTCAACAGAATAAGCCGGTTTCAGACGCTTAATATAATACATCTCCAAATCACCTTGATATTTTACAGGTGTTAAACCGTTATATTCTGTTTGAAAATAATCTTTTACCAATTCGTAAGTATAAACCGAAACATTAATTTTCTCAACATCGGCAGCAGATGCCATTCGAGATGCGATGTTAACGGTCTCACCTTTTATATCGTAAGAGATTTTCTTTTTACCTTGAGGCGTAGCAATTACAGGACCGGTATGAATACCGATTCGTAATTCCCAAAAACTGTTATGTTTTTTAGTGTATTCGTCTTTGAGGTCTTTCAGATAACGTTTCATTTCCATTGCGGCGAGCACCACATCAATAGGGTTTGTAATATTTTTTTTAGGAATGCCGCCAACGCACATGTAGGCATCGCCAATTGTCTTAACTGTCTGAAGATTAAAATCATTGGCGATTTCGTCGAAATGAATAAAAATTTGATCCAACTCATCAATAAAATTGGAGCCGGGAGATTCCGAAGATATATTTTTGAAGCCACGTATATCAACGAACAAAACCGTAGCCATCTTGAATCTCAATGTGTTGGAGCCGATGTTGAATTTAACACCTTTTGGCAGAGATTCAGGCGCAACCATTGCGAGAATATTCTCAAGGCGTAAAATCTCAGCCTGCGACTTTGCCAACTGCTCAGTAAGCGACCTATTGAGAAGTTTTAGGTCGGTTACTTCTTTCAAGAGAGCCGAAGTGCGATAAACAAGTTCGTAATTGGTAGGCTTCTTTTGTTCCATATCTTAAAATAAAAACCTGCGATGACATTTTTTCTAACTAATAACGTAATGAAATCGCAGGTATTATATGAAATAATATTTTGTTAAGCAAGACAAAATTATCTCTTGAGCAACCAAAGAGTTTGATCTTTAATTTGAGTTCTCAAACCGGGAAGAGCAGCTCTTGCTTGGTCGCGTGTTGCAAATTCTTTTACTGTAACACGATTGTACTGACCGTATGGTTCAAGAATTTTAGAATCAAAACCCATGTTTTTGAGTTTCTGATTTTGTTTCTGGGCGTTGCTATACAACTGAAAACTACCCGCAATTATATAAAATCTGTCAGAATCATTGTTAGTTTCGGTTTCTTCCGGAATCAAATTTCCGTTTTGATCTTCTGTAAGTACTTGTTCGTTAAGTACAGAAGAATCAACTTGACCGTTATCGTTGATATCAACATTAGTTAAATCACCATAACCATCATCCGGCAATGAAAGCGCAGTATCATTTTCTGCGGAATTATCACCGCCCTTATTGCCTTTGCAATCTACCAAAGTAATCATTGCCAAGGACAAAAATGCTAATCCTAATAATTTTATTTTAGACATAATGTGTTAAAATTTAAATAATTATATACTCGAATAACTTGTATTTAAAACTTTTGTAAAAATAAATACTTTTTTGGGAATAGCACAATTTTTTTTCGTTTTTTTCAATATGAAGTCTCGTAAATCAATTAGCAATAGAAAAACTACACGGAGTTTGGAAAATATGTGAAGAAACTTTTGCAGGTTTCTGACCGTCAGTTTTTGCTACATAAAGCTGTGCTTCGTCGGGATTGTCGTTGTTTGACAACAAGAAATAGATTAATCCGTCGTGAGAAAGGGCAAAATCAAGACATGTATTTGTCTTTTTGTTTGACAATTCTGTAATTTCTCCGGTCTCTACATCATAATATGCCAACACTGTGGTTTCCAAACGTTCTTGTGAAAAATAATCATAAGTAAACACGATATATTGTTCACCGCTCATTATCTGAAATTTGTTGTTTGAGGATATTCCCATATCATTTTGTGTACAGAAATTTTCACAAGCAATTGTTTTATTGAATTTTGATGCAAATCCTTTGAAATCATAAACATAAAGTTTTTCCATATCATGAAAAACCAAATATTTACAATCAGGAGAAAATGTCGGACTAAAATAATCGCAATTTTTTTCTTTTCCTATCAACTTGAAAGTATCTTTTTTCAAATCATAAAGTGCGATATTCCAATGATAATTATTTGTAAAAAAATTAGCCGCAATATAACAGCTGTCCGGCGAAAAACTTCCCATATAAGCCTCATTATCAGGCGGTAAATTTAGCAAATTGCTTGATTTTGAATCAATATGATAGATATAAATACTTCTGCGATTTGCTATCAAAGCCGTATAAACCAAATATTTACCATTTGGAGAAATTACGGCATCAAACCCATTTACCTCTGTAATCTGAAGATCGTCAGGAGAATTTCCTACAAATATATCTGAATTCTCATCCACGACGTAGAAATAATCAGCTTGATAGTCAGGAACTTTAGTAGTTTGAACCTGATGTTTCACTACTGTATCTTTGCTCTCTGCATTGCTGATTGGTTTCTGATTGTCACCACATGATACAATCAAAATCGATGTCAAAAGTAAAAGTATAATTCGTTTCATAATAAATCTTTTATTTAGTTAGTGTAACGTGTCAAGTAAAAATTGGTATATGATTCAATATCTGATTCTTCGTTAATAAGCGCAAAGTTGGATTCACTAATACAGAAAATCACGAAATCTTTTTCCGGAATCAATTGTGAACGGTTTTTACTCGTGAATTTTTGTATATAATCTATCGCAGTAATTTTGTTTTGCAACGGATATGCGTAATAAACAGTTTTACTGCTACTGATTTTTTTCTGTTCAACATCTGCCTGACTCAATCCTGAATTTGCACAGAAATCCAAAAGTATGAAGTTAACTTCTTTAGCTTTAGGATTTTCGGTATTGACACAAATACAAAGATAATGCGGCTCGTTATCGGTGTCAGACTTAAATTTCATGGTCTCGAAATTTCCGGTTTCCAAAGCCGAAAGTTTGTTTTTCGCATACGGAATAAGTTTGCTGCCGGGGTAATTCTCTATCAAAAATGTTAAGCGATGTTTCATTTTTTCAGTATTCTGAAGGTTACCGTAGCAACGCGCTTCCATGTAAATAAAGTTTTCGGCGATTTCCAAGTCAGCAAAATCGTTTTGTCCTTGTTGACAGATATTTAGAGCCTGCGAATAGTTACCGTTATTAAATTCTGTAATAACATTCTCATACATCTGATTAGCTTGATTCTTACGTTTTGCGATATGTTCAAGATATTTCGGATCGTTGAGAATTTTGGAATATCCTGATTCGGGAAATTCGCTTTCCAACTGACTTTTTACATAATTTGCCATCTGAAATTCGCCTTTACTAACATAAAGTTTGTAAAGCTGATAATAACATTGCGCTTTCAGATAATGGTCGGGATGTTGCTGATTGATAAATAAAAGAGTTTCAACGGCTTTGTCAACATCGCCGATTTTGTCGTAATAAATTGTAGCAACGGCAAACCATGCATCAGCTTCCTTGTTGATACAGGCTTTCATTGCAGAATCTGTCAACGGTAAATTACGTGTATAAAATTCGGGATTCTTGTTGGTAATTGTAGAATCCGATTTATCTTCTTCAACTTCCTCATCTTCAGGGATAACGGCACTTGTAGTTTTGTTTTTTCTACGCCAATTGTCTTCAAGAGGACGGTTACCCCATTTTTTCAAAAATTCCTGACGACCATAATTCAATGCCGTAACATTGTACAAATACCATTTGCCGGAAAAGTTCGGATTTCCGTCAGTACCGGTAAATTCTACACCGTAATTATTATCATTCGACTGATAATAAGGATTGGTTTGAGCAATTTTTTCAGCTTCTTCTTTTACAATTACATCGTCAATAATTTTTGCAATAAATTTCTTTCTCTCTTGAACCGGCATATTCGCTACACGTTGCAAACTGTCCTGATTCTGAGCCTCGTTGATAAAAGAAATCAATTCGGTTAAATTCTTGGCTTTTGCACTTATTTCGCCGTAACCGGAATAAGTGGTCGGCATATATTGCATTGTAGAATCATAAAATTTACCCGAATTGATGTAATCGTTTTTATCGAAATAGATGTCAGCAATTGCTAAGTAAGATTTTGCTTTTTGAACATTGTTTTGTGATGAATAATGCGCTGATTTTTTGTAGTTAACAAGTGCTGACTGCTTGTTGCCGTTTCGGTTGTCAAGTTCAGCAAGTGCAAAATAAATTTGATCTTTGTATTCAGCATTTTTGTCGTCGGCAGCAAGAGCGAGCAATTGCGATTTTATATAGTCAACATTATCACCCGGAGTAAAAACGGTAGCAAGATTGATTTTCGCATTGAAAACCATTGAATACTGCGGATTTAGTTTTATAACCGTTTCGTAACATCTTTTGGCATCAGGATAATGTCCGGCCAAACGATTGAGGTCACCCAAGATAAAAATCAACCAAGCGCGTTCGTTTTTTTTACGTTTTTTTATCAACGCCAAAGCATCATTCAGGTGTTTGATTGCCTCGTCGTAATGTCGCTCCTTGATTGCCAAATCCGCAAAAAGTTTTGAAATATCTTTATCGAGAGTTTTCGGATGTCTTTTGTCTTGACGGAGTTTTGTAAGAAGTTCTTTGGATTCGTTGTAATTTTTCTGCGCCCAAAAAGTTTTCGCCAGCCAAAACATCGCTTCAAATTTTGACGGTTCGTGTTTGAAACGTGTAATACCAAGCTGAAGAGCAGATTCAGCGCGGTCGAGGTCACGAGTTACGTAATTTGCCTTTCCCATAAGCAAATACGTATCGTCAATCCATTTACAATATTCGGCTTTGCTGTAAAAAGCTTCATCGTTTTGAGACATCCCTGTTTTGGAATATTTCTTATTCGGTTTGGACGTGATAGAATGTTTTAAGATATTCTTGCCACACTCTTCCACACAAGCGTCCATATACGAAGTAGCGATTTCTGAAGCTTGAGGGTCGTCGAGTTTCCAAACCGGAAGCAATTCTGTATAATTTACTTTCAGTCCGTCTTCTATGGCAAGAATTCCTTTATCGTACGATTGTTGAGCCTCAAAAATAACATTATAATGCGCCGTAAGATTATGAAAGGCACGGGTAGCAGCAGTGTTTTTGGTGTTGCTGCACCCTGCCGCCAACAATCCTATGGCGCACAACAACAATGCTATTTTACTATAAAAACTCATTTAATTATTGTCGTCTGATACAATAAGTTTGTATCCTTTTCCGTGAATATTAAGGATTTCGAGATGGCTGTCGTTTTTGAGAAGTTTTCTCAATTTTGTGATATAAACATCCATACTACGAGCATTAAAATAGTTGTCATCTTCCCAAACCTGATTGAGAGCATAATTTCTTTCAAGAACTTTGTTCATATTCATACACAAAAGTTTCAAAAGTTCAGACTCTTTGGTAGTGAGTTTTGTAGGCTCGTGATCTTTGTATGTAAGAGTCTGCTTGTTGGAATCATAAACATAGCTTCCCAATTTGTAAGTAGAACCGACTTCGGCATCCGAAACGCCTGAACGACGCAATACGGCCTCCATTCTCAACAAGAGTTCTTCCATATTGAAAGGCTTTGTAATATAATCGTCGGCACCAATCTTAAAACCGTTGAGAACATCTTCTTTCAAAGCTTTGGCAGTCAAGAAGATAATAGGAATTGTAGTATTAATTTCCCTAATTTCGGTAGCAACTTGGAAACCGTCTTTTTTCGGCATCATCACGTCCAAAACGCAGATGTCGTAAATATTGTGATGAAAACCGTCAATGGCTTTTTCGCCATCCGGATACAAATCTACAAAATAATTTTTGGCTTCGAGATATTGTTTGAGCAACGAACCCAAATTTACGTCATCTTCTGCCAACAATATTGTTACTTTTCTTTCCATAGATTATTAGATATTAATTTATTTATTGATTAAACGGCAAATATACAAAAAAAGTGGTACCTTTGCCAATTTCTGATTTTACATTTATTTTTCCGTGATGCTCTTCCACAATTTTTTTCACGTAACTAAGTCCGATACCAAACCCTTTCACATTGTGGATATTACCGGTATGAACTCTGAAAAACTGTTCAAAAATACGTTTTTGATCTTCGTGACTGATACCGATACCGTTATCCGAAATTGTAATCTCAACTCCTTTTTTTACGTTGGAAGTTGTAACTCTCAAAATCGGTTTTTCCTCGGTATATTTCAGAGCATTGTCCAAAAGATTGGAAATAAGGTTGGTAATATGAACCTCATCACCATCTATCATATCATCTTTTGCATTGTATTCGCAAGTAAGAGTTCCTTCTTTGTCTTTTACTTTCAAGTCAAAAGATTTTACAACTTTTTTGATTATATCATTGATATACAATTCTTTTACCGTAAGTGCAAGTTTACCGCGATCTACTTTTGCCATTTGCAAAACGCGTTCTACTTGATAACCAAGACGTTTGCTCTCTTCTTCAATTACGGAAGAAATTTGTGCAAGGGTCTGACTGTTTTCTACAACCGACGGATCTTTCAACATCTGACTTGCAAGCGAAATAGAAGTAATCGGTGTTTTCAGCTCATGAGTCATATTGTTAACAAAATCCGTTTTCATTTCCGACAATTTTTTCTGTCTCAAAATTATGCGCAATGTAGCAATAAATGTTATAATAATAATCAAGGTAAGAACAATACCTGTTATAACATTTTTCTTGAGCGACAAAATATTGAAACTGTTCTCTTCCGGAAAATATATCGTAAGAAAACATTTAGGCGAAATGATATCAGAAGGATACAATGTTACCTCATAACTGTTAACAATTTCGTCTTGATTGTAACCCTTTGAAGCGAAAAACGGAGAACGGTCGTCTCTCAACAATGCAAATTTGTAATCGATATAAATACCGTTGTTATTCAACTGCTGCTTAAGAATATCGTCGATAACGCACGGAGAAACACGGTCTTCGATATTAACTTTTTTTCTGATAAGTGAGTTAACAAGATTTTCTACAAAGACAGTTTTGTCACGGTGAACTCTCTCGCGGATTTTCTCTTGAAATTCTTCCAAATCCATACTCTGAGAATCAAACAGAAATGTACCGCTTGAAGTGTCAGACAAAGTATAATACAAAGAATCTTTGCTAACAGCCACAATCGTTTCTGATTTTTTTTGCGCTGAATCATTCAACATCGAATCTACCAAAACATGTCCGCCCTGACTGATATCAACGTCAGAATTGTAGAAAGAAGGAATAGAATCAAAACTAACAGTAATCACCTCGTTTCTAAGCTGCATAACAGCCTCACGCTCTTCCAGTTTGGTGACAACACCTGAAAGTGAATGCATTACTTGTTGTGAAAATTGCTGTTGACGCAATGACAAGGCAGTACGAAACCAAGAATATTGTATTACAATAAGCCAAACCATCGTGCCGAACATAATAATCGCCAACACCCAAATTATTTTTTTGCTCATCTGAAAATCTAATTATTGGCACAAAGATAAGTATTTTTGACGATAAAAATACTATTATACAGATTTTTTTTTAAAATCAAATTTTAGTATCTACCAAATTAATTAATAACACGTTAGAAACAAATATTGAATTAAAAAAATTCTAAAATCATAAAAAAAGTTTGTATCTGTAAGAAATAAAATCTAACTTAGCCGTGAAAATAATCATCAAACAAACCGACACGAAAATGATGGATCCTAACGAAACTCTCAAAAAGAATAAAAACCGCGATGCAATAATAAAAATAGCACGTCAGGTTTTTAACAAGTACGGGTACGACAAAACTCGCATGGATCACATTGCCAAAGCCGCCGGCAAAGGCAAAAGTTCTATTTACTACTATTTCAAAAGCAAAGAGCAGATTTTTCAATCGGTGGTTCTAAAAGAAGCTGTTGCATTCAGACACACTATTATTGATGCACTTGCAGCAACGCCCAATCCGGTAGAGAAAATCAAAGTATATGTTTTGACAAGAATGAATATCATCAAAATTTATACTTTGTTTCATTCGGCGCTCAAAAACACAAAACTTCGTCACATCGATTTTGTACGAAGGCTCAACATTTTGTACGACAGAGAAGAAATCAGATTATTCAAAGACATCTTGGAAGAAGGCGTACAAAAGCTGTATTTCAACGTAAAAGATCTCGACCTTGCAGCAATGGCACTAATCATGGCAGTAAAAGGTATCGAAGACTATCTTTTCAGGACCGACGACGCAGAAGAATTTACATCGAGAATCGATCAGCTGCTCAATCTGATACTTCACGGTATCATTATTAAAGATTAAAATAAAGAATTAATTATGAAAAATTCAATTCTTTGGGTGGACGACGAAATCGATTTGCTGAAAGTGCAAATCATGTTTCTCAAAAGCAAAGGCTACGACGTAACAACCGCAACCAACGGAACCGACGCGCTGGAACTTTTCGAGAAAAACACATTTGACATCGTATTTCTCGACGAATATATGCCGGGAATTACGGGGCTCGACGTGTTGCACGCTATCAGAAATATCAACGCCGACATCCCCGTAGTGATGATTACTAAAAACGAAGGCGAAGATATCATGGACGAAGCCGTGGGCAGCAGAGTTTCTGATTATCTGATAAAACCGGTAAATCCTAATCAAATTTTGTTGTCTCTAAAGAAAAATATTGATAACAAACGCCTTGTAAGTCAAAAAACAGCCGAAGAATACAAATTCGAATTTCAGAAACTTGGACAAGAAATCAACCAAGTAAACAATATAGAAGAATGGAAATTGTTGTACAAAAAACTTGTAGATTGGGAACTAAAACTACAGGACCTGAACGAAGACAAG
Source organism: Bacteroidales bacterium (assembly GCA_017541145.1). GTDB lineage: Bacteria > Bacteroidota > Bacteroidia > Bacteroidales > UBA3824 > UBA3824. The sequence continues at coordinate 18,237 of JAFXZT010000043.1, read as the reverse complement.
ACAACACTTTCCGAAATTTTCAACTTCCAGAAAAACGAAGCCGACAGCGAATTTACAAAATACGTTGTAAAAAATTACGAAAATTGGATTGCCGGTTCAAGAGAAAATCGTCCGCTGATGCAAATCGACGTATTCAAAGAACGTGTTATGCCGATGATAGAAAGCGGACAAAAAGTATTTTGGATTGTAATTGATAACCTGAGATTCGATCAATGGAAAGTATTACAACCTCTTATCACCGAATATTTGGCAATAGAGAAAGAGGAAATGATATGTTCAATACTTCCGACAGCCACTCAGTACGCCAGAAACGCGATGTTTTCGGGATTGATGCCGTTACAGATTTCGCAACTCTATCCCGAACTTTGGACCGACGAAGACGAACTCCATTCCAAAAACAACAACGAAGAAAAACTTATACAAACGATGCTCAAGCGTTTCAGGCTCGACATCAAATATTCATACGCCAAAACTTTTGTTAACAAAGACGGTCAAAAAATCAACGACAGCCTAAATTCAATATCCAACAACATGTTGAATATTGCAGTTTACAATTTTGTTGACATGATTTCTCATGCCCGTACCGACAACAAAATGATGCGCGAACTTGCCGACGATGTGGCAGCCTACAGAGCAATTACAAAAACTTGGTTTGAACATTCTTCGTTATACAGTTTGATAAAGATGTTAGCTAACTTAGATTTCAAAGTGATTTTCACCACCGACCACGGAACTGTAAAAGTAAACAATCCAATAAAAATTTCCGGTGAAAAAGAAATCACAAGCAATCTGCGTTACAAAATGGGCAAAGACTTACAATTCAACAAGAAAGAAGTTTTTGAAGCAAAAGATCCGAACAATGTACAACTGCCATCGCCAAGCATGACAACAAAATACATCTTTGCCAAAAGCAGGGACTTTTTTGCTTACCCCAACAATTACAATCATTACGTAAAATATTACAAAGACACACTACAGCACGGCGGCGTCTCTATGGAAGAGATGCTGATACCACTGATAACTTTAAAACCCAAAAACTCGAAATGAAAACAATCGAAATTGAATCTTTGGACAAAATCGACAATGCCGCCGACGAGTTCCTTAAATTTATCAAAACAGAATTTCCGAATTCCAGATGTATAATCTTCGATGCCGGAATGGGTGTTGGAAAAACTACATTTATAAAAGCGTTGTGCAAAGCAATGGGTGTAAAAGACGAAGTAAGTTCGCCGACTTTTTCTATTGTAAACGAATACCTTTGCGAAGACGGCAGCAATGTTTACCATTTTGACCTCTACAGAATAAAAGATACCGAAGAGGCAATGGCTGCCGGAGCTGAAGAATACATCTACAGCAACGATTATTGTTTCATTGAATGGCCGGAAACTCTCTACCCGATACTTCCGGACGATGTAATTAATGTAAAAATCGAAGAAAAAGAAGACGGCAAACGAATTATGACAATTCAATAAGCCGTATTTCTGAAGGTCACAATAAAAAATAATCAACAAAAAAACATAAAAAAATACCATGCCTGCTGAATGTTCCATGCTACCGAAAGAAAAAATGCAAGAAATTTATCTCGGCAAACGAGAATTAAGCATTTCGGTACTAAAAGAAGACAAAAATATTGAAACCAGAGTTGCACTAACGCCGATGGGTGTAAGTGTATTATCTGCGAGCGGACACAAGGTAATGGTAGAATCCAACGCCGGAGCCGAGGCTAACTATACAAATCAGCAATATTCTGAGGCGGGAGCATTTGTTACAAACTCTCGCGACGAGCTTATGAAATCGGATATTATTATAAAAGTGTCCCCTTTCACAATCGAAGAAATAAATATGCTTCACCGCGACCAGACTTTGATTTCTCATCTCGGTGTGGCTCAGGCGAAAAAAGAAACAATTCAAGCATTGCTCAAGAAAAAAGTTGTGGCAATTGCATTGGAATATATTATTACAGAAAAAGATTTTTATCAAATCAATTATATCAACAGCGAAATTTCCGGACGAAGTGCAATTTTTATTGCGTCGGAATATCTCGGCAAACAAAGCGGCGGCAAAGGTGTATTGTTAGGCGGCATTACAGGAATATCGCCGGCATCGGTTGTAATCCTCGGAACAGGAACAGCAGCATTGTTTGCAGCCAAAACCGCTCTCAGCGTAGGTGCTGAAGTAAAAGTTTTTGACGATACTGTCTACAAGTTAACAACATTTTCTCAACGCTTAGGCAGAGATATTTTCACCTCGGTACTTCAACCTCAAGTTCTCAACAAAGCATTGCAATCGGTGGATGTACTTATCGGAGCAAAAAGTATTTGTTCGCATCCGTTTCCTATCATTACCGAAGAAATGATTTCGCTTATGAAAAAAGGTTCTGTAATCGTAGACCTCAATGTAGAAACCGGATCTTGTTTTGAGACTTCGCATCCCACTACATTCAAAAATCCGGCTTTTACACATAAAGGTATTATTCATTACTGTTTACCAAATATCGCATCGCTTGTACCGAGAACTGCAAGTATTGCGTTAAGCAACGCACTTTATCCGATTATAAATCAGATATCTGAAAACGGAGGTATTTACCAACAAATCACATTCAATCATCTGATGCGTCAAAGTGTATATTGCTACAACGGAATACTTACAAATGCGTATCTGAGTAAAAAATTCAATATCAAATTCAAGGATATTAATTTATATCTGATTTGATATCTAACTTATTTTCAACTGTTTTTTTTACAATTTGAAATAACTCATCATCTTCATCAAACGTTCCGATTGAGTAGAAAGATTGTTGCTGTTTGCCTCCATCTCTTGAGAAATACTTGCAAACTGTTGTGTAGTCATGTTAAACCTCTGAACAGCAGTATTTATCTGGTCGCTACCTGAAGCTTGTTCATGACACGCAGCCGTAATTTCTCTTACAAGAATTGTAGTACGATCCATTTCCGGAAGCACAGCCGCAAAAGCATTACCGGCATCAGCAGCAGCTTTTTGACCCTCAAGAGAAACCTGATTGATTTCGCGGGCGGCAACTGCACATTTTTCTGCCAATTTTCTTACCTCAGCGGCTACTACGGCAAAACCTTTACCCTGGTCGCCGGCACGGGCTGCCTCAACTGCCGCATTAAGAGCAAGTATATTTGTCTGAAAAGCAATATCGTCTATTATAGAAATCTTTGAAGCAATATCATTCATCGCTACTACGGAACTGTTAGCTGCATCGCTACAATCTTTTATAATCGCAGAAGCATTCAACGCAATACTTTCTGTTTTAGTAGCATTATCACTATTTTGAGCAATTCCCGAAGCCATCTCCTCTACCGAAGACGAAACCTCTTCGGCTCCGGCAGCCTGGTCGTTTGCACTCTGACTCATTCGCGAACTTGCACTGTTAAGCTCAGCACTCGATGTTGAAATTTCTGAAGCACACTCACGAATAGATGATACAATATTCTGCAAATTATCAATCATAGTAGCCACTGAATTATGAAGTTTACCGATTTCATCAGTTTGCTCGGTGTGATCTATTGCAATTGTTAAATCGCCTGTAGAAAGTCTGCTACCAATCTCAATATCTTGTTCCAAAGGTTTTACAATTGATTTGCTGCAAAATGAAAGAATACAAATCACATTTAAAATACAAGCCAAAATTCCAATCAACAAATACAATTTTGATGCATTCAACGAATCGTTGATAGCGTATGCCGAATTGAAAACCATATTGTTGGCTGCGGCTTGCAACGAATACGAAACTTCAGTTACCTTACTGCTCAATGATACAAGACTTTCAATATCATCCAAAACTTCTGCAACATACTCGTTGTAATTTACAGAAGCATTCAAATATTTCTCTAGTATACCGCTAAGATTACTAAATTTTTCCAAATCGTTACCGGTAAGCATTTCTGCAATTTCGTTACGCAACTTATTTTGTTTACGGATATTTTCACTCAGAAACTTAGTATTTTTAGCCCATTCTTTGTTAACAGAAGCATTTACAACCGAAGCAAACTCTTCCAAAAATGCAATATTACGGTAATAACGATACGCATCGGAATGATGACCGGATTTAGCAGCTGCATCGGCAAAATTTTGCTGACTGTGCACAATATCCGACAACTGAGAATCAAACTTATAACGCCAATCCTGTACAGAATTTTCCGAACCGAAATTTTGTTCTATATTACCGACTTTCAGACCGTCGTATATAACTTGAATTTCATCAACAAGCGATTTCATCTTATCGTACAACACTTTAATAGAATCATAATCGCTTCTAAGGGAAATAATATTACCAAGTTCTTTCAGGCTCGAAAGACAACTTGCCATCTGTTCTTTTGAGAATTTTACATTAGGATATTTACCTTCTTTTACAAAACGTTCATAAACATTGATAGCGTAGTAAGAATTTTCATCTACATTTTCGCTCAAAACCATAATTTTCAACTGCTCGTTGACAAATTGATCGGTTTTATTACTAATTCTACCGGTGTAGAAATACATTATTTGTGCAACGATAACTAAAGGCAAAGCTACCGCTATCATGCTCATTGCCAACTTACGACGCAATGGCATGTTGTTAATAGTTTTTAACAGGCTCATATTTTTTTCTTTTAAATTGTAAAAAAAAACAAAATAAATATCGATACGATAAAGTATACTACAAAATATACATCCGACTATATAAAATAGAAACGCAAAATCTATACCGATAATCAAACTTAAAAATAAATAGACTTTACGAATCAACAAACAAAATCAAACAATTTTTATATTAAATTTCGTTAACCAAAAATACGATACGGGGATTTTTTAACCTTACGGTATTTTTTCATCAACATCAATTAATCATAGCGGTAACATAAAACAATCGGGGGTGTTATCGGTTACGACAATCCCCCCGGTTATTCTCGATGAAACAAAAATCACGTGCAGGCGGCACGCCTTAGGTAAGATTTGTCGGACTATTATCTTTGAAGATACCTTTTAATACTACAAGTCCCAACGCCAAGATGTTAGCAGTAGTTGTGGACAAAAGGGTGATGATAACAGAATCATTGAATGAAAGAACTCCAATTCCGATAAGTACAAAAATTACAACTACAGAAAACAACCACGCCGAAATAATACCGATAGTCCATGAAGCAAGACTTTTACGTTGATCTGTATCTTGTTTGTAACGTCTACGCTCTTGATATCCGAGATCCTTGAGGTCCAAATCATCATCGGGCAATATTTCAACAGTTTTTTTAACAGAAGATTTCCACGAATAGCTGCGTTTGGGTTTTATTTCGCCGGACTCAGAGGGTGTTGATGAAATGTTTTCTGTTGATTTTTTTCTGCGACTTGTTGTTTTCTTTTCCGAAGGTTCTGATGTGTTCAATTGTTTTTCTTCTTCGTTTGTTTTTTTAGTAGCCATGTTTATTTATTGATTAATGAGTTAAAAAAAGTTCTAATAATATTATCATCTATAGTCTGACCATTGTCAGGAGTAGCTTGACAAGGCACCGACTCGATACACCAAGCAGTAAGATCACCGACAGTCCACCCGCCGAAACCTTTAAAAACCAATTGTATGATTTGAGCCAGATTTCTGTCGTTTTTTGCGCCGGAAGATATTCGTTTGTCGCCGAGCAAAACTGTAGAAAAGTCTTCTGCAATAAAATCTTCCCTAAATTTTGGGAAAACAGGACCGGAAGGCCATGATTGCGGATGCTCGTCGGTAAGGCGTTTGTTGTGTACCGCAAGATATGACCCGTAAGTAATGAAGAGCAGTTTCTGAAGTTTGGTAGCGTTGATAACAAACCGTTGCTCATTGGCTCTGGCGGCTACCAACAACCCGACTTCATAACTTTTGTAGAGGTATTTATCTTGAATTTCTTTCATTTTCATTAAATTTCATTAATTTTCAGTTTTTCTGAAACATTCCATCGTTGTTTACGTTGCAAAACTAATTGTTTTTCTTGTAACAGTAAAAAAAAATTTCAATTATTTTTATTTCCGACACCATAAATTAACATTGGCTTAAACTAAGTTTTTTTATTATCTGATACAAAAACAAAAATTTTTGCACCAAGGGTTGGCGAAGTAAGTACAATTTGTATCATGACGTAGCCGAAATGCGGTTTTATACATTCCTAAACGATTTTGACGTAGTTTTGACGTAGTTTTTTTGATGTTCTGACGTAGTAGTGAAGAGTTGTTTTTCTTGACAAACGGGTACCCAAATTACTATCTTTGCAATGTCTCGAAAGAGAAAATTCATCAATACAATAAACATTATTTACTTAACATTACTTTAAAATTTAAACCTCATGAAAAGATTCTTTGCGTTATTCTTCTTAGTGCTGATAGCAACAGCTGCTATGGCGCAAGACAAAGTATCTATCAGCGGAAGGGTTTTCGACAAAACCACCGGAGATCCGCTGATTGGTGTTAATGTCTTGCAAAAAGGGTCTACTATCGGTACTATAACAGATCTTGACGGTAGGTTTTCGCTGAATGCGGATAAAAACGCTACTGTTATTATTAGTTATATCGGCTACAAGGCTCAAGAATTGACAGCTATTAATAATATGGAATTGTCGGTTTATCTTGAAGAAAACAATGTCGGAGTAGAAGAAGTAGTTGTAATAGGCTACGGCTCTCAAAAGAAAAGTGTAGTAACAGCAGCTATTTCCGGAGTATCGTCTGACGAAATTCTCGGAACAACTGTCAGAGTAGACGAAGCCCTCAGAGGAAATGCTTCGGGTATAATGGTTACTTCGGCATCAGGTCAACCGGGTTCGGCATCTCAAGTGAGAATCCGCGGTATAGGTACTATCAACAATTCCAACCCGCTGTATGTTGTAGACGGCATTCCGATGGAAGACGGTATGGATTATCTCAATCCGAACGATATCCAAAGTATTGAAGTTTTGAAAGATGCGGCATCGGGAGCAGTTTATGGAGCAAGAGCTGCAAACGGTGTTATACTTGTAACTACCAAAAAAGGTAAAAGCGGAGCAGCAAAAGTAACTTACGATTTCAGTTACGGTATGCAAAATCCGTGGACACATCGCGATGTTCTCAACGCTGATGAATATGTGATGATGATTAACGAAGGTTATCTGAATGCAGGTCAAGGCTTGAGATACGAAAATGAGAATGATTATCTTTACGGTAAGGGTTACGATACCGATTGGCAGGATGTAATTTTCAACAAGAATGCACCTGTAGTAAATCATCAGTTGAGCGTATCGGGAGCTAACGACAAAGTTAACTACTTTTTCTCTGCCGGATATATCAATCAGGAAGGTATCGTAGGCGGCAATTACAATCAATCCAACTATGAACGTATTTCTGTAAGAGCCAACAATTCTTATACATTGGTACAAGCTAAAGAAAGAAATTGGCTCAACAATATAGTTTTCAATACCAGTGTTTCTTACTCTCATATCAAAAGCAACGGTATTGATGTTAACACACAATACGGAAGCCCGTTGACTTCAGCATTGTACAATCCTCCTATTTTGCCGGTATATTCCAACGATCCGGAGGGCGATGCTGAAAAATATAAAGGTTACAATCTTGCAAAGGACGATAACGGAAATCAATATTCTGTAATTGACGGCTATCAAGAGATGTACAACCCGCTCGCAATGCTCAGCAAACCGGCAGGCGAAAATATTACTGACAAATTGGTATCAAGCCTCAGCGGTGAAATTCAAATTTGGGACAATCTCAAATTCCGTTCTTCTTTCGGTACTGACATGTATTTTCAAAACAGTCAAGGTATTAACATCAATTTTTACCTCAACAACATGAACAACAGTAAGAGCAATTATGCATGGTCTAACTTTGCAAAAGGTCTTACATGGATTTTGGAAAATACAATTTCTTACGACAAAATAATTGGCGAGGATCACTCTTTCAGCATATTACTCGGACAATCAGCACAAAAAACCACCGGAAGAAATCTCGGCGGTACAAGTAAATTCCTGTTATCAGAAGATCCTGACCGTCCTAACATGGATTTTACAACCGGTAGCAGTGCAAATCCCGACGAACGAAATGCTTGGGGTTCGGCTTATCCGGCACACACAATATCATCATTGTTTGCACGTGTAAGTTATGATTACAAAGCGCGTTACATGTTTCAAGCTACAGTACGTCGAGACGGTAGCTCACGATTCGGTTCCAACAATCACTACGCAATATTTCCGTCATTCTCTTTAGGATGGAATATTACAGAAGAAAGTTTCCTCGAAAACCGTCCTTCATGGTGGAACACTACCAAAATCCGCTACTCTTGGGGTAAAAACGGTAACGAAAATATCGGAGATTTCAAATATACAGTAGGTTCGGCAGCCGGCAACAATTATATTTTCGGTGCAGGCGATGCAGCAATGCTCACAGCCGGTGTAAAAGCTTCAGGTCTTGCAAATCCCGACCTCAAATGGGAAGAATCAGTACAAAGTAATATCGGTATTGACTTTACATTCTTGAAATCAGCAGCAACATTCAGTGTTGATTGGTATGAGAAAAAGACAGAAGGCATGTTACAAGAAATGCCGATACCGTCATACGTAGGCGAAACCAAGCCTTGGGGAAATGTCGGCAAAATGAAAAACTCAGGTTGGGAATTTGATGCGTCATACCGTTGGAAAGTCGGCAGCGACTGGAATTTCAAAGCAACAGTCAACGCCTCTTACCTCAAAAACGAACTTATAAACTACGGTAACGAAACCGGTGAAAAAGAACTTGACAACATGGGAGCCGGCGGAGCAGGTACAATCACCAAAGCTCAAAACGGTCAACCTTACCCATTCTTCTTCGGTTACAAAACAGCTGGAGTATTTCAGACTGTAGAAGAGGCTCAAGCTTCGGGACTTAAATACAAAGACCAAACTCCTACTGCCGGTGATTTCATATTCGTAGATATCGATGGCAACAATATAATTGACGACTTTGACCGCGTATATATCGGTAAAGGTATGCCGGACTGGACTTTGGGCGGTACTTTCAATGTTGATTACAAAAACTTTGACTTCTCAATGACTTGGCAAGGAACTGTCGGCAATGATATTTTTGACGCTACAAGACGTATTGACATCCAAGATGTAAATCTTCCGGCTTATATCCTTGACCGTTGGACAGGCGAAGGCACTACAAATTCTTCACCGCGATTCATGGTGGGAAGCAGCTACAATTATTTAAGCTCTGATTACTACGTAAAAGACGGTTCTTTCATGCGTTTGCGTAACATCGAATTGGGATACACAATTCCGAAAAGATATACCAAACGAGTTTTCATAGAAAGAGCAAGAATATATGCATCAGCTCAAAACTTGTTGACATTTACCAAATACGAAGGTTTTGATCCTGAAATTTCATCAGGTAGCAACTTCAATGCAATAGGCGTTGACAGAGGCGTATATCCGCAATCAAGAGTAATAACATTTGGTTTGAATGTTAACTTCTAAAAATTAATCTAATTAACAAACATCTAATTTATTTTGAAAAGTACTATGAAAACCAAGATATTAATTCCGGCGGCATTATTAACAATGGGTATGGCTTTTACCGGATGTTCAGATGACTTTCTGGAAGTTACTAACCCTACGCAACTTACTCTTGATGAATATTTCAACAACGAGGAAAATGTATTCGCAAGCCTTGTAGCAGCATACGACCCGCTTCATTGGCACGATTACAACGGCGCACAATATACTTCGCTGAATGTTGTAGCAGATGTGATGTCAGACCAGATGTACAAAGGCGGCGGCAATGCAGCTGACTGCGAATATCTCTATCTCGCAGAAAACTTCAATCAAACACCGGACAACTGCATAAGCGGCTTGTGGACAACATTTTATTCAGGAATTAAACGTGTAAATGATTGTTTTGGTTATATCGAAAATATTCCCGAAACATCCAACACAAAACGTTGGAAATCAGAATTGTACACGCTTAGAGCGTACTACTATTCATTACTTTGGAAATTTTGGGGCAACATTCCGTATTATGACCAGAACCTCAAATATCCGTACACTACAAAACAACTTTCCGACAATTGGGAGGAAGGTTCAAAACTGGTTTACGAAAAGATAATTGCCGACCTCGAAAAAGCAATTTCTAACGGCAATCTTCCGATAAAAGCCGAGAAAGGCGAAGAAGGCAGAGTAACAAGAGCTTTTACTTACATGATTTATGCTGACGTTGTATTGTATCAGAAAGACGAATCAAGATACTCAACAGCAGTAAAATACATGGACGCCGTAATCGAAAACTACCCGTTGATGGAAAACTATTCCGACATCTGGAAGACCGAAGGCGAATGGTGTCAAGAATCGGTATTTGAAATCAATTACAATCCGGTAAACGGTCGTACATGGAGTCCGGCAATAGAAGCAGCCGGAGCAAACTTCCCTGCATTTTCAGCACCGAACGGTTTCAACGGTCCGGCAGAAATATGTGACAACACCGGTTGGGGATTTTGCCCGCTCTACCCACAAGTAGCCGACGAACTTTTTGAAGCCGGTGATACTCGCAAAGAAGCTACAGTCTTGGATATCAGAGACGAAAAATATTCAGGCAAATACACAGCACGATTCCAAAATACGGGATTGTTTCTCAACAAATACGTACCGCTTGCTACAAACCGTCCGGCAACAGGCGATGCAGCACTCAGTTACGGCAACAATTTCAGAGTATTCCGCTCGGCTGAGGCATATCTCAACGCCGCAGAACTTGTAGCAAAAGGCGCAACCGGAGCTAAAAGCTCTGCTAAAGAATATGTTAACGCCGTACAAACCAGAGCTAATGCCGAAATTACTGACGGTTCAATCAGAGAAATTGTTGAAGAAGCAGCAAAAGAATTTGTCGGCGAAGGCAAACGCTACTTTATCCTTGTAAGAAACGACATGGCAGCAGAAAAAATAGTAGCTGACGAACCTAACAATCGTACAAGCGGTTACCGTGCTGAACATAAATATTGGCCAATTCCGGCTACAGAAATCAAAGCTGATCCGGAATTGATTCAAAATCCGGGATATTAATAATTGAATAATAATAAATAAAAAGTTGAAAATTGGAATAAAGGATGGCAACCAAAATCTATAAGCATTATTATCGTCTTTTATTTCTAAAGTTTCCATTGGTTGTCATCTTCCAATTTTCTTCAATTATTATTTTCCCGAAAATAAGTTACTAAATTGTTTTAACTAATTATTAAACAGAAAATAGTTATGAAACCAATATATAAATACTTAACTATTGCATCGGTTGCATTGATAGCAGCAGGATGCTCTCCGGAAGAGTACGACGGAATCAATCCGAATGCAATTCCGTCGGCAAGCGATATTGAGGTAGTAATTACCAATCTTGATGAAAATTACGTAATCCTCAGTATCAACAATCCCGGGTGTACACCGGTTTGGTTTTTTCCCGACGGAACACAAGCCACAGGAAACGGAATCAAAAAACAATTTCCAATGGCAGGAACTTATGATATCGAAGTTAAGATGTACAACCGTAACGGATTGTGCGAAGGATCTATCATTAAAACAATTACGTTCGATAACACATTCGCTAACTTCGACTCGGAAATTGCAAAACTCACCGACGGAAGCGAAAAAATTTGGAGAATAGCATCCACAACGCCGGCTCACTTGGCATGCGGTCCAAATATCGACCAAGTTACCGAATGGTGGTCAGCAAAAGAAAACGAAAAAGCAGAATACGGACTTTACGACGATGAATTTATTTTCAATATCGACGGTACTTATACTTACAACCCCGGTGCTGACGGTCTTACATACGTAAATGTTCAAACCGAAGTTTTAGGTAAAGCTCCGGGAGACAAAGATTTTGACGTACAAACCGAAACAAAAACAGGAACATGGAAATTTGAATATAGAGGTTCTGATCTCTATCTCGTACTTTCAGGAAACATGTTGCTCGGATATTTACCGTATGACGAACTTTACCAAAAACCGGAATTTCTTGTAAAGTCGATAGCAAACAAAACAATTACTTTGAATGCTTACAACAATAGTATTGCATGGCAGTACATCCTTACAAGTGCCAAACCGACAAATGTTGTAAACCTTTGGAACGACAATTTGGAAGGTACTAACAAATATTACAATCCGGGTTGGGCTGAGACTCCAATCAGCGATCAACTTACTGTTACACAAAAAGACGGAAGTTACAAGGTAATACTTCCGATAGCCACAAGCGATAAATGGCAAGCTCAAGTAAAATTGAACTCTACAGTAAGTTCTTCAGCAGAAAAGGCTTATGATTTTTCGGTAACTGTTACGCCAAACCAAAATCACGACAAAGTAACTGTAAAACTTACAAGTACTTCTTCTGATGATTCTTATTTGTTTGACAAAGATTTCAAAGTAGAAGGCGGCAAACCTAACGAACTGAAAATAACTGGCGTACAAGGTATTGACGCAGAAAAACTTACTCTTGTATTTGACTTTGGATACAATCCGGAAAACTTTGAAGCAGAAATTTCGGATATCACATTCAGCGAACACTCAGGAGCTATTGAAGAAGAAGTTGAACCGGTTTTTGAATCAAATCCGGACGGCGATATCACAAGCGAAATAGCCGAAACTTGGAAAACCGCAACTTATCACGGTGATGCAAATTGGGCGGAAATGAATGATTTTACAATTACAAGAAACGATAATGATTACAAAATTCATTTCACCAATGCTACCGATGCACAATGGAAAGCACAATTCAGACTTGTAAGTGATTATCTTACAGAAGCTGACCAAAAATATGATATTCGAGTAAAAGTAAAATCAAGCGGCAATATCAGCAAAGCGACTTTCAAATTATTCTCGATGGATGAAAGCACAGTAAATTTCACCGGAGAAGGAATCAGAAAGGATCTTGAAGCCGGAATAGTAACAGAATTTGTAGCATGCGGAGTTTCATCAAACAAAGCGATGGAAACCACAACAAGACTCAACAACGACGGAACTCCTGCGAAACTCGACAACGGAAACGATCAAACCGGCGGACTTACTATTCTCTTTGATTTCGGCGGCAATCCCGCAAACTGCGACATCGAAATTTTCGACATCGCAATACAAAAGTCAAAACAATAAAAAGACTTTTGTCACTAAAATTTGAAAATAATAAACAATAAAAGAAGGGCGGTAAAGCCTAAGTTAGAGAACTTGCGTTTGTACCGCCATTTTTTTTAAATAAGAAAAAAAATCATGAAAGCGATGAACCTCACGATTTTATTATTAGCTATACTTGGTTTTACCAATTGTAGTGAAGACGAACAGATAGTACAAGAAAAACAAACAAAAATAACAGTAACAGCCGAAGAATCTACAATAACTTTTGAAGGAGGCGAACTTACTCTTACTGTAAATGCTGACGGTGAATGGTCAGTAAGTTCAAAATCAGATTTTTGTACAGTTAACAGAAGAGGCGGTATTGAAGGCGAAACCACAATAAAAGCCACAATCAGCAAAAATACTTCGGCTAACGAACGTACTGCTATTTTGGAATTTAGAGGCGGTAAAACAACATACGAATACAATATCGTTCAAGATTATGACCATACAGCTTATGACAATGACGAAATTACAGCTCCTCAAGGTTATAAACTTGTTTGGCACGACGAATTCGATTCTGAAACACTTTCAGAAGACTGGACTCACGAAAATTGGGATCCGTATCATGTTAACAACGAACTTCAATACTACCGCAACATCGAAATTGACGGCATAAAAACAATTGAAGTAAAAAACGATGTTTTGAATATCAATTGTTTCAAGACTTCTGACGGTAAGATTATGAGCGGAAGAATCAATGCAAAAGTAAAAGAAGGTTGGAAATACGGTTATATCGAAGCGTCAATCAAGCTTCCGAAAGGCAAAGGCACTTGGCCGGCTTTCTGGATGATGCCGGTAGATGTTGACTGGGCAAACGAAGGATGGCCGAAATGCGGTGAAATTGATATCATGGAAGAAGTCGGTTATCATCCGAATTATGTGTCATCAAGTCTTCATGCAGAAGGTCACGTTCACACAAACAACAATCAGGTAACTCACGAAATGCTTTGTCAAGGTGCGGAAGACGAATTTCATACTTACGCAATTGAATGGACTTCGGAAAAAATCGTAACATACGTTGACGGAAAAATTCAATTAACATACGCATCTGACGGAACTGTAAAGAATTATCCATACGACAAAGCATATTACCTCATACTCAATCTCGCATGGGGCGGCGATTGGGGCGGAAGTCAAGGCGTTGACGAATCGGCTCTGCCTACAAGTATGCAAGTTGATTATGTAAGAGTTTTCCAAAAGAAATAAGAGTTGATAATTTATAGTTGATAATTGGAAGTGAATAACTTAAAAGATGAAAAATGGAAATGTTTTTTCAGGAATAAAACAAAAACTTTGAAACTTTAAAAAACTCTAAAACACTAAAACCATTCAACGGGTTAAACCGGCGAGAAAATTCAATAATTTACAAGTTTTTAAGATAGCAGCAATGCCGGTTTGATTCGTTGAAAAATAAAAAATTAAAAGGACAATTATGACCAATATAAACATCAATAAAACCCTTGCAATTACCACAATTGCATTTGCTTTAAGTTCATGCGGTGCACAATCTGTTTCGGAACGTAATACAGAGGAGCGATTTGTAGACAGCGTTGTTGCCCGTATGGACATCAAGCAAAAAATCGGACAATTGGTACAATTTACAAGTTCCGACAATATCGAAGAAATGGAAAACATCGCCCGCAGCGGAATGATGGGCAGCATTCTCAACGATGTAAATCCGGAACATGTTAACCGATTACAAAAAGCAGCGTTGGAATCTCCGTCAGGAATTCCGGTTTTGATAGGCAGAGATGTAATTCACGGATACAAGACCATCTTCCCTATCCCACTGGGACAAGCTGCTACTTTTGATACGGCATTAGTTCGCAAAGGTTCTGAAATTTCGGCACTTGAAGCAACAGCCGACGGCATTAAATGGACATTTTCACCAATGCTTGATATCGCGAGAGATCCTCGTTGGGGACGAATTGCAGAAGGCTACGGCGAAGATCCTTATTTAACATCTGTTATGGGCGAGGCAGCAATCAGAGGTTATCAAGCAAATGGCAACCTTACAAAGAATTCTGCAATAGCAGCTTGCGCAAAACATTTTGTCGGATACGGAGCATCAACATCGGGACGAGATTACAACAGTACTTATATCCCGATGAATCAGCTACATAACGTATATCTGCCACCGTTTGAAGCAGCAGTAAAAGCCGGAGTTCAGACTTTTATGTCATCATTCAACGACAACGACGGCGTACCTTCTACCGGCAACAAATATATTCTTGACGATGTTTTACGCGGGATGTGGAATTTTGACGGTTTTGTAGTTTCAGACTGGAACAGCGTTGGCGAAATGATAAATCACGGTTTTTGTTCCGACCCGAAAGATGCTGCATACAAGGCAATTACAGCGGGGTTGGACATGGACATGGTTTCCAATTGCTATCTCGAACAATTGGAAAATCTTTTACAAGAAGGCAAAATTTCTGAGCAACTGATTACAGAACGTTGTAAAAATATTGTAAGAGTAAAATACAGACTCGGATTATTTCAGAATCCGTATATTGTTACAAGTCAAGACGTAAAATACGCGCCGGAACATCTTGCTGCGGCTCAAAAAGCAGCTGAAGAAAGTGCAGTGTTAATAAAAAATGTTAACAACACACTGCCGATTACAAAAGCAGTGAAACGCATTTTAGTAACAGGACCGATGGCAGATGCACCTCACGACCAACTCGGAACATGGGTTTTTGACGGTGACAAACATCATACTGTAACTGTGCTTAAAGCATTACAGGACAACGAAAACTATCAAGTAACCTACATACCGGCTATAACATACAGTCGCGACAAAAACACCAAAGAAATTGCTAAAGCAGTAGCAGCGGCAAAAAATTGTGACTTAATTTTATTTGTAGGCGGCGAAGAGTCAATACTTTCGGGCGAAGCTCATTGTCTTGCCAACTTAAATTTGCAAGGCACACAGAGTCAACTACTTGAATCGCTAAAGAAAACAAATAAACCTGTAGTAGCCGTGATCATGGCAGGACGACCACTTACAATAAAACGCGATTTAGAGAATTGTGATGCAATGATTTACATGTTTCATCCGGGAACAATGGGCGGTCCGGCGCTCGTAAATATATTAAACGGAGAAGTAAATCCGTCGGGAAAACTTCCGGTAACATTTCCGATTTCTGTCGGACAAATTCCGACATATTACGGAAAAAGCATGACCGGACGACCGGCTGACGGCACCGAAACACTTCTCAACGATATTCCGGCAGAAGCAGGACAAACTTCGTTGGGTTGTACAACTTACCATCTTGACGACGGCTTTCATCCGCTGTTGCCATTTGGTTACGGTTTAAGTTATACAAATTTTGAATACAAAGATTTGCTGCTCTCGGGCAACACATTCAAGCAAGGCGACGAGATAAAAGTAAAATGCAAAGTAAGCAACGTCGGCGAAAGAGACGGCGCAACAATAGTACAACTTTACGTCCGAGATTTGGTAGCCTCAATAGTAAGACCGGTATTGGAACTGAAAGATTTCAAACGTGTTGAAATTCCTGCGGGACAAACTATTGATGTAGAATTTTCATTACCTGTATCAAGATTGGAATTTTACAATCTTGACAACAAAATGACACTGGAACCAGGCAAATTTAAACTTTGGATTGCGCAAGACAGCAATTTGAAAGACGCTTTGGAAACAGAATTTGAAATAAAATAACAAAACAAGAATCTAATTACCATTACTTAAATATTTGATTCACGCTACTATTATTATTTTTTTGGAACATCGGAGCTCTATTAACTACAAAGTTTACGGTAATAATCAAACAACCGAGAAATCATTATTTGTTTAAGTTTTAGACAGTTGTTACCGCAACAATGCTGTTTTATAGAGCTCCATTATGTTAACTAAAATAATAATAAAAGCAACACAACAACGATAACTGACGCAATTTTTTTTATATATAAAATTATTTTTCATACATTTTTTTTAGTACAAACAAACGGTCCTTTTTTTTGCCCGTAGCCTCCACAACCTAAGCTACGGGCTTTTTATTTCGATTACTACTATAGAGACTTTGTCAAAAAAATAAAAGTTACTATTGTAATTGACCAAAAATTTAATTACCTTTACCGCGCAGAAAACGGAAATCATAATGAACCTCAAAGAATACAGAACTACCGGCGGAAATTCTGCATTATTAAATGATTACCACCGCAAAAGCGATTCTCTGGCTCAGTGGCAAATTAATTTTTTGCCCTACGAAAAACAAACATACGCTTTTGATTATCTTGGCAGCGGAAATGAATTTATAAAAAGATAGGCAAAATAAAGAATCATATAAAAAAGGATATGAACTTTTTGAAAGTTTTACAAAATAAACGATGGTAACTCCCTCTTCCTGCTGAGCTTGCAACCTCCTCCCTGCAAGCTCAGCAGCCGCACCTTGCCGTGCTTTCCAAGCCAGGGAAAACGGCTGTTGAATAGAATCTTTACGGAATAAAAAACGGATAGTACTATTTTGTTTTGCAAAATTTTTAACTTAAATTTGTAGTCCTAAAAAATACTTCGCCATGGCACAATTAATTGCAAATCCGATTTACGATTCGGCATTCAAATATATGATGCAAAACGAGCGGGCTGCTACCGTTTTGCTTGAAAATCTTCTTGATAAAGAGATACTTAAACTTGAAGTTCTCACTAACGACACACCGATTATTGAAGAAAAAAGCGGCGTTAGGATTTTGCGTCTTGACTTTTCCGCAAAAGTAAGAGACAGGAAAACCGGCGAAACAGAACTTGTAACCATTGAACTTCAAAAATCGTATCTTGACACTGAAATTATGCGTTTCCGTACCTATCTCGCTCAGCAATATTCTGACATCAAAAAGACTGATACAGAGATGTTTAAAACTTGGCGCAAGAATAAAGAAACCGGAAATGTTGAACAAGTTGAAGTTGAAAAACATATCCCTTTGCACATAATTGCGATTTACATTTTGGGACATCCGTTTCAAGAAATCAACATCCAAAAACCTGTAATTTATAACCGTCCGAATCCTTGTGGCATTGAAAATGAGCAAGTTCCGGAAGTTATGAAAACTCGTTTTTTTCAAGGACTTACGCATG
>JAFXZT010000042.1 GCA_017541145.1 Bacteroidales bacterium | reverse complement strand
GTGTAACTTTGTAAACAGTCAGGCTTTGTCCATTATTTAACACTTGAAAAATGTAAAATCTACTTTATTGACAAAAACACCTGTTATTTACTTTTGGGCGGCGGATGTTGTTTTGTCAAAACGTCGCCTTTAACTTCCTGATGCTTTGGTAGTTGCGTTTATTTGCTGCTGTAAATCGTTGATTATCAGTTATTTGCACGGTTACAAATGTTTATCTTAAAATCTTTGCTTTATTTGCTTTTTTCGGTAGTTTGGTGTGATATTTGCATATTATTAGTAGTTGATAATGTGTTACTTAATTGCTGATTCAGTAAAAAAGTAACGAAAAATAGACAAAATAGGCACCTAATTTTCGATGTAAAGCAGATTTGCTTTATATCAGATGCCGTAAAACTCACGGTTTCAACGTGTTACATACTGATTACTTTCTTTTATGACTTGTTTGCCTTACGTTACTTAACATTGGGCTTTAATTTCTTATATCATTACTTTAAATACTCGCTGAAATTATCTGATAATGAGATATTTACAATCACGTATATAAATTTCACAAAAAGTTAACATTAGGCGTATTTGCTCGGCGGCGTCGATTTTTGTTTTGATGATATTTTTTTATAAGTCTGCCGAGGCGGTCATGTCATCATATCTAAAACTATGATGTTTGGATAAAATTTTACTATGTTTACAAATGTAATTTTATAAACACAACTGAAGTTATATAATTACAAATGTACTTTTGTAAACATTTTTATTAATTCTGTAAAATTCTAAATTTCCCCTATTGTTATATTCTGTAATCTTATTTTATAAGAGTGTCATTTTGTAAAAATGTATATGTTTAAACTTCTTCCGTATTTTATAATTTTGTAAGTTAATCTTGTCCCCCTTAAAAATTTGTCTTAAAAACTCCGACAGATATGTTAACTACACAAAACCGTTATTTAGAAAATTTCTTATGCTCGTGTTTACAAATATTTCACGCGAAACACTTTATTATCAGAGGATTGGTGAATTGTTAATAATGTTTTGTTAACATTCGGGGTGGGGTAGAGGAGCGGAGGTGTGATGGTTCGGAGGTGGAGGGTGGTAGTTGGTTCGTGTTGGTTGGCGGGTTTGTATTGGTGTTGGTGGTTGGTTTGTGTGGGTTTGGTTTTGTTGTATTGTGTTGGGGTGTGGTTTGAAAATACACATCGTCTCTACCGTCGGGGCGTGATGATGATGGTTGCTATATGTGATTTGTCGATAAGGATTGGATGTCGGTCTGGGTGGTTTTGGTGGGTGGGTGCGTTCCAGCATATTCTAAGGCATCCTGTACAGCATTTATTAAATTATGTAGATTATACTTGATATGTTAACTTGTTGATTATCAAGTAATTACATACATACTCTATTCTTTTTGACATTTTGATTGGCTTGACCACTAATTAGCAATTATTCTTTATCAAAATCTCGCGGGGATATTACTTTAAATAGAGAAGTGTGTCAGTTGGCGCATTTTTGGCGTGTCATCGTGTCAGTTGTTTGTATTTGACTGCCAAAAATTTTAGCAACCGCCAAAATTTTTGACAAATTGGCAATTTTAAGACTTGCCAATATTTTTGGCGGTGTGGGTTACATTTGTTTAGTGTTTTTGTTAATCTCTTAAACAAAACTTGGATTGTACTTTTTTGTGCTTAGTTTGTAAGTTCAATTTCGAAGTGCAACTGTATTCGTTAGATAACACTATACAAATTGTATAACATTGATATTAGTAACAGATGCAACAGGCGGAGGCGAGAGGCAAAAGATTATTGTAAAAAAAATTTTTGCAATGGAAAGTTTTTGTTTATCTTTGAGGCGAGAAAAAAGTTTTGCAATGGGAAAAAAAGCATTGATACAAATAATTGCGAATTACTTTAAGACACAGCCTGTTCTTAAAGCGTGGCTTTTTGGTTCTTTTGCACGTGGCGAAGAAACGGAAAAAAGCGACGTCGATATTATTGTGTCGCTTGATTATTCACAACATATCGGACTGAAATACTTCAAAATGGCAATGGATTTGGAAAATTTGGTCGGTCGTCCTGTGGATTTGGTGGAGGACGGAATGCTTTTGCCATTCGCCAACAAAACCGCAGAAAAAGATAAAACATTGATATATGAGAGAAAAAGTTAGGGACAGAGGTCGCCTGGAACACATTTTGGAACAATTACAAAATGTAGAGAGTTTCCTATCAGGCAAAACACTTGACGACTTACAGGCAGACAAGATTCTTCAATATGCAGTGATAAAAAGCATTGAAATAATTGGAGAAGCCGCATATATGCTCTCAAATGAATTTAGGACGCAACATTCAGAAGTTGAATGGGATGGCATAATTAGAATGAGACACGTTCTTGTTCACGGCTATTACCAAATTTCAATTCCATTGGTGTGGAGCATTATACAAGACGACCTGCCTCCGTTTAAAGACAAAATAGAAAAATTGATGGAAACAGTATAACAATGGACGGATACATCGACGACAGACATTTTGCACTGATTGACTTCATTAAAAGCCACCCGGACGACTGGGAGGAGACGCTAAACCACAGCCCGTACTCACTCAAACAGATTCGCCCATGCACTTGGCACGCCAACTGGTATATGTTTGTTTATCACCTTTCACGCTCGCTCCTTACCGACCCCGTGGTGCGCAACTGCCGTGGCGTGGCGTTGGAGATTGACGGCAAAAACGTAAAACCAATCTCGGTGGCATACACAAAATTTTTCAATTACGGGCAGACAGAGGGCGCGGACATCGAGGCGGCGATTAATTGGAAAAACGCAAAATTCCAAATGAAAATTGACGGCATACTCATCAAGACCGCCTGTCTCGACGAACTGGGCGTGGGGCGTCGTCTGTATTTTTTCACAAACGGCTCATTCGACCTCAACGTCCCGATAGACGACCCGCAACTGATTGACGAACCCGGAACCAAGGGCGCAGAACTTTACGGCGACTTGGTCGAATATGCACTGAAAAAAATCGACACCTCAGCCACAATCCACTTCAACCGCGACAACGGATGTTTCTATCTCACAGGCGGTTGGACAGATAATGTGGAGTTGGGTTCTACAATGATTTTTGAACTCATTTCGCCGCGCAACAAGATTATATGCGAATACCGCGAGACCAAACTTTTGCTCCACGGCTACCGAGACCCAAACCTCATCGAAAAAGATCCGAGGACGGTGGATTTTGGAGTGAAATTCGAGTATCCCGAACTCCTCGACGCGTCCACATACGACGACCTGATGAAAATCATCAACACCTTTAACGGACAATACGAAGAAGGCTGTGTTGTAGTGGATTACACCACGCCCGGCATCCCGCGCACAAAAATCAAATGCGAGTCGTATCTCCAACTCAAACTTTCCACCGACAACGCCTGCAATGCAAAGGTGCTGTTTCGCGCCATCATTGCCGAGGAGGACGACGACATCGTGGCAATTGTGCCGTCGGCAGCCGAAAAAATTGCGGAAATCAAAGGTCAGATTAAGACATTCACAACGTGGTTTTATGCCGAGGCAAAGCGT
>JAFXZT010000041.1 GCA_017541145.1 Bacteroidales bacterium | reverse complement strand
TTAAATATGCCTTGCGAAATATTTATGACAGATTTAAGCGAGTGCATCAAAATGTGCGTAAAATTTTGAAAGCCGACAATATCGACCTCCTCAATCAGATAAGCACAATGAACGACAGCCTTTACGCCCTCAACAACGACCCTTTTTTCCGTGGCATTGGCACGTTCAGGGGCTTTACGCAGGATTCGTTGGTGATGAAACAGGCTGCGGGCTACCGCGACGTTTACGAATATTGGATTATCCTTCAATGCGGCTACGACTTGCAGGAAGGCGTAATGCAACTCGAAGTTAAGGATATTTCGGAACTTTATGAAATATGGTGCTTTATAAAGGTGAAAAACATTGTTCAGCATATTTTGCGAGGCAAGGCGGCAATGAAATCCAAGGGCAGCAAAACAGAAGGAGATTTTGTGAAAACACTTTTGCAAGGCAGCAAGTCGGAAATTACATTTTTTGACAACAGCCGCCCCGAACTGCAAATGGTTTCGCTGATGTACAACGCCACCACCGACGACGAGGAACACGTTCACGACGAATCGCCCGCAAGCCAAAACACCGACATTGCCGACACTATTTCAAAAACTACCGAACAGCGTCCCGACATTGTTTTGCGACTTTGCAAAACCGAAGGCGGCATACAATATACATATCTTTTTGATGCCAAATACCGTCTTCGCGATACCACAATTCCCCCTTCTAATGGTGTTGAAGTGCCGCCCGTGGATGCTATCAACCAAATGCACCGTTACCGCGATGCCATTTATTACAACAAATCCAACGACGATAAACTAAAACGCGAGGTAATTGGCGGTTACGTCCTTTATCCGGGCAACCTGTCGAAACAACAATTTCAAGGCTCGTACTATCAACGCAGCGTTGACGAGGTGAATATTGGTGCATTTCCGCTGAAACCCGGCGGACATTGGTATTCACTATACAATCAAGACGGTGATTTCAACGATTTGCTCCTCGACCCTGTATCATCAGAAGATGTTCTTTACAATCAGATTAAGAAATGGTTGGAAGATGGCAATGCCGATGAAACTCTATTACAAACCTCAATTCCGCAAAAGGGATTGGAATATAGCGACGAGCCTGTAATTAGGGGTTCGTATTTTCTTTCAAGTATTGACCCTCGGGTTAATACTGACTCTCAACTTATTATCAATGGTCAGGCAAACGAATTTATTTCGGGATACAACACACTTCTTTCAGGTATCAACTTTCAAAAAATCAAATATTTTGCACCAGTTGCCAATCACGAAGTAAAAGGATTTTACCGTGTGGAATCCGTAAAAATCGTTGATATGAAAGATATGTTGCAATCTCAACTCGACGAACTAACCAAATCAGGCAAAGAACCTCAGTATAAAGGATTTGAAAAGCCCATCCGCATTTGTCTAAAACTATCTGAATACAAACTTTTGCCCAATCCGTTTATTTATGGTGTGGATCGCAATGCAGCGGTTGGTGTGGCATTAACAAGGGAACAGTTTAAGAAATATTGTAATATGCATACAAAATAAATTTGTTATCTTTGTCCCCAAAATAATAACAGACATGGACACCCTCACACCATCGCAGCGGCACAAAAATATGTCCGCGATTCACAGCACCGCCACGAAACCGGAAATCAGAGTCCGCAAATGGCTGTGGCAGCGCGGATTCCGTTACCGTCTGAACGTTAAGAGCGTTCCGGGGAAGCCTGACGTTGTTCTTAGAAAATACCGCACGGCTGTTTTTGTTAACGGCTGTTTCTGGCACGGACACGAAAACTGTAAAAAATTCCGCGTTCCGAAAACCCGCACTGAGTTTTGGTCGGAAAAAATAAGCCGCAACCGCCGCCGCGATGCCAAAAACCAAGAAATCCTCACAGCAAACGGCTGGCAGGTGATTGTCATTTGGGAGTGCGAACTTGACTCTGACTTTGAAAAGACAATGCGAAAAACCGAACATCTGCTCAATCAGAATCTTTTGAGGATTTTTAAAAACGGCTGAGAAGTTGTCAGAAATTTTTATTTCATTTTTTTTTAAAATTTCTACCTTTGTCCCGTCAAGTTATAGCACGCAATTATGAAATTTGATAACATACAACATAAAAGAATGCTGTGAATATAAAAAATTGTATTTGTGGGTTGAATCTACGAAGAAATATTTGCCAGACAATTGTTTTTAGAGGGTATATGAATTGTATACTTGTAGAATAAAATTATGCATACATTTAAAAAATTAGACATAAGAGTTTTTGATGCGTTAATCCAAAAATTTGCCGAGAAATATTTGGAGCAACGTTCGTATGCCAATTTTAATTATGCAGATTTAGACGGCAAATTGTTCTCAGATGTAGGGTTCAATACCGACGAACTAAAAAAGATTATTACTCAAAACGCAGTGGCAATTGATTTGAAACGAGAAAATGGCGAACAGCCACAAGCGGTTAGAGATATTTTCAGAAGTGATTTGGGTGAACTCCTTATGACATATTATTTTGAAGAAAAACTACCAGACGGAGAACGATTTGTTATTCCGTTGAAAAATATATCGTTCAGGGAACGCTCCGATATGCCCGGACGAGGATTGGATGCAATTGGCTACCAATTAGATGACACGTCGGTTAAAATATTACTCGGCGAAGCCAAAGTGTCCGCTGCAAAAGAAAATCCTCCATCAGTAGTTGACTCCAACAAAGATTCATTGTATGCCACACATAAAAACTATCACGAGAATCCTCCTATTGTGATTCAACGATTGACAGAATACTGCAAGCGATTGAATCCCAAGGATGCATCAATTCTTGGATTGGCTATTATCTTGATAAATAACAATGAGTCAGATAGGTATTCTATTACATATGGCTGCACGTTGATAAGAGACTATGAATGTGTTGACGAAGAAAAAGACTTTGGCAAATTAAAAAACAATTCTGTTGAATTTGAACCGAACTCAGTTCATTTTTCGATTCTTTCATTCAGTAATAAAACTATTGATGAAACAGTTGATGAGTTCTATCACAAGGTTCGAGAACTAATAACACCAAAAGATGAATAGCATTATTGATAACATATTAAAATCGGAAGTTATTAGTACACTGATAACCAATACCGAAAAGGATTATGTTTTTGAACAATTAGGGTTCTCAACAGACACTTCTTTCGGTATGGATGAGGTGTGTAGGCTTTCCTTTTTTATGGCTAACGCTATATTTGGTTCCAATGACGGAGGTTCCGATGCTCATTCACAAACTGCCTATAAATTATTGAGAACTATAAACATTTCATCAAATGATTGCAAACAGGGATTTGAAAATGTTTTTGGCATAGAAGGTATTGATTCTGAGACCTTGTACTACTTTTATTTGGCGAATTTAGCGTTAAAAGCAAATCAACTTATAAGCATAAGGATTGATTTAAAAGAATTTAAGCCAAATAATAACATAGATAATTGGAAACATAAACTAATAAACAAAACATTAGAAGCGTTTTTGCTACTCGTCCGTAAACAGAATGGTTTCACGGACATTAGAGAAGCGTTGTCTATAATACATAAACTTCAAGAACAACAGTCCGATTACGAGACACAATATCTTAATAGATTTTCTTTGACAAGTCAAGTCGATGAGGCTTATTCTCTATTGGCGTTTTACCACCTGTCAAAGGCATTGGTAGAAACTGCAAACTATCTTATAAGCGGCTATGATTATAAAGGCGGAAGAATTGATGCTGTTATTCGACAGCATTTGGATATAGCCAAACGTTTATCAACTAATAATGCAAGGCTATTAGGATTTCTTGATATATTTGAATTCGGACTTAAAACGTTGGCGGACAATGCTATTTGGAAACGCACAAATTTGAACGACAAAATAAAAAAACTTTGCAGAAACAAAGCAGAGTCAGGTCTACTAGAATTACTTCCATCACAACGTAAAGCATTAGAAAATAATTTATTAAATATTGCCGCTAATGCTATTGTCCTTCAAATGCCCACAAGTGCTGGTAAAACACTGATGGCTGAATTTAATATACTAATTACCAAGGCATTGATACCAGATGCAAAGGTCGTGTATATTGTACCGTCCCGAGCCTTGGTCAATCAGGTGTATTACGATTTAAAAGAAGATTTAGAACCGTTGAACTTTTGTATCGAAAAAACATCATCGGCAATCGAGATAGACCCTGTTGAAAACAACTTTTTATGCAGCGGTGATAATATAGATATATTAGTATCAACTCCCGAAAAATTAGATTTGTTAATCAGACGGCAGCATCCGTCTGTTCAAGAGGTGTCGTTGTTTGTTCTTGACGAGGCTCATACAATACAAAACGGTGAACGGGGGGCAAAACTCGAACTTTTGATGGCAATTTTGAGGCGAGAACGCCCTAACGCCAAGTATATGTTGCTTTCTCCATTTATTAAAAACTCAGGTGAAGTTCTCGTTGATTGGTTAGGCGGTGGAAATTCAATTGAAGTTGATTGGAAACCGTCAGAGAAACTTATATTTGGACTTGATATAAAAAAAACAGTTCGTCGAAACGAGTGTACAGTTGAAATCCTGTCCACTCCTTACAATTCGAGTGTTCCTATTGGAGGGAAATCATTTCCAAATCCGAATGAAATTACGAGTTCCGGTAAAAAAGACCAGATATTAGAAACTGCGGTAAAACATTTTGCAGAAAAAAACAAAACTTTCTTAACATTGTGCTATGGGAAAGGAACAGCGAACAACAGAGCCGATTTTATTTATAACATTATAGATCGTTTCACTATTGACGATGACGTAAAGTTAGTTCAAAAATTCATTGAAGATGAGGTCGGTACTGCCACAACACTTTCAAAAGTGCTGTCAAAAGGTATCGCCACGCATCACGCCGGTATGTCGGATGAGACTCGATTGTTAGTTGAACATTTGATTCGTGAACGAAAAATACAATATGTCTGTGCTACAACGACAATAGCGGAGGGTGTAAATTTCCCTGTATCAACAGTTTTTTTTGATGACTATCGCAAAGGTGATACACTTTTAACAGCAAACGATTTTTGGAACATTGCTGGCAGGGCGGGAAGAACATTGGTAGATAACTATGGAAAAATTATACTTCCATTTAATACAGACACCAATAAACACAAAGCAAAAGAGTTAATCAAGAAGAGTGCGAACGAATTAGTTAGTGTTCTTGCTGACTTGTTCGACAATGCTGATAAAATCAACGAGTATTTGCAGTCTAATGATAATCTTGGCGGATTATTGTTAGAACATTCGGCCGCATTATCACCTCTAATCCAATATTTTGTGCATTTGCTCACAGTTGGAGGCGATAGTTACTATGTGTCCGAAGTTGAAGATTTGTTCAAGGATTCGTTAGAATATTATCTGTTGGATACAGAAGAAAAAAGACGTAAGTTTATATCTATATGTAAATCAATATATTTGCATATACAGTCTCAAAATAATAACAATTTAGGACTCTTGTCATTTGCAGACAAAACAGGATTTTCTGTTCCTTCCGTACTTAAAATTATGCAAGGGGCGAAAAACAATCCTGAACTTTTATACATCACGGATTGGGGGCAGTCAAATGTTTTTAATCCAAATGATGCTTCTAATTTATCCGAAAAAATAAGTGTTATTGCCCAGTTAAAAGAAACAAAACTTGGTATAGAACATAGTACACAACCATTCAATCCCGATTTATATGCCAAAATGATAATAAGTTGGGTCAAAGGCAGCAAATATGACGTCATTGCCAATATGCATCCCTCATTTAGTATTATAAATCAAACTGCCGACAATCGAGAGAAGCGTATAACAGATTTTGTCAAAAAGATGAATGATATACGATTTAAAGCGTCTTGGGGGTTGAGTGCATTGGAAGGTATAATCAAAGGAGATGAAACCGAAATACACGATTCGTTGATACCTTCTTTGGTTTATTTCGGTGTAGATAGTGATAAGTCATTGGCTCTCAGAATGATTGGTATTCCTCGTGCATTGTCTTCCACATTACAAAATACGGTCGACAAGCCACTGAATCACTATACACTTGACGATTTAAGAAAAATGGTTAAATCATTTACCAATTCTGATTGGGATGGGATTAAACCCGTCAATTCGATGTTGAGTGGACCAGAATGGAAACGAATATGTGAAATTTTAGTGAAATAATTATTAGGAAAGATTCATAGAATAACTGACCGCTGTTAATATGAAACAGAATTTTATTAAGGAAATCAGATTAATTACGAAAAATTAAAAAAAGCGGGATTTGAAGGATAGATTTTCTTTTAGTTTTCCAAAAAAAATCTACCTTTCAGTCAAGCTAACTCTTCCCTTTTTAGTCAATTTTTGCGATTGGGAAAGTTTTTCGTAACTCTTTGACTTTTTCGATTTGAATTTCTGAGTAGATTGCGCCTTCGCCGTTTTCTATTTTCGCAAGAATTTCGGCTTCCGGCGATATTATCATCGAATCTCCAATGCCCCATACCGCATCCGTCGCTTTCCCGAACTGATTGCAAACCGCAAAATATACCATGTTGTCGTAAGCCCGCGTTCTTAGCATCGAAACCCACATCTCTCTTACCGTTTCAAGCCCGTTTTTAAAACTTTCCGCCGGTATTAGCCATGCTGTTGGCAACGCTATGATGTCAACTTCCTTTTTTATAAGTTTGTTGAAATGAAGCGGATATCTGATGTCAAAACAAATTGCCATTCCGACACGCGCAAAATCAAAATCCACAGTCACAATTTTGTCTCCAGGCGAATTGAATGTGCCTTCTTTGCCGCCCGTATAGTTGTAAAGATGAATTTTGTCGTATTTTGCGAGAGTTTCTCCGTTACGGCTTATCGCAAAAGATGTGTTGTAAAATTTGTCCGAAACTTTTCTTACAATTGTTCCGGCTATTATATTCGTATTGTATTTTTGGGCAAGATTGCATGCCCATTCAATGGTTTGTCCGCCGTTTTCGTCTTCAGGAAAATTTCTGTAAGCTGTACTTGTTGAAAAAAACTCAGGAAACAAAACTAAATCCAATTTATGTTGTGAATTTTCGTCAAGTATTTTTTCTATCTTTTTTTTGTTAACTTCTTTATTTCCAAATTCTGAATCAATCTGAATACATAAAATTCCTGCCATGGTTTAAATACTTTTTTTATCGGTTTTGCTGCAAAGTTACGGTTCTTTCATTTAAGAAAATATCACCGAATAAAACGAATTAAACAAATTGTTTTACAATAAATTACATTAAACAAATGCCACAAGCGGCGGCGAATTTAACAAATGCGTAAAAATTCGTTTAATTAGTAAAATTACAATTCAACTTATTGAATTTTAATTTATTAGTAGTAATTTAAAATTTGTTTTATTTGTTAAATTCGGTGTTAAATGAAATCACCGTGCTGCAAAGTTAATTATTTTAGTTTGCTAAAAAAAATACCCCGCAATTCAGAATTTCTAAACTGCGGGGTAAGTTGGTTATTTACAAAAAATTAGTTAATCAAGAATACTTTTTCTTTACCTTTGTAAACTGCTTTTGCAGTGGCACGTCCGTCAACTATTTTGCTGACTGTGATTTTTACTTCCGGATTATTGGAAGTAACTTTCAAATCTGATTTGTCTGTTAACGGGCCGTAAACTTGATAATGATTACATTCAAAATAACCGTTGAAATTTGTGAAATAAACGGGTGTTTCCGGAACTGTAAGTTTGTTACCGTCGGCAACGATTTCTATTTGAGGAACTTGCGGAACTTCAAATTTTTCGTTGTTTTTGGTGAATCCTATGCCGTGAAGATCAAACAAACCGTATGGAGTTGTTTGACGTTTTTCCCACGGATTTTTAGGTTCAGGTTCTGTTACATCTGGTCCTTCACAAACCAAATAAATTGCATGTTTACCACTAAGTCCTTCTACTTGAGGAACTTTTGCAGAATAAACGGTCGGATATTTTGGAGCGTTTTCACCAACTTCAATTACAGCGATTTCCTTACCGTTCCAAGTTGAATTTGCATAAGGTCCGTCCATCATCACATGAATTTTAAATGCACCGTGCCCTTGCGACGAAAGATTGAGATTGATGGTTGCGCCGTCACCTTTTTTGATACCTTCAAATGCTTTTATACCTTTAGAATCAGCAGTCAAACCGCCAAAACCGAAATATTTGAAACCGACAACACCTTTATTAGTAATTCCGGCAACGTCCATGCTGTTGTTCCAAACATCGTGATTGTCTTGCATCCAACTGTTACCTGTCATAAAACAAGCGTAACCTGCTGAATAATAGTTGTAAGGAGGAAGACCGAAAATTTGGAAACCTTCGCTCGTGATTTCTGCTCCGGTGTAGTGATTGCCGTCTTTTGCTTTTGCTGACCATTCGTTGTCGGCAGCATACGGGTCGTAAGCTGTAATTTTAACAACGCCTCCGTCTGCAACTTTCTTTTTGTCCCAAGTGATTTTGATAGGAGCTACCATCGCTTGACGTGCATAGCCGAAACCTCTTGGCGGACGGTGATAAAATACGTACCACTGACCGTTGATTTCCTGAATAGAACCGTGAGTGTTGTGACTGCCGTTCGTTGTCATAAGGTGAGAACCGTCTTCGTTGAGTACAACACCGCGTGAATCCACCAAAACGCCACCAGCACGCCATGGTCCGAGTGGTGAATCTCCGTAAGCATATCTCAAAGCCGAATTTGTGTTGCCGACTCCGTATTCTTTTCCTGAGTAACCTGAAAATACCATTACGTATTTGTTACCGACTTGACGGATTGATGATGCCTCAAAGAAATTGAAATCCAATGGGTTTTGTCCTTTGCCAAGTGCTTTGTATTCTGAACCGGGTTTGTCAAGAAGTTTACCGTCCCAGCTGCATGCCGGGATAAACGGGTCGATAAGTTCAGTTCCGGGACGTTTTGAATACATGGTATTCTGGTCTAACTCGCAAGCTGTAGAATGTTGAAAACCGTAAAAAACGTATGCTCGGAATCCTTTTTTGTAATCTTTATCTTTTTTGTTTGTGATATTTTCGATAAATACCGACGGGTCAAAATCTATTAACGAACCTTCCAAACAAGCTCTTCCGTCTTCGGTGAGGTTTATCGGAGTAAACGGACCGTCCGGACGATCTGATTTACATACCATCGGAACTCTGCGCCAACCTCTTGAGTGAGGATAAAGATAGTAGGTACGTTTACCGGTTTCTTTGTCGTTAACTTCCACCAAATCAGGAGCAAACATCGTATCCCAATGTCCGTCGATAAAATACGAGAAAATCGGTCCTTCGTCTACCCAATTATTGAGATCTTCAACAGGTGCACTCCACATACGGATATCATTTCCGCAATATTCGTTGTAGTGAGTGTCGTGAGAGCCAATGATATAAGCACGGTATTTGCCCGGATGGTCAGGGTCTTCAAATACACGCGGTTCGCCGTCGGGAAGGTGTTCCCAAAGTGGCAAATAGGGATTTTGTGCCGTTGCGTTCAACGCACAAAATGTTGCAATTGTTAATATTAGTCTTTTCATTTTTTTATTGAATTATTTTTCAAATTTCCACCAATCTAATCTTATTTCGCCTGATACGTTTTCAAAACATAAGTACAAGTCATGAATACCGTTTGCGCCTTTTACTTTACCTTGAAAATTTACATATTTTTCCAAAGAGCCGGTTTCGTTAATTTGCGCAAAACCAATTACTTGACCATCTTTTGAGTCCAATCTGAGTGTTACTTTTGCTTTGCCTGTAGCAGCGGCTGTGATATTGAATTTCTTTGCGCCTTTGCCGAAATCCACGCCTCTGAGTCTGATATATTCTCCGTTGTTAAGGTCGTAAACATACATATTTTTTCGGCCGGTAGAATACGGCATTTTTTCAACCACACCAGTATTTTCGATACCCATTTTTGCAGTTTTCAGACCGTACCCCCAAGCCATTGTTTCTGCTTCTACACGTTTGAACGGATTAAACCATTCAAGCTGTTTCATTGGTTTATGGTCAAGCCAATATGGTGATTCTGGGATAGTTCCGTCTTGATTGTAAGTAAATTCAACAGCAGAAACACTGCGTCGTTCGTGATGCTCGTAAGTATCGAGATGCATCAAATCGTAGTTTTGTCCGAACAAGTATGAATGACCTTTGTAATCAACAATTCCGGGGTGATTTCCACGGTCGCGGTTGGTTGGAGCCATCAGATAATTTTTATATTTCCAAGGTCCCATCGGAGAATCGCTCATGGCGTATCCCAAACCTTCGGGACAGCATGTTGAGGCATATCCCATGTAATAATGACCGTTGCGTTTGTAGAACCACGGACCTTCCTGATAATGTTTTACAGCCCAGTCTTTCTTTTCTTCCTGAGGTATTCTGAGGTTGATTTTTGAACCTTCTTCTTTTACCGGACGCATTTTACCGTCTTGAGGATTCAAAACGTAAATATCGCCTTGGGTAGAAATCATGTCCTCGTTGAGTTTTATGCAATAAGTGTACGGATTGCCCCAATACATGTAAGCCTGTCCGTCGTCATCAATCCAAACAGTTGGATCAATATCTTCCCAATGTTCGGTTTGCCAAACAAGTGGTTTCCCGAGCGGATCTTTAAACGGACCGTAAGGCGAATCTGCTACCAAAACTCCGATTCCGTGACCGTGCAAAGGTGCGTAAAGATAAAATTTACCGTTGCGCTCAATGGTTTGAATTGCCCAAGCTCCGTTTTCGCGACTGCGCCATTTTATATCTTTTAGCGACGCTACAGCACCATGTTCCGTCCAGTTTACCATGTCGGTTGTTGACCACAAAAGCCAGTCGTACATGAAAAATCCGGCTGAATTTTTTTCGTTTTCATCCGGAATATCTTCCGGTGATGCATCGTGTGAAGTGTATAAAAAAAGTGTATCGCCAACTTTCAGCGGTGATGGATCTGCCGTGTATTTGGTTTGAAACAACGGCATGTTTACTTTTAGCGGATCAAGACAAGGTTCTTGTGCAAACAGCGGCAAAACAGCTATTTGCGAGAGAATCATTGCAATTGCTTTTTTCATAATCTTTTGATTTTAAAATGTAACAGAGGACTCCGGTTGAATCCTCTGTTGAGTTATTTTTTTTTACTTTATTACAATACCGCCGTTTTGAGGAATTGTGATTTTTACTTGTTGCTTTTTATTGATTTTGAGGTCTTTAACACTGCCTTGCAATTGAGCGTCATCGCTGTAAAGTTTTACAGTTTTGCCGGCTTCAATCATAGGAAGTGTTACAGTAAGATTTACAGCCTCTTTCTGAGCGTTGATACCTGCGATGTACCAATTGTTGCCGCTGCGGCGAGCCATTACAACATATTTTCCCGGATAACCGTCGATGAATTTTACTTCGTCCCAAGTAGTCGGAACAGTTTTCATAAAATCGATAGCCCAAGCCGGAGCATCAGTCAAATTGTTAGGAGCAAGCGCAAAATGTTGAACAGCACTTTGGAACATCACTGCTGTTGCGAGTGCAAAAACATCGCTTGTGCGGCGTACTGTTCCGTGTTGATTGTCAGCATTATAGAATTTGTTGAGAGCTGAGCCGCCAAAGTCCATTGAGCCGACTGTATTGCGGATAAAAGGATGCAAACAAGCGTTGAACGCCTCAGCATCGCAAGCGCCTTGTCCGAAATGCAAGTTTTCTGAAGCCAAAACAGCCTCAGATGCAGCGTAGTTAGGATACATCTTTTCCCAACCGCGTGGCAAAGTACAACCGTGGAAAATCACGAGCAACCCAAAATCATTTGCATCTGACAAGATGTCTTCGTAAAGACGCATCATTTGTTGTTTGTCGCCACCGAAAAAGTCAACTTTTATACCTCTGATTCCGGTTTCTTGCATCCATTTCATTTCTTGACGGCGGATACGTGAATTGTTCATTTTTCCGAGCGGAGTTTGGAAAGCATCGTTCCAAGAGCCGTTGGAATTGTACCAAAGGAAAAGTCCGACATTTTTTGATTTCGCGTAACGTGCAAGTTCAGCGATTTTGTCGTAACCGATTTGTTTGTCCCACCAAGCGTCTACCAAAACTGATTGATAACCCATTGCGGCAGAAAAATCGATATAACGTTTTTGTTCGTCGTAATTGCAGCTGCCGTCCATTCCGATAATCCAGCTCCAAGAACCTTTACCGTAGATATATTTCTGAGAAGCGTCGTATTTCTTTTCAGGAAGGTCGAAAGCTACAGTTGTTTCCATAATATTGTCAAGACCTCCTAAAGTAATTGTACGCCAAGGAGTTTTGCCCGGCAAAGCCATTGCTGCGTTTGTGCTTGAAAATCCGTTGAGTTCTTCTTTTTGAGGGAATCCGATTCTGTATTTTGAGCCGTTTTCGTTCAAAAGGCGGCATCCTACATAATTTCCGTCAGTACCGGTTTCACTGATAAGAGTCCAAGTATTGTTGTCAACTTTGAAAAGACAAGGGAAAGTATAACCGTTGCCCCAACCGTTTTTGCCGTTGGCATCGTCTACAGTGTAAGGAGTTTCATAACTTGGTGAAGTTCTTGCAAATCCGCCCATCGGTTTCGATTGCGGGCAAAGGAATGTAGTGGTTTCTGACGGAAGATTAAATGCTGTAGCCTCGTTTTCAACAATGCAAACAATTGTTTCTTTTTGCGGATAAATATTGTAACGGAAAGCCACGTCACGGTTGCTTACGCGGAATTCTACTGACAATTTTTTGTCGCCGTCTTTGCTAAAATCTACTGTCAAAGCATTTGCTGTGTAGTGAACATTGCTTTGTTTGATATTGGCAAGAGAATATGTTTCATCGATATTCTTTTCCGATGATTCATTTTCGAGTTTAAGACCGCTTGTGAAATTTCCGATATTGGTTTGAAGTCCCAAAGCCGAAGGAGCGATTATTGTTTTTCCGTTGTAAGAAACTGTATATTGAGGAAAACCGTCCGGAGATGAAACTGTTACAACAATTTTTCCGTCAGGACTTTCTACTTTGTGTTGAGCTTTGCCGTAGACATCAATACCTAAAAGTCCCAACATCTTAACAGCATAGCGAGTACCAAGTTCTCTGTAACCGGCAGCATCAAAATGTAATCTGTCAAAAGCATTTGTACAGCCTACAGACGAGATGACATGAGAATTAGGAATTACAGTAGGAAGTTTGGCGATAACTGTGTTGTGAAGTATACAAGCACCTTGACCGTCGGCTCTTACTGTTTCTCCGGCAAGCAACGGCACTTGTTTCGGGTCGAGATTGAGGTCTTTCATCAAATTGTCGTAAACGCTTTTTACTTGTTTGAGCCACATCTCATCGCCGTTGTTGCTTTCGCCCTGATGAATCAATACACCTTTTATAACGCCGTCTTTTTGAGCGAGTTTTGCCATTTCTACAAGACGTTTGTAAGGATTGTTGTCGTAAGCTGCCAACATGCCGACCATCCAGTTAGGACAAGTTTTGGCATATTGTTCGATGCTGTCTTGCATAAAAGCTTGTATTTTGCAGCCGCCGATTGCTACATTGATAACGCCTACCGAAACGTTTTCCGGTAAATATTTTACCATTGTACGACCAAAATAATCTACCGGAGTAAGACCTGTACCCGGACGGCAGAGTGGCGGTTGTGCTGTGTACCATTTTCCCTTTTCGCGTCCTTGATCCGGAAAATCTACTGCCGCCATCATCTTGAAACGGGGTGAAATGCCGATTGTGTCCTGTGGTTCAAACTTGGCATTACCCTCCATATTTGATTGCCCGAAACAAAGATATATCTGAGTTTCAGCCTTTTGTGCCGTTGCAGTGAAAAATCCCGCAGCGGCTACCAATAATGTCAAAAATATTCTCTTCATTA
Organism: Bacteroidales bacterium; assembly: GCA_017541145.1. Lineage (GTDB taxonomy): Bacteria > Bacteroidota > Bacteroidia > Bacteroidales > UBA3824 > UBA3824. The sequence goes on along the minus strand of JAFXZT010000041.1, from coordinate 51,803 downwards.
TTTTTTTATTTGTGATAATTTTTGAATTGTTTTTAGAATTTAAGTATTAATTTTTTAGATTCATATTTCGCTATTTTGCTGTAACTTTCGTTGAAAAGCGTTGTTTTCTTGAGGTTACCTTCTTTATCTCGTTTTACGCCTTTGTTTTTTGATTCGTAAACCAACACTTTAAATATATGGTTTGCTTGTATTTGACCTTCCAATGGCTCTATCGTGAGAATTTTTTTTGCTTCATTCCATTTGATAAGAGTTTTGGAAAACTTACCGGATTGATAATCAACAGATTCTCCGTCGTCTTCATAGAGTGTAAACTCGCAGTCGGCTCCTGAGTAGACTAAAATTCGCGGTATGTTGTCAGCCCATTTTTCTACCATTATACTTCCGCCTTTGGCAAATACAGGAATTCTCCAATCGGAAGTTTTGGTCTTGATAGTTTGACATCCGTCATAATATTTTGTGTGGTCATTACAATCGTACCAACCCGCTTTGTTTTCCGGCAAATAAGTTTCCCATTCAGTTACGTTTGGTTCTGTTATTGGATTGATTAACAATGCCTTTCCGAACATATATTCGTATTTTTGTTCCAAAGCTTTCGGGTCGTTGTAGAAGTCAAAAACTAACGGGCGCATCAGCGTAGAACCGTTGAAAGCAATTTCGGCAGCGTTGGAATAGATGTACGGAAACAAGGCTTTGCGTTCATGAATGCAGTGTGAAAAATTTGACTGAACTACAGATCCATAGTTCCACGGTTCAGTATTGCTCATATATCCGTGAACACGCATAAGCGGCAGATATACAGAAAGTTGTATCCAACGGAGCATACGTAAGATATAGTCTTCGTTTTTATATTGGTCAAACGGTCGGAAAAATCCGCCGGCATCGTAAGTCCACCACGGCACGCCTGCGGCTTGAAGTCCTAATCCGCCGGTAATCTGACGGCGCAATGTTTCCCAATCGTTGCCGACATCGCCGCTCCAAAGTGCTGAGCCATAACGCTGAATGCCCAAAAATCCGCTTCTTGTAAGAATCATCGGACGTTTTCCGGCGTTGTCTTTGGTCAAACCCTCGTAAACGGTTTTGTTGACAAGCATCGGATAAACATTTCTTACGCGGTTGCCGTCCAAAGTGCCGTTGCCGACAGTTCTGTTTTCGAGGTCGTCGTTTTCGGGTTCGGTAGCATCTTGCCACCATGCGTCAATGCCGAGCGGAAGCAATTTTTCTTTGAAATTTTTCCAATACGCATCGGCTGCTTTCTGATTGAAAAAGTCAATCCAATCGGTATTCGGGATGTAAAAACCGTTTTGCAACATCTCTTTTCCGACTGCTGAATTTTTGTCGATTTTCGACCAAACAGAAAGCATCATTTTGATATTTTTGGAATGAAGATAATCTGTCAAAGCCTTCGGATCCGGATAATTTTCAGAATCGAACACCATTGAGTTCCAACCGTTGTTGCCCCAATATTGCCAATCTTGAACCAAAACATCAACGGGAATATTTTCTTGTTCAAAACGGTCAGCAGTTTCAATGATTTCTTTTTGAGAATGAAACCTTTCGCGACAATGAATATATCCCAACGCCCAAGCCGGCATTAGCGGAGATTTTCCCGTTAAAATTCTGTAAGTTCTGATAATTTCTTCCGGCGTTCCTTTAATTACTGTAAAATCCACAGCATCAGACGGATACGACATAAATGAAGTCTTGTTTTTTACCTTTCCGAACCACAAAACAGGTTGGTCGTTTTCCGTAAGTTCTGCCGAAAGTTTGTGCTTACCTTTTTTGATAAAAACAATTTTTGAGGCAGTAGGAGGTAGCCAAAGATTTTGCATTTCGATAACCGTTTCGCCATCGATTTTCAGGTTGTGACGTCTTGCCATTTTTTGTCCCACGTCGAGCAAAAGTGCGTAGTTACCGTCTTCATTTACAGTAATTTCACATTCAAAAATATTCTTTTGACGTGTTTCCTTTTTGCCGCCTTCTGTGGTTGTAACATTTACCGTTTCGGTGTCGCCTTCCGAAGTTTTTACAAGTTTTACATTGTTTTCCGGCAAATTGAATTCGGTTTTGGCATAATTGTTCCAAATGATTCCGTAACCCTTATTTGAAATCAAAACCGGAACAGAAATCTGCGTGTTAACCTGAGTAAGACGGCGCGGAAGTCCTGCAATATTGTTGTAACCGTCTTGAAATTGTCCCAAACCGTAAAGAAATTCTCCGTCGTAATTTTTGAATGTTAAAACAGCCGTGTCACCGCTCAAGAAATTGTAAAATACAGTTTCTAAGCTGTTGATTTTTACTGAATTTTTATTCTTTTCTATTGTAATTTCTTTGTTTGACATCGGATTGTTGTCTACGTAAATCCAGTCCGGCAGTTTGCTTTCTTGAGTTTGAGAATAGCGGATACGTACAGCATTGTCAGTCAATGTTTTTACTTCAAACTTTTGAGCTTGTAATGCTGTAGCAACCGCCGATAAAAATATTACAAAAATATGTTTTTTCATTATTTAATTACAAATAAAAATCCTCCGTGAGCCTTGCAACTGATTTCGTAAGGTAAGATTGTAATCTTTTCGATTTTCCAATCCTTGTTTTCTCCATCGTAGAAAGCCTGAATATCAGATTTTTTGTCAATAAAATCAAGGTTAATAGAAATTTTTTGTTCAGAATCTTTTCCGTTGATACCGGCAACAAACCAAGTATCGCCTTTTTTACGAGCCAAAACAGCGTATTCTCCCGGATAACCGGCTACAAAACGTGTTTCGTCCCACGCTGCGGGCAATTCTGCGAAAAAGTTTTGAACTTCTTGTGGTTGACTCAACAGACTTTCCGGAGAGTCTGCTATATGTTGCAACCCAGATTCAAAAAGCACTGTTAGAGCAAGTTCGTGAGCGTTGCTTGTGATATGCGGGTACTGCGAATCCGAGAAAGCGCACGGTGTATAATCCATTGGTCCGATTACATTTCTTGTAAAAGGCAAAGTTGCATTGTGACAAGCTGCCTTGTCGGTAAAAGTCGCAACATTGTTGTACCATTCCGCACCGTAAACGCCCTCTGTGCTAAGCAAATTCGGATAAGTTCTTTGCCAGCCTCTCGGAATTGTTGCACCGTGAAAATTTACTGTCAAATGATGCTTTGCCGCCGATTCCAAAAGTTCTATGCAATAATTCATATTCATCTGATTATCACCGGAAAAGAAATCAATTTTAACACCTTTGACACCAATCTTTTCGCACCAAGCAAACTCTTTTTCACGGTCTTCGGGTTTGTTGAGACGAAATTTTGGACCGGGCGCACCGTTGATCCAACCAACCGAAGAGTTGTACCAAATCAGAGGTTTAATATTGTTGTCAGTGGCATATTTTACAGCGTCTTCGATAGTTTTACCGTTTTTCATTTCGTCCCATTCGGCATCAATCAGCACGTAAGGAAGTTTGAGTTTAACAGCCAAATCAACATATTTTGTAATGATGTCGTAATCGTTGCTGCCGTGATTGTAAGCCCAGTAAATCCATGAAACCACGCCCGGATTTATCCATGAAATATCATCAAGTTTTGATGGTTCTGCCAAATCTGTAATCAGTGTACTTTCCACAATATCAGAAAGTTTGCCGATTATTGCAACGCGCCACGGTGTGAAATATTCACCGGAAATCAGAGTTTCGTTTTTTTCGGGACGTACTTCAAAAGTTTCCACGTTGTTGTCGTTCCAAAGGCTTGACGCGCTGTTGTAAGCCTTAACGTCTGATTCCGAAATCAGTACAAAACAATCTTTAACCGGTTCAATAAGAGCGGGATAACCCCAACGGCAATTGTAACCGTCTTTTGATTTGTTGATACCCGAAAAACTTGGAACGGGTTCCTGTTTCGCGGTTTTGGAATACGGGAAAAATCCTTCGTAAGATTCGCACCACTGTTGCATCCAACGGTTGGTGCCTTCTTTGATATTGAAACTTGTAATTTCTTGAGGAACAGGGATTGGCTTTTTGATATCATGAAAATGATAGCGAAAAGCTACGCCGTTGTTGTAAACCCTGAGATTCAAGTCGATATTATCGCTTAATTTAGCAGAATATTCGTTGCCTTGGTTTTTACATCTTGACTTTTTGCCGGAAATCATCGTGTATTTGTCGGTGATTGTTCCTACAAATTTTAATTCGGGAAGTATAGTATCTTTGTATCCTAATTTGTTGATTGTTAATACATCATTGCTGTTATATTTTATGAAATATTTTCCCGAATCGGCAACAATCCTGATTTTGTTGTCAGGAGAAGAACATATTTTATTATTAAAAAGATTGCAGCTATCCAACATCGCTGCTGTTAATATAACTGCAATCCCAAAATTGAACCCAAATCTTAACATCTTAATTGCGTTTGTTATTTAGATTGATTTACAAAGTTCATTAAACCTTCCGGAGTGTAAGTAAGTTCGTCAAAACAAACGCTTCTGCGTCCGATAGCTCCGTGAATGCTGTCGATTGTGGCTGTAGCATTGTGATAGAATAAGTAGTTTTTACCGTTGAATTCCACTATACCCGGATGAATTGTAAAACTATTTTCAGCCTCGTTGGTTACTTGACCTTGATGAGTCCACGGACCTTCAAACGAAGGTGCTGTAGCATAATCAATTGCCTCTTGTCTGTTGCCCATTGATGCGTAAGTTAAATAACAAGTATCGCCGTGTTTGTGAAGCCACGGACCTTCGATATATTTCGGTAATTTCAAAGTATCAATATCGCCGTCGAGTTCAATCATGTTTGATTTCAGTTTCGAGATAAAACATTTACCGTTGCCCCAAGCCAACCATGCTTGATTGTTGTCGATATAAACTGTCGGGTCGATATCATTCCACCAGCCGCGAGCACCGTTGTTGGTCATAGTATCACAAATCAGCGGTTTGCCGATTGCGTCTTTGAAAGGTCCGGTAGGAGAGTCGCTTACAGCTACGCCAATTGCATATCCGCTGTATGGTTTTTGACCCTGCATTGTGCAATAGTAATAAAATTTGCCGTCACGCTCTACAACTTGAGCCGCCCAAGCAGTACCAACGCCCGGAGTGATTGTGTCAGCCCAAGCAAAATGTCCCGGACGGAGTACCGAACCGTGATCTTTCCATGTTTTCATGTCGGCTGTTGAGTAGCAAAGCCATTCTGTGATATTGAATTCTTTGCCGCCTCCTGCTGTATCCTGACCGTTGTAATATTCGTCGTGTCCTACGTAGAGATACAATCTGCCATTGTGAACCATTGGTGCCGGATCGGCTGTAAATTTGTTGCGAATTAGAGGGTTGCCGTTGAAGGTAAATGTGGTGTTGTCTACTTCTTGAGTAGCGCAGGATGCCAACATACAAGCGGCAAATAATGTAATTAAACCGTGTTTTTTCATTAATATCTTTTTGTAATTGTAATAAATAAATTTGGAAAAGTAAGTGAGATTGTCCTTTTACAAGTACTTGCAGGCAGGAATGGAAGCGTTCCATTACACCTTTTTAGACAATCCCACATACTAAATAGAAATTGTTGTTAGAACAATTTGGTAATAAATTCGTTGAAACTGCGTCTCCAAGTAAGCCACTCGTGACCTGTACCTTGAGAGATAAAAAAGTCAACATCAACGCCTTGTTTTTTGATTGCGTTTACCAAGTCGGCAGTACCGAAATTTTCTTCAGTACCGCAGCTCAAAAACAATTTGTGTACCTTTTGATTGAAAGCCTTACCGTCGGCAAAAACTCCGTTGTAACATTTAGGTACATCAAGACCGAAGATTGCGCCGCTGAATGCTCCAATATAAGAGAACTTGTCAAGATGAGTAAGAGTAACATCAAAAGTTTGGTGACCGCCCCATGACAAGCCCGCCATTGCTCGGTTGTCACGGTCGCTTTTGGTACGGAAAGTTTTGTCAATCATCGGGATAAGGTCTTTTAACAATACATCGTAAAAAGATGCACCGTATTGAGCCATAGCATCAGCCCAAGATTGACCCGGAGCTACGCCAAACGGACGTTCAACATCACCGCTTTCCATTACAACTATCATTGGTACAGCTCTTTTGGCTGCAATTGCGTTGTCCATGATTGCGTCCATACAGCCTTGAGTGCTCCAACCGGTTTCGTCTTCGCCCATGCCGTGTTGTAAGTAAAGTACGGGATAGCGTTTTTTAACATTTGTTTCGTATTCAGCCGGCGTATAAACGTAAGCTGTACGGTATGCGTTTTGAGATGCAGCAAAGTATGTGATTCTTCTTACTTGACCGTGAGGCACTTGCTGAGGACGATAGTAGTTGCCTTCGTCGCCTTCGGGAACTTCGATACTGCCAGCAATTGCGTTGCAACCGAAAACTGTCTGAGAACCCGGATCTACGATACGCATGCCGTCAACAATCAAGAAATAATAATGTTGACCTACAACCAAAGGATCGGTTATAACAGTCCAAAAACCTTGCGGGTCGCGTTGCATATCATATTTTTTGCCGCAAACATCAGCTTGAAGTCTTTGAACCTGAGGAGCAAAAACGCGGAAATATGCACGTCTGTCGTTGTCAAGACGCGGATATTCAGAACTTTCGATGGCTGTTGTGGATTTTTTGGTGAAACTCATAACATCGGTAGTTGACTTGCTGTCAGCAAATTGCCACCAATCAAAATTGAAAAGTTTTGCGCCCTTGTTGCCGGTGAATGTGATATAAATATCGTGAACTCCTGTTACTTGGTTTTCGATGTCAGCTTCTACAGTTACAAAAGATTCCCAGCCGCCGGTGTTGCGTACGTTGATTGTAGAAATCACTTTGCCGTCGGGAGCATCAATACGGAATTGAGCTGAACCGCCGCTCAGAGCCGATGCTACTGATGCTCTTAATACTTCCGGTGATTTTTTACCGAAGTCAACAGAACGCAATTTGATGTATTCTCCGTTCTGAATATCAGTAACATAAACTCCAGTATTGCATTGAGAAGTTTTAAGACCTTTGCTGAATGCGATTGTTTCGGCTTCAGTACGCTCAAACGGATTGAGAGTGCCGACCGGTTTTACGCCTTGTTCGGTGTGATGAATAATCGGGAATGTACCGTCGTTGTTGTATTTAAATTCTTCAACGGCAACGCTTCTGCCGAAACCGCCGCCGTTAGGAAGTTTTCCGGTATGATAAAACAAGTAAGAATTACCTTTGAAATCTGCCAATCCGACATGATTTGTAAAAGATTTGGTATCTTCTAACGGCATGATTTCGCCGCGGTATGTCCACGGACCGTCGATAGATTTTGATGTAGAGTAGGCGATATGTTCAGGTACGCCGCCTGCTGCATAAATCAAGTAATAAAGTCCGTTACGTTTCATAATCCACGGACCTTCGGTGTAATTATCTTTGTATTTAACTTCTTTTTTTCTTTCAGCAACGTTTGGAGCACCGAAACCTTCGATAGTTTGGTTAACTTTTTTTATTTCTGATTTCAAGCTTACCATGTCGTCGCCAAGTTCAGCGTAGAAAATATCCGGATTTCCCCAGAACAAATAAGCCTTGCCGTCGTCGTCAATCATTACGGTCGGGTCGATATAAGCCCAATTGCCGTCAGCCAAAGGTTTTCCGATAGCATCTTTGAACGGACCGGTTGGAGATTCGGAAACAGCTACGCCGATAGCCATTGCGCCGGTAAGTTTGGAATGTGCCGGAATATACCAATAGAATTTTCCGTTACGTTTTATACATTGACCTGCCCAAGCTCTGTCGTCAGCCCATTCAAAAGTGTTGAGAGATAGCGGTGTGCCGTGGTCTGTCCAGTTTACCATATCGGCTGTAGAATAGAGATGCCAGTCGTACATCCAAAAGAAGTCTGCACCGGCTTCGTCGTGACTTGTGTAAAGATACAATCTGTCGCCTTCCACCATTGGAGCGGGGTCGGCTGTGAAAGATGTTTGAATTATCGGGTTTTGTGCATTGCTTGTGTTCAACGCCAAAACTGCGAAAGATGTTAGCAATAATTTTCCTTTCATTTTGTATTAAGTGGATTAAAAAAAAATCAGGTTAAAAATATCCAAATTGTCGCAATTTATATTGTTTATAGGTTACAATGATTTGTTTTTTTGTATCATTTTTGGGGGATACGCAAATGTAATTCAATTATTTGGTGATTGTAGCCTTTTAAACTGATATTATTGTGTATTCGGATTTCTTTTTTGATTTAATAGAATTGATTTCAGGTTGATATTTTCCCGTCGGTTTTTCATTATGAAAGTTACCACGGACAAAAAGATGTTAAAAAAAAAAAAAGAGGCGCAGTATAAAATAGCTATACATCACTGCGCCTCATAACTTTACTAATAAATATAACTAAAAATTTGTTGTTTGGAATAGTGAAAAAAATTAATCTTTATCTATTTAAAAAGCAATTGTGCCATTTCATAGAAACTTCTGCGCCATGTAAGGAATTCGTGAGCAGTTCCTTCCGAAACATATCCTACGGCGTTGAAACCTGCGTTTTTCAAACTTGTAACCGATTGTTTGATACCGTCAGGATTTTCTTTAGAACCGCAGCTTTCAAAAATCATTTTTACTTGATTCTTGTCTTTGATATCTTCGGGAGAATAAGTTCCTCCGCTCAACAATCCGTAATATGCGAAAATTTCAGGACGTCGGAGAGTTATCAATTTTGTTTCGATTCCTCCCATCGACAAGCCTGCCATCGCACGGTGGTTTTTGTCAGCGTATGTGTTGAAGTTTTTGTCAATATGTTGAACAAGTTCATCTACAAGTACTTGCTCAAATTCCTTAGCTGTAAATTGGTGAATTGTACCAAATTTTACATCGTTGGTCATACCGTAAGTCATAACAACGATAAACGGCTGGATTTTTTTCTCAGCGATAAGGTTGTCCATTATGAGATTTACCTTACCTTGATTGCTCCAAGCAGTTTCGTCTTCGCCCCAACCGTGTTGTAAGTAAAGAACCGGATATTTTTTCTTCGGATCTTTGCCGTATTCTGCCGGAGTGTAAACAAAAGCACGTTTTGTCATGTTTGTACTGTTTGACTTGAACAATACTTGCTGAACATTGCCGTGAGGTACGTCTTTTATTTGATAGAAATCGTTGTCGTGAGCCGGAATTTCAATACCGCTTTCCCAACGGCAAGAACCGAAGTAATTGTTAGTACCCGGATCGTTTACTACGCCGCCGTCGATTGTGAGGTGATAGTAGTGAAATCCTTCATCCATAGGCTGTTCTGTAGTTCCGTACCAGAAACCGTCATCTTGTTTTTGAAGTATAGTCTGACCGCTTCCGCCCAATCCGAGGCTTACGATAACTGATTTAGCCTGAGGAGCTTCTACCTTGAAACGGGCATAACCTTGAGAGTTTACCATCGGATATTCTCTGCCCGGTTGGTTCATTTCAGAAGGTTTGAAGTCTTCTTTTATAACAACGTTGTCGTTTGCCGGATTAAAATTGCGTACAATTTTATATGATTTTTTTGCATCGCCGTTTTTGTCAAAAAGCAACGGGTAATTGTTGGTACCAACCCAAGAATCACGGTCGCTGACATTCCAAAATGTTACAACATCGATAACATCGCTGTGTTTGCGGAAAACCTTAAACAATTGATAATACATATTTTCGTGAAGAGTTTGGATATAAGGTTTAATCACAACATCTTCGCCGCGAGAGAATTGCAACTGACCGCCCATTTCTTCGTTGGCGCGTACATCAAGTTCTGTAAAATGAATGTGTTTTACAATTGTAGCATATTTTTCGATAGCCTCTTCGATATTTTGCATCGAAGGACCATATATATTATAGTGTCCCTGCATACCGATACCGTCGATAGGAACACCGGCATCTTTCATTTTCTTTACCATCTTGAAAATGCGGTCGCGTTTGTCGGGTGTAGCAGCATTGTAATCGTTGTAGAAAAGCAATGCATTAGGATCGGCTTCGTGCGCAAATTCAAAAGCCTTTGCAATAAATTCATCACCGCAAAGTTTATAAAGTCTTGATTCGCGGTAATCAGAAGGGTTGGGGTTCCACGGTGTAGGACGTGCATTATCAGCAATAGCCTCGTTAACAACGTCCCAACAATAAACTATATCTTTGTAACGGTTTACTATAGTAAAAATATGTTCTTTAAGTCTTTGGTAAAAAACTTCCTTAGAAACAGGTTTGCCTTTTTTGTCGTTGAACATCCATTCAGAAAACTGATTGTGCCAAACTAAACAATGTCCGCGCATTTTAATATTATTCTTACGACAAAAATTGGCAATAGAATCGGCCTTGTCCCAAGTCCAAACACCGTCTTTAGGGTGTACAGAAACCGGTTTCATATCGTTTTCGCATGTTACGGAGTTGTAATTGTCCAAAACAATATCAATATCCTTTTGATTCTTGATATTAGACATATTAACAGCAACACCTACTTTGAAATAATCTTTGTAGGCATCTTTAAGGCCTTGCGCATTTGCTCCAAAGAACAAAGAAGCAGCAAGTGCAGTCATAAAAAGTCTTTTCATTAGAAGAAATTATTTAGGTAAAAAATTATGTTGCAATGTTATTCCAATTTCTTGAAACAATTTATTCTTAGTGTTTCAAATATTATTTCATTTGTTACTTAGGTAAATTTTAACTTTTTTTATAGATGTTACAAATCCGTAATTTAGTGCTACAAATCCGTAATTCCTTATAAAATTGGGGTATAATTGTATGATTTAACGAAGTTGTTTGTAAAAATTCTAAATTCTGAATATTAACACTAAAAAAACAAAAATATCGCAAAAAAATTGATTTTAGTAGAGAGATGAGTTTTACTTGAATGTTAAATTAAGTGCAACAAAACCGCATTTCGAAGCCATTTGGTAGGCGTTTTATAAGGAAAATTAACTGTTAATTGAATGTTGATTTTTTGTTAAAACAAGCTATCGAATTTGTTACATGTTACAAATCTGATATTTTTGAGGGGTTTTTGAAACGAATAGACTATTAATTGTAACATGTATGATAATTTTTAATTAACATTCTCTCTAATTTTAGCTGGTTGAAAAACAATAAATATTTAACTATTTTTTTATGAAAAACAAATTAAAAAGAAAGGTACACGCTTTCTATCTTAAAGCTGCTGTCTTAACAATGCTGCTGACATTGTTTTGTGGCGTGCTTCAAGTAAAAGCGCAGAACAGGCAGATTTCTGGTACGGTTACCGACGAAAACGGTGACCCAATCCCAGGTGTTACCGTGTTGGTGGAAGGTACCACAGCGGGAACAATTACCGACTTGGACGGTAAGTATCAACTTAACGTTGATGAGGGTGCGAAACTAGTTTTCTCGTACATCGGTTACGAAACAATGACAATGCCCGCATCAAACAATTTAACTGTTGCACTTCACGAGCAGGCTGCTGAGCATGAGGAAATCGTGATTGTAGGTTACGGTCAACAGAAAAAAGCCTCTGTCGTAGGTGCGATTACCCAGACGACAGGTAAAGTGCTTGAGCGCGCCGGCGGTATCAGCAACGTAGGTGCTGCTTTAACCGGTAACCTTCCGGGTGTTGTTACAACACAGAATTCAGGACAGCCTGGCGAAGAAGATCCGAAGATTCAGATTCGTGGTTTGAGTTCTTGGAACAACTCAGATCCGCTAGTTTTGGTGGATGGTGTTGAACGTTCTATGAGTAGTGTGGATATCAGTTCAGTACAATCTATTTCTGTATTGAAAGACGCATCTGCAACCGCAGTTTACGGTGTGAAAGGTGCTAACGGTGTTATCCTTGTTACTACAAAACGTGGTCAAGAAGGATCTGCAAAAATTGATGCAGGTTTTTCTACAACTTTGAAAGCAATTTCAAAACTTCCTAGCAAGATGGACTCTTACGATGCTCTTATGGCTCGTAATGAAGTTATCGAACACGAACTTGCTATTGCTCCTACTGCTTGGAATTATATTCGTTCTCAGGAGTTTATTAATAATTATCGCAATCAGACTTCCGTTGAACAGCGTGAGCGTTATCCGAATGTTAACTGGCAAGATTATCTTTTTAAAGATGCTGCCCTTTCATACAATGCTTATGTGAATGTTAGTGGTGGTTCTAAGTTCGTAAGATACTATGCTGCTGTTGACTATGTAAACGAAGGCGACCTTTATGATATTCCTGAAAACGGTCGTGCATATAGTTCTGAATTCTCTTATCAACGTATCAATGTTAGAAGTAACCTTGACTTCAATATTACAAAATCTACTGTATTGAAAGTTAACCTTGCTGGTTCTAACGGTATTCGTCATATTCCATGGCGTCATATGCATTATAGCGGTGATACTTGGCAACAAGGTCAAGCATTTGCTTCTGCATTCTCTACTCCTCCAGACGTATTCTTGCCGCGTTATAGCGATGGTACTTGGGGTATTTATCCTGATGATAAGAACCTTGCTAACTCAGCTGTTGCTTTTGCTTTGGGTGGTAGTGCTGAAACTTCAACCACTCAGGTTAATACAGACTTTATTCTTGAACAAGATCTCGGTAAGTGGGTAAAAGGTTTGAGCCTTAGAGGTTTGGTTTCTATGGACAACTCTTTCCTCGAAAACAACAGAGGTATCAATGATATGTGGAACGATCCTGCTACTACATATATTAATCCTTTGACAGGAGAGGCTACAAAACCTACTACAAACTCAAATCCTGAACATTTCAGATTTTTCGATGCTCCTGAATGGAGTACCGGTAATGGTGAAATCAATAACTACAATACTTCCAGAAGACTTTATTACCAAGTACAAGGTAATTACAACCGTAAATTTGGTGATCATAATGTAGGTTCTATGGTTATGTTTTCACGTTCTCAAAATGCGTATGGTCCGGGTCTTCCTATTAACAGAGAGGATTGGGCTTTCCGTGTAACTTATGATTGGAAAGGTAAATACTTTTTGGAGTACAATGGTGCATACAACGGTTCTCAGAAATTTGGTCCTGACTATCGTTTCGCATTCTTCAATTCAGGTGCTATCGGATGGCTTATTTCCGGTGAAAATTTCATGAAAGGTTTAGTTGAAAGACATATTGTTGAAAACTTGAAAGTAAGAACATCAGTTGGTCAGATTGGTGATGATAATATTCCTAATGTTGACTACCTCTACATGGATCTTTGGAAACTTGGCGGCAATGCTTATATGAATGCTGCTGACCGTACAAAAAGTAAGTATCAGGCATTCTATCAATCACAGATTGGTAACGACCAAATTCACTGGGAAAAAGTTACAAAAGTTGACATCGGTCTTGATTTCAACTTGTTTAACGGTTTGGTGGCTGGTAGTTTTGATGTATTTAGAGATCGTCGTACTGACATCATCTTGAAAGGTGATCAACGTGCTATTCCTAATTATTTTGGTGCAACACCTTCTACACTTAACTTTGGTGAAGTAAAAAACAAAGGTTATGAAGTAGAAGTGAGAGTAGAAAAGAGTCTTCTTTCCAACAAGTTGAGACTTTGGGGTAACTTCAATATGACTCACAACGAAAACGAGGTTGTAGAAAAAGACGATATTGAAGGTCTTCCAAATTATCAAAAAGCTAAAGGTTATCAGATTGGTCAGACAAGAAGTCATATTGATGCCGGATTCCTTAATAACTATGATGAGGTTTATGGTAGTCCTGCACATAACTCAAATGACCAATTTAGACTTCCGGGTGATCGTTACATCGTAGATTTCAATGGTGACGGTATTGTTGACAATGAGGATAGTGCACCTTATGCACATCCAACAACTCCTCAGAATACTTACAATGCTACTATCGGTGCTGATTACAAAGGTTTCAGTTTCTTTGTTCAGTTTTACGGTGTAACTAATGTATCTCGTTATATTGGTCTTAATTCTTTTGGCAATATGCTTGATAATGCTTACGATTATGCTTCTTGGTGGTCAATGGATGATACTAATGCTGATCTTACAACACCGAGATTTGCATCTCAAAATACTCCATATTATGCAGGTACTCAATATACATATGATGGTTCTTACATCAGATTGAAGAATGTTGAGTTGGCATACAGCTGGAATGGCGGTTGGATTAAGAAATTGGGTATGAGTTATCTTAAGGTTTATGTTAATGGTAACAACCTTTGGCTCTGGACAAGAACTCCTGACGATCGTGAAATCAACGATAGCGGTCAGACTGCTTCTTATCCTTCTGTTAAGCGTTTCAATTTCGGCTTTAAGTTATCTTTCTAAAAAAACAAAAATGATGAATATTAAATATAAACAATTAAGCAAGATATTTTTGGGAGTTGGTCTTTGCTTGTCGATGACAAGTTGTGAAGATTATCTTGACAAAGCTCCGGATACCGATATTTCGGAAACTGAGGCTTTCAAGAACTTCACTAATTTCCAAGGATATGTTGAACAAATATACTCAAAAATACCTAATAAGTTTGCTGCAAACTGGTCGCCTAGTTGGAACTGGGGTGAAGACGAGCTTTTTAATAGTAACGATATGGGGCGTGCCCGTATGACTACATATATTGACAATGGTGACTTCAGACGTTGGTATCAAAATAATCCTTGTTGGTTGAAACGTCAATATGTAGATAGAGATGTGCAGAAATCCAACGGTTTGTACAACAATATGTGGAATGCCATTCGTATTGCAAATGTAGGTTTGGAATCTATCGAAAAGGTGGCATCCGGAGAAATAACTTATTCCGGTACTCAAGAGGAATTAAATGTATTGCGTGGTCAATTACTTTTCTTCCGTGCATGGTGGCATTTTGAAATGGCATGTTATGTAGGTGGTTTGCCTTATGTAGATAAAGCATTTGCACCGACAGAGAAGGTTGATATGGCTAGATTGACATATCCTCAAACTCTTAGAAGATGTGCAGATGATTTCAAAGCCGCTGCTGAGTTACTTCCTGAAAATTGGGATAAGACTGCTGTAGGTCGTGATACTAAAGGTAGCAACGAGTTGCGTATTAATAAGACTATGGCTCTTGCTTACTATGGTAAAGCAGCTCTCTGGCTTGCAAGTCCTATGGCAAAACAAGGAGCTAAGACAGGTGGTGACACTTATGATTATGATGAAGAAGTTGCTAAAGAAGCAGCAGATGCATTTGGTCAGATCCTTGCTTCTGTAGAAGCTGGCACTTCTCAATACAAACT
This sequence comes from Bacteroidales bacterium, assembly GCA_017541145.1. Lineage (GTDB taxonomy): Bacteria > Bacteroidota > Bacteroidia > Bacteroidales > UBA3824 > UBA3824. The sequence continues at coordinate 36,683 of JAFXZT010000041.1, read as the reverse complement.
TGCTCAGTTTAAATACACCAATATTTATGAACATGATAATGGTGGTAGCCTTGGTGAGTATTCTAAAATTTTCTATACTCATGACGGTAATGTGATGCCTGGTGGCGATGAGGCTATTTTCAGATGTCTCTGCAACGGTGACAACGGCGACTATTCACTTTGGCAGCACGCTCACGTATGGGGACCTAAGTTTGGCGGTATGGTAACAGGTGATAACCTTATTCACCAGCCGACAGCAAACTATGTTCACTATGCTTACGGTATGGCTAACGGTCTTCCTCTTGATGATCCTAACTCTGGTTTTGATCCTACACATCCTTGGAAAGATCGTGACCCGCGTTTCTATCATGATATTGTATTTGACGGTTTTAAATATATTACAGGTGAAATCCTTGACGATAACAAAGCTATCAGACCTTATCAATACTGTAATTTGTATACCGGCGGTAATATGAGGGATGACATCAACGGTTCTAGAACAGGTTATTTTATTCAGAAACTTGTTCCTCACACATCTAACATCATTGATAAGAAGTGTGAATATATGAACTTCTTTGGTCATATTCCATACGTTCGTCTTGCAGATATTTATTTGATGTATGCAGAAGCTGTGTCAGCCGGTTATGGTTCTCCATCTTTAACAGCTACAACATGCAGCCTCACAGCTTTGGATGCAATCAATGCTGTAAGAACAAGATGCGGTGCAGGTCCTGTAGGTGGTGATGGTGAAAATAATCATGTAAATACTGAATATATTTCTAATAATCATAGATTCATGGACGAAGTTAGACGTGAACGTGCATGCGAACTTTCTTTTGAAGGATTCAGATATTGCGACCTTCAACGTTGGCTTTTGCTTACTGAAAAACAGGTTCTTAACAACACTGTTTATGATTATACAGAGAAGTGTTCAGTTGAATTTACAAGAGTTATTGAGGATATTGAAAGCGAGTATAAAAATAAGAAAAAGTACGATCCTCGCGATGAAGAGGTAAAAGGTTATACTCTTAAACCAATTCTCAAGAGAAATTTCACAGCAACACACTATTTGTTTCCTCTACCTATAGACCAGACATATTATTCTGAAGGTTTCCAACAGAACCCTGGTTGGTAGTATTTTATGTATTATTTGAAACAAAATTAAATTATTACAATGAAGAATTTTAAATCAATTATATTGATGATCCTTGCAACCGCTTCTGTTCCTGCAACCCTTCAGGCACAGGAGGTGGAAGATGGCGATTCTACTGCTGCTGTTAAGGTCTCTATGGCATTTGGACAGGAAAAAGATGCAAGAGACATTTTAGGCGGTGTTTCGTATATCGACACCAAAGAGGTATATGCAAATAATTTTCATACTTATGCCCTCGATAATATTTCCAGCTATGCTACAGGTATTACCGGCTGGAATGGTAATATCAGGGGATGTCAGAGTTCGCCTATCTATGTAATAGATGGTGTAATACGTGATATCAACAATGTTACTCCTTCAGAAATCGAGCAGATTACAGTTCTTAAAAGTGCTGAAGCAATTATGCTTTATGGTAGTATAGCTGCTAACGGTGCTATTTTGGTTAAGACAAAACGCGGTAATGTAGAAGGACTTGAAATTACAGCAAATATTGCTTCAGGTATGGATGTTGTTCGTCAGTATCCGGAATATTTGGGCGCTGCTGAATATATGGCTATGTACAATCAAGTAGCTGCTGCCGACGGTCTTACTACAAAGCGTTATTCTGATGAACAAATTTATTACACTTCTGTAGGTTCTAATCCTTACCGTTATCCGGATGTGGATTTCTATTCATCTGATTATTTGAAAAAAGCTATCAACCGTACTGATGCCAATTTAGAACTCAATGGCGGTAATGAGAAAGCTCATTTCTATTCAAATATCGGTTATATTCACAGCGGTGATTTTGTAAAAATCGGTGAGGGTGACAATGCCGGTACTTCTAGACTTAATGTAAGAGGTAATGTCGATATCAATCTTACAAAGAATATTACTGCTTACGTTAATGCTAATGCTACATTCGATAATGCAAAAGAAGCCAGAGCAGATTATTGGAAAGCTGCCGCAACTTTGCGTCCAAACTTCCTTGATTACTCTGCACCGCTTTTGCCTATCTCTATGATTAATCCTGATAATAAGGCAGCTATCGATATGGTAAATACTTCGTTGGGCGTGATTGACGGAAATTACATCCTTGGTGCTAGCAACCAAACAATTACTAACGAAATTGCTAATATGTATGCTGCCGGTAGCCGTAAAACAACAAAACGTCAGTTTATGTTTGATGCAGGCGTAAAAGCAAATCTTTCATCATTACTTGACGGACTTTATTTCAAGTCAGGTTATTCAATGGACTTTGTTACTCAATATGTAACAGCTTTTGAAAACCAGTATTATTCATACGTGCCTACTTGGGGTAATATCAACGGTTATGATGAAATCGTAGCTTTGGAACGTAAAGGTACTGAAAAGAAGTCTGGTGAACAGACTATCAATAATTCAAGTAACAACCGTGTAGTTTCCGGCAATGTTATCCTTGGATATGATAAGTCATTTGGTGACAACAATGTTAGCGCAATGGCATTGGCTAATGTTTACCAACTTACTAAAGCAGAAACTTATCATAGAACAACAAATGCAAATCTTGGTTTTTCTGCAAACTACAATTTCGCACACAAATATTACTTAGGACTTACTGCTGCAATTCCTCACACCACAAAGTTGGCTGAAGGCAAACGCAACGGTTTTTCTAAGTCAATCTCTGCCGGTTGGAATATCGCAAACGAAGATTTCATGCAAGGCAACGGCATTGTATCAACACTTTCTTTGAATGCTAACTTCGGTACTATCGATGAAGATATCGACATCGAAAACTGGTACATGTATCTCGGTAACTGGGAAAACAATTACGGTGGATTCTCTTGGAGAGACCAAGCAAATCCTCTTAAAGGTACAACATGTCGTGCAGGTTCTAACTACAATCTCGACTTCGTAAAACACAAAATGATGTCAATCGACCTCAAAGCAGGTTTCCTTGATGACATGATTGTTCTTGAAGGTTCTTACTTCACTGACAAACGTGAAGGTTTGCTTGCAAAACCACTTTCTTCTTATCCTGAATTCATGAGTAATGGTTCTACAAGTTTTATCCCTTATCAGAATCTTAACGATGAAGAAACCAAAGGATATGAACTTGGTATTACATTCAACAAAAAATTTGGTGACTTGTCTTTGTCAGCAGGTGCTTACGGATTATATTCCGAAGTAAAGAGAACCAAATATGATGAAGTAGCAGAATACGATTACCAGAAAAAAGAAGGCAAACCTGTTAACGGTTATTGGGGGTATCAGTGTCTCGGAATTTTCCAATCTAAGGAAGAAATCGAGAATTATAAATCTGAAGACGGTACTGTTATCACACAGAATCTTGGTACTGACGTAAAACCTGGTGATTTGATTTATGTTGACCAAAACGGTGACAATGTTATCGATGATAAAGACAAAGTATACCTCGGCAAATGGGGTTCTCCTTATATCATGGGTTTCAATGTAACTGTTAAGTACAAAAACTTCACACTCTTTGTTGCTGGTAATGCAAATGCCGGTGGTTATGGTTTGAAAGATAACGGATATTATCAAATCGATGCAGAAAACGGTAAGTATTCTGCTATCGCTCGTGACTGCTGGACAGAGGAAACAGCTGCTACTGCAACTTATCCTCGTATTACACGTGATTCTAAAAACAACTATGTAACTTCTGACTTCTGGATGTACAAGACTGACGCTTTTAATCTTGAGCGTGTACAGCTTACTTACGATTTGCCGGCAAGCCTTTTTGAAAACAATTTCATTTCAAGAGCTTCTGTTTTCGTAAACGCATCAAGCTTGTTGAGAATTTCAAAAGAGAAGGATGTTACATTGCTTAATTATTACAAAGAGAACACATCTACAGCGACTCTTCAGACAAGAAGATTTATGTTTGGTCTCAGAGTAACTTTCTAATCTAATTTAATCTTATTTGAAAAAACACAATGACAAATTTCAGTATAAAATCGTTAACATGCGGTTCGTTGCTTTTGGCAGGTTTTGCATTTTCAGCTTGTGAGGATGTTATGGAGCCGGCTATGGAAAACAAGAACGATATCGACGCCGTTGTAAACAACGGTGACTGGATGTCGGGCATCCTTTCCGGTGTTTATACCAATATGCCTTTTAAAAATGCCGGTGGATGGAATGTAGAGTCAGACTTGGCAACAAGTGATGCTTATTGCAACGTCAACAGCAATACTTACATCAATCTTTCAAAATCGTGGACTTCAGAGTCCACGCCTTTTAAATCTTGGAGTACATATCTCTCTTCTATCAACTATATCAATATCTTCATGGGCAACCTCGGAAAAAACGACTGGACTGGTGATGAAACAAAAAATATGTTGTATAGTGAGAGAATGCGTGGTGAGGCTTATGCATTACGAGGACTTTATGGTTATTACTTGCTTAGAACTTACGCAGGTAAGGATGCTAGCGGTAATTTCCTTGGTTATCCGGTGTTTACTGAAGAGTTCGCCGGTGATGCTGACTTCAATTTGTCTCGTAACACTATTCAAGAATGTACCGATCAGATAATTTCTGACCTTAATGCTGCTATTGATATTCTTCCTTTGGAATATAAGGATTTTGAAAGTGATGAAGTTCCTGCAAAATATAAGGAACAAGGTATCAGTGGTGCTTTGTATTCTACAGCATTTGGTGCACACCTTGTAGGTAGAATTAATGCAAAAATTGCCATGGCAATCAAGTCTGAAGTTTTGCTTTGGGTAACATCTCCTGCATTTGAGGGTTCTACTTCATATACTTACGAAGATGCAGCTAATGCAGCAGCTCAAGTTCTCAACACTGTTGGTGGTGTTTCCGGTATGGATCCTCAAGGATTTTATTGGTATCTCAACGCTGACGATGTAGAAAACGGTCTTTGTCCTGCAGAAATCCTTTGGAGAAGCAATAGGGAAAACGGTCACGCTTTGGAAGAAAATAATTTCCCTCCGTCTCTCAACGGCAAAGGTTTTGTAAATCCTTCTCAAAACTTGGTTGATGCATTTGGTATGGCAAACGGTTATCCTATTACTGATACTAAATCAGGATATGATCCTGCAAATCCTTATGCAGATCGTGATCCGCGTCTCGATTATTATATCGTACATGACGGTTCTAAATTCGGTGATGCAGAAATCGTTACCCATGATGCTTCAAAAGATGACGCACTCAACAAAGTTTCTAGTTCTACAAAAACCGGTTATTACCTCAAAAAAATTCTTCGCGGTGATGTAATCAGTGGTTCTGATAAAAAATGGAACGATCATTATCATTACAGTGCTTGGATTCGTTTTACTGAGATATTCCTTAATTATGCAGAGGCTGCGAACGAGGCTTGGGGTCCTAAAGCCGGCGGTAGCAACGGATATTCTGCTTATGAAGTTATTAAGGCACTTCGTGAAAGAGCCGGTATTTGTAAAGGTGAGTCTGACGCATATCTCGAATCTTGTGCAGCAAGCAAAGAGCAAATGCGTGAACTTATTAGAAATGAGCGTCGTATCGAACTTTGTTTTGAAGGACACAGATTCTTTGATCTCCGTCGTTGGAATGATCTTCAGGGCTTGAATGAAAAACTTACCGGTGTTCAGATTTCTAATGGCGTTTATAATACTATTGACGTTAATTCATTTATGTACAAGGATAATATGATTTATAGTCCTATTCCTAATGCTGAGGTTCTAAAATGGAGCAATTTGGCTCAAAATCAGGGATGGTAGCATTGGAAATAATAATTAAATTAAAATAAATATAATTAATAATATGAAAGCTAATAGTTTGATATATGGCTCTTTGGCATTTGCTCTCATGGGAGCAAGTGCTTGTAAGAACTCTGACATGACTTTCCCGGATTACGAAGGTGGTACAACTGTTTATTTTGCATACCAAACACCTGTACGTACCATAGTACTTGGAGAGGATGTCTACAACACCGATAACGATAATGCTCACCGTTGTGCAATTTATTCGGTATCTGGTGGTACTTACGATGGTATTTCTGCCACTGTTAATTTCGAAGTAGACGAATCTTTGGTAAAGGATTGCTATTTCGATGAGGCTATGACAAAACCTGTCCTTGCAATGCCTACTAATTACTATCATCTCGAAGGTAGTGAACTTAAATATTCTGGCAGTCATAATGCTCATGTTGATGTTCAACTTACAGATGAGTTTTTTGCTGATCCTAAATCAGTAGAAAATACATACGTTATTCCTCTTAAAATGACTTCACTAACAGGTGCAGACAGAATTAATCCTGAAAAGGCTTATGTCTTATATCTTGTGAAATATATCAACAAATATTCTGCTATCTATCTTCGCAGAGGTGTTGATGTAATTACAGACGGTGAAAATACTTTTGTAAATGTAAGACACAAAGGTGTAGAAAACGATGAAGTATTCAAAACCAAGACTACTTCTCTTAATACTCTTACATGTACTATTCCGGTTCTTAATCTTGAAGGTAATGAGATGTATGACATGAACAACAAACCTGTTACTTGTGATATTGAACTTACTTTTGACGAAAACGGAGAGTGTACAATTACTTCTCTTACTAAGGATATTACTGTTAACGGTACCGGTCACTACGGCGAGAAAACTGAAAAACTCGCATGGGGCAACAAAGATCGTGACGGCCTTTATCTCGATTACACACTTCAAGTCGGCAACTATACAAAGATGGCTGTTAAAGACACTTTGGTACTTCAGACTCGTGGCGTGTCTAAAGAGAATTTCAATATTTATTATTAGAAAATGTAATTAATTCTGAGTATTTAATATGAAATATTTATATAAAATTCTTCCTGTTGCTTTGATTGCTGTTGCAGCAACAAGTTGTGACGATGAGATAGTACAGGACTATTCAGTTGACAAGCCTGAAAGCGTTGAGACTTCAGAATATCTCAATTCTTTGGGCGTACTCAAAGATTATGTAAACAAGGCTTCAAGTCCTAATTTCAAACTTGGTGCTGCTGTTTCGGGATCTGCATTTACTAGCGATGGCGCTGAATATATTTTGGCTAAAAACAATTTTGAAGAAGTAATTCCTTCATCAGGTTGGAGTATCGCAGACTGTGCAGGTGCTGACGGTACTTTCGATTTTGCAAGCATAGCATCATTTGTTAGCAGAGCTCAGCAAAATGGAATTGAAATTTTTGGTGCTCCTTTTTGCTTGAGTGCTAATCAGAATTGCGATTTGTTGGAAGAAAAGGTTAAGAACAAACCGGATCCAAATGCAAAGTCTAATGCAGTTCTTAAATATACTCAAGCTACAGCTAAATCTAATGCTTGGGATTCTAATTTCTTCATTCAGTGGGACGAGGCATTGGAAGTGGAAACCGATTATGTGATTACTTTCCAAGCAAAAGCTACTAAGGCAGTAGGTCTTCAGCTTGAACTTATGGATCCTAGTGGTACCAAATGTACTGTACCGGATCCTGAGGGTAAACGTACTGAAGATTGGCAACAATCTTATAGCTCTTATTCTGATGTTGCTAAGTATGGTGTGAATGTAGGAGAAGATTGGACTACAATTACTCAGACATTTACAACTCTTAAAGAAGCACCTGACGGTCGTAAATTTGAATATAAAAAATTCCAGTTTGGTACAGGTAAGGTAGAAGGAGATCTCTTGATTGATGATTTCGTAATTTACAAAAAAAGTGATCCTGATAAGAAGAATATATATGAGAACTCTTCTTTCGATGATGCTGATGCAATGCCGGCAGGAACAACCCGTGAAGAGCTTGCTGCTGTTACTAAAATCGAAACTAAAGTTGAATACAGTGATGAAGTTAGATGTTTGAAAATCAATTGTCCTTCTAATACTGAAGCTCCAGGCGGTGCTAATGGTCAGACTTGGGCAACTCAGCTTTGGATTAAGAGTTCTATAGATTTCAAAAAAGGTGTTAGCTACAAATTCAAATGTCGAGTTCGTGCTGACAAGGCTTACAAACCGGGTTCAGGTATTCACGGTGATGCTGACGGCGATCATTGGATTTCCGGTGGTGTTACTGACTTGTCAATTACAACTGAATGGCAGGATTATGTAAAGGAAGGTACTTTTGAACAAGATTATGTACATGAATCATCTGGTCAGGGTGGTCATACATTTGCATTCGACCTTGCTACAGGTGAGGCTAATGTAATCTATTTTGATGATATCAGCCTTGAAATCGGTGGTACTGAAGTTGTTAAAAACGGTGATTTTAGTTCCGATGATTTGAGCTCTTTTGTTGTAAAAATTCAGCAAGAATTTGTTGACCCGGAAATCTTTGACGGTGAACTTAAGTATACTGTTGTAACAGTAGAGGAAGTGGGTGGTATTCCACTTACACTTAAAGAAAAACGTGACAACTTGTTGCCTATCGTCGGTGATTGGATCAACGGTCTTTTCAAGAATACTAACGGATACGTAAAATCTTGGAATATTGTTAGTGAACCTTTGGCTGAATCTAATAAAGCCGGAGAAGATATCAATATTTCCGGTAGCGCTTTCTCTTTGCAATCTAAAGGTGCAAATGTTGTTAATAAAAACGACAAAGAGGTTAAGAAGAACTTCTACTGGGCTGAATACCTCGGTAAAGATTATGTAAGAGACCTCGTAAAATTGGCTCGTGAAGCCGGTTCTGCAAACGGTGTTTCTGACCTTAAACTCTTTGTAAACGAAAGCCGTCTTGAATCTAATCCTGAAAAACTTCAGTCACTTCTTGATTGGATTTCTTATTGGGAAGAAGATGGTACTGTAATCGATGGTATTGGTACTGAAATGCACGTAAGTTTCTATGCTGATGCTGCTCAACAGGAAGCTGCTAAAGAAGGTATCGAAAATATGCTTAATAAACTTAAAGAGACAGGTAAACTTATCAGAATTTCCGAACTTGATATGAACTATATCAGTGCTGCCGGTGCTCCGGTTAAGAGCATGAATGTAACTTCTGATATGAATAAACAAATGGCTGAATTCTACAAGTTTATTGTTTCTAAGTATTTGGAAATTATTCCTGCTTCTCAACAAGCCGGTATTTGTCTTTGGACTCCTGCTGATGCTAATTCTAATGCTACATGGCGTGCTGGCGAACCGGCAGGTCTTTGGACTGAAGGTTATCAACGTAAATCGCAATATGCAGGTTTCGTTGAAGGTTTGCAAGGCAAATAATATTATTTTATTTTGATTTCTTAACGGAGGCTTAATTTTTCATAAGCCTCCGTTTTATAAAAAAAAATTATGAGAATTTTCAATCGAAATATAATATTTGCTTTTTCTCTTATTCTCAGCCTAGGATTTTTTGCATGTAGTGACGACGATGTAAAGGAAAAACCAAATTACAACGGAGGTGGCTCAAACAAACCTTCGGAGACGGAGGATACTGCAAAAGTCGTAACTCCATCAGGTCTACATGTTGACGGCAAATACCTCAAAGACGGAAACGGAAATATCGTAAATCTTCACGGTTTTGCTCAGACATACAGTTCTTGGTTTAATGAGGCAGGCAAATATTGGAGCGGTCTTGATGTTTCGGGTTGTATGAAATACAACAAGCGCATGATCGACGGCATCGTAAAAGCCGGCTGGCACATGACTTGGATGCGTCTGCACATGGATCCTACTTGGACCAACAAACCCAATACTTCTCGCAGTAACGCTTCCGGAAGTGATGAGGCGGATATTACAAATTTCGATCCCGAGCTTTTGAGAAAGTATCTCGACGAACTCTTTGTTCCGATGGCAGAATACGCAATCAGCAAGGGAATGAAAGTAGTGATGCGTCCTCCGGGAGTTTGTCCGCATATCATTACAACTTCAGAACACTATACTGAGACTTCGCATCTTTCGCTTAAGGATGGAAAACCTTATCCTTCTCAGGACTATCAGGAATACTTGAAAACTGTTTGGGATATAGTTTCACAACACCCGAAACTCCGTAACAATCCGGATATCATGTTTGAACTTGCCAACGAGCCGGTTTATATTTGGGATCCGGAAAAGAAAGACTACGGTCCACGTTGGGATGGTTCAAAATGGGTTGAAGGCGACAATTTCTACAAAATTGAAACCGAAATATTTCAATCCGTTGTGGATGTTATCCGTGCCAACGGTTGCGAAAACGTTCTTTGGGTTCCTGCTGTGGCATATCAAGGAGATTACCGCGGATATGTAAAATTCCCGATAAAAGGCAGCAACATCGGATATGCTGTTCACTGCTATCCGGGTTGGTTCGGCTCAGACGGTAACAACGGTGACGGTGGTACAGGTACAGGCAGTTACGCTGAGTTCCGCAAACAGTTTGATGAGAAAGTAGGTTGCATAGCAAGCAAAGCTCCTATCATTGTAACCGAGCTTGATTGGGCTCGTCCACAATTTGCCCGCAGCGGATACCTCGGTACATGGGGTACAGGTTACACCGGAGTTGCCGGAAAAGGCGGTTTCGGTGCAAATTTCAAACGTATTGCTGACGAATACGGCAACGTAAGCTGGCTTACATTCGTTTGGGAGCATCACTTGGCTGAGTTTGACCCTACACACCCTGAAGACGGCGGTGCTGACGGAACAGGCTTGTACGATTACGAGTCAGGCGTGTATCCGGTTTATCAATGGTTTAATGACTATTACAACAATAGCATTACCGAATAATTATTATTAAAAAAGAAATAATTTTTTTATCGAAATGAAACAGAATTTTTTTAAAGTATCAATACTTCTTGCCGGCTTGACATTGGCAGGTTCTACAGTTTTCACTTCTTGTGGAGACGATGAGCTTACCGATGTGGCTGAGGTAAGACCTGAAACACCGGCAGGAGACAATCCTGTTGTAAACAGCGACGGATTATATAAATTGCCGACTATAACCGGTGTAACAGCTGATGAAGCAAACAAGTTGATGACAATTAGTGGTACAAATCTTTTGTCTGCTCTTAAAATAACACATACCTTTACTGCAGAAGAAGACGGCAAAACTCTTGACGGCAAAGAGTATAAAAAAGGTGATGAAGTAGTAGAAGATATTACTTCAACAATCGACAAGGAAAATAGTACTAACGGAGCTCTTGTACTTGCTCTTGCTGAAGGCAAAATCACATTATATTACGACTCTTATGACGTTTCCAAAGTAGTAGTGGATGGTGGTTATAATGTTCCAGTTCCTGTAATCAATGACGGCGGATTCAAAACCGATTGGGAATCTAAGACAATGACTATCGAAGGTGAAAACTTAGGTAGAGTTGCTCATATCCTTGTTGGTGACAAAAATCCCGTTGACATTGTTGAAAATGAAAAAACAGAAATAACCGAAAATAGAATTGTACTTCCTCTTTGGGACGGTAAAATCGCTCTCAATTACGATAGGAACAATCCTAACAGAATTGTTAAACTTGATGGTTACAAATTCCCTGTACCTGAAATAACTTCTGTAAAAATGAAATCAGGTGACGAAACTCAGATGGTTATCAGTGGTACTAATTTTGATATAATTACAGGCTTGAAAATCGCAGGAGAAGAAATGGATATACCTGAAGATGCTACAAAAGAGGCAATTATTGTAGCTTTAATGGAAGGTGAAATTGTAATGACTTATCCGTTTAATGATGGCGAGCTTGAATTTAAGAATGCTGGATATTTTGAAAGCCTTCCTGAATTACCATATAATCATCTTAATATTATTGACAATCTTACAGTTGGTGCCGGTGAAACTAAAGAAGTTAACAAGGAGGATGGTTCTCTCACAATTACTCCTGCAGGTAATTATAGAAGTTCAGTTGTTTTGACTATTCCTGAAGAAGAACGTGCTGGAATTCAATTAGTTAAATTGGCATTGGAAGCTTCTGTTAGTGGTGGTCAGATTGTTTTTGTATTTACTGATGGAACAAAGGCTACAAGATACAATTGGGATGCTAACAACAAATTGAACTATAATGATACTAAGCTTGATTTTAGTTCGGAAAAGACAGATAAGATTGGTGAAGATGAAAGCACTCAAGAGCCAATTGCGGATAAAACTCTTGAAAAAATCATCATCAATAATCAAGAGAATGGAAATGTATTTACTCTCAAGTATGTAGAGGTTACTAGAGGTTTGCCTGAAGGTCATATTCAAATTGTTGATAAGGTAGCTGGCGGTGATGGAGACAAAATTGTAGTTAATCGTGATGGTTCTATCTCAATTACTCCTGCTGGTAATTATACAGGTACAATTATTTTGGATATAGCAGAAAGTGATGCAAAAGGTGCTAAGACAATTCTTTTGGCATTGGAGTCATCTATTGGTGGTGGTCAGTTAGTTCCTGTATTTACAGATGGAACTGAAGGTGACGCATTTTATAATTGGGATGGTTCTAATGTAACCAATTATAATGATACAAAATACACTATTCCTGAAGGAAAAACTTTGAAACAAATTAAAATCAACAATCAAGAGAAAGGTAATGTATTTACTCTCAAGTATGTTGAGATTACAAAATAATCTTCTTTTTTGATTAATAATTAATTGCTCCATTTTTTGTTAAAAAAATAAAAAAAATGGAGCAATTTTTTTTAAAATTCGTATAACGGATATACTAAAACACATATAAAACATGAATAGAAAAATCTTAATAGTTTCCTTGGCTTTGCTTTTGGCAGCAGGTAGTTTCAACTCATGTAAGGATGACGATGCTCCTGAAAAGCCAAATTACAAGCCAACTCCTTCTAACCCAACAGATCCAAGTACAAATCCTGAGGATGATGGAAATTATGATGACGTAGTACTCGGTACCGGCGGTCTCAAAACTTATCTCAATCACAAAAAATACCCTCTTTTCAAAGTTTCTGCAGCTCTTGATGTGAACGAATTTCATAACAACAAAAACGGTCTTCGCGACATCATTAAAGAAAATTTTGAGGAGATTGTGGCAGGCAATGCAATGAAATACAGTTCTTGTGTCAATGCCAGTGGTCAAATGGATTTTACACGTGTTAAACAGTTTGTAAGTGACGCACGCTCAGCCGGTGTTTCTATTTTCGGTCATACACTTGCATGGCACTCTCAGCAACAGCCAAAATATCTGAATACATTGAGTGCTTCTGAACTTGAAACAGCCATGGAAACATGGATAAAAGGAGCTATGGAGGCAACTGCCGGTTACGTAAAAGCCTGGGATGTGGTCAATGAACCTATTTCCGGCAAAGACACCGACGGCGACGGTATATATGAGCTTCAAAGTACCAAAATTAACAATTCAGACGATGCTACCAACGTTAACAACGGTGTTTTTTATTGGCAGGAACACATGGGTGATTTGGAATATGTTCGTAATGCAGTAAAATTTGCAAGAGAATATTACCAAGGCAATCCCGATGATTTAAAATTGTTTATCAACGATTACAATCTTGAATCTGATTGGGACGACAACCAAAAACTCAAAAGCCTTATTGCGTGGATTAAGAAATGGGAATCTGACGGTTTTACCAAGATTGACGGTATCGGTACACAGATGCATATCAGCTGTTATGAAGATGATGCCATCCAAAAAAATATCGAAGACCATATCGTAAATATGTTCAAACTTATGGCTGCCACCGGCAAGTTGGTAAGAGTTTCAGAGCTTGATATGGGTTACGTAAGAGGCAACAGCCGTTGGAATGGTACAAAGTTGCAAACACCGGCTGTTACAGAGGCTGAACATCAGAGAATGGCTGATTTTTATAAATTTATAGTGAAGAAATACCTTGAAATAGTACCTAAAGATCAGCAGTACGGCATTTGTCAATGGTGTCTTACCGATGCGCCTGCTTCACCTTCATACGTTTGGAGACACGGCGAACCGGTAGGTTTTTGGACAGAAAATTTTGCAGAAAAGAAAGTAACATGGCAAGGTTTTGCTGACGGTCTATCAGAAAAATAATTTTGTAGCTTTGCATATTTAAATAGATCCGACGTTTAGTTGGTGATGCAACAAACATCACCAACTTCGTCGGATTTTTTTTCTTTCCGAAAATTCGTTACTGTTTATAATCGGAAAAGCTTTCTGTATTGAGCAAAATTTAACATAAATTGCTTTCTGTATTGAGCAAATTTTTCTTATTTTTGCTTTCTGTAAAAAGCAAATTCTTATGGATATATTATTCGACAAACAAGAAATAATGCTCAGAACTACGAGCATGAATTTTGTAAGAAGTTTTATGCAATGCGTAAACTGGTCAGCACCAATGATTTGTATACGTGGAGCAAGAGGTGTGGGTAAATCTACACTTCTAAGGCAATACATCAAACAGAATTTTAATCCCGGTAGTCAAGAAGCTTTGTATTGCTCGCTTGATTGGGTCTATTTTAGCGGACATTCAATTTTGGAAGTAGCAGAAAAATTTTATAAGATCGGCGGAAAACTGTTGGTTTTAGACGAAGTTCACAAATACGAGAATTGGAGTCGCGAGATAAAAGAAATTTCTGAAATATATCCGTCGTTAAAAATTGTTTTAAGCGGTTCTTCGCTTTTAAAAATATTGGATGGTGATGCCGATTTGTCTCGTCGTTGTAGGGCATACGATATGCCCGGATTGTCGTTTAGAGAATATTTGGAGTTTTATAAGGGTATAAAAATCAGTGCAGTTACATTAAACGAAATTTTGGAATCTCCGTTTCAAATTGCGGCGCAAGTAAACGAATTGTGTCGTCCGCTGCAATATTTTCACGATTATCTTCAATACGGTTTTTATCCGTTTTACATTACAAATCCTATTGATTATTATGCACTTATTGAGCAAACTGAAAACTATGTAATTGATGTGGAACTTACACAGCAACGAAATGTTAATCCGTCAAACTGTCGCAAAATCAAAGCGTTGATTAATGTTTTGGCTCAAAACGTTCCTTATGATGTTGATATTTCAAAACTTGCGCAAACTACGGGTTTACAGCGTAATACTATTCTTGAATATCTCAATTATTTGAGGGATGCTAAACTAATTAATATGCTTTACAGTGATTTGCAGACAGTAAAAAAAATGCAGAAACCGGATAAGATTTTTCTTGAAAATCCTAATCTTTTATACGCTTTTGCTACTGTTCCCGTTCAAGTCGGAACAGCGCGAGAATGTTTTGTTGTAAACCAGTTGAGCGTAATGCACACGGTAGAATACGGCAAAGATTGTGGAGATTTCAAAGTTGACGGCAAATATACATTTGAAGTTGGCGGTGGCGGTAAAACATTCCGTCAAATTGCAAACGTTCCCGATTCATATATCCTTGCTGATGACATCGAATTGCCACGCGGAAACAAAATTCCGATTTGGATGGTTGGATTGTTGTATTAGTGTTCTAATTGACAATATTTCTTACCTCGTTTCGTATCTCAGTGCGGCAAATAATTGTATTTTATGCATAAAATCCCAATTTTGCGATTTATACATAATATTTTATGTGTTAGATAAATTTTGGTTGTTCCTTTATTGTTTTTTATTTCGGCTCATAACGTCTTTTTTTCTAGTATTTCTTGTTACCAAGTTCTGAAGATATAATCAAAAAGTCAATATAAAATTAACGTCTAATTTACTATACTTTTACATTTCGAGGGGCTTCTACAGGCTTTTGTTAACAAATAAACAAACTTTTGTTACAAATAAACAAGGATTTATCTGCTTAAAAATCTGTTAAATATTGCTTTATTGTTAAATTTGTGATGTTACAATATTGAGAGATTGAGTATATTATTTACTTCAGTTTTTCATTTACTGTTTTGATGTTTTTTATAAATATCGATAATAATTATATTGAGTATTAAAATAACAATGAAGAGAATTTTTTACCTATTAGCATTTTTGTCGGTTTTCTCATTGGGAGCTTGTAAAGATGATGACGAACCACAGAAGGTAGAATATAAGCCTTATTCGTCAACCGAAGATAATAAACCTAATACTACAGACCCGCAAAACAATACAAATACAGAGACAACATTAAATGTTTTTCTTTGTTTCGGTCAGTCTAATATGGAAGGTAATGCAGCGGTAGAGGATGTTGATAGAAACAATGTTCCTTCTGGTATGAAAAATATGATTGTAGCAAATTGTGATGTTACAAATTATTCAGCAGCTCGATATTCTTGGCGTAAGGCAAATCCGCCGCTTGCAAGATTCAATACGGGGCTTACTCCGGCAGATTATTTTGGCAGAACAATGCTCGAAAATCTTCCGTCAGGACAAGAAATTGGTATTGTGATGGTTGCGATTGGTGGTGCTGATATTGAGGCTTTTGAAAAAGATAGATGTGAAGCCTATTGCGGTAGAACAGATTTTGATGGATGGTACAAAAACTATCTTGCAGAATATGATAATAATCCTTATTTAACACTTGTTACGGCAGCAAAGGAAGCTCAAAAAAGCGGTGTTATTCGTGGTATTTTGTTGCATCAAGGCGAAACAAACAATTGTCAACAAGATTGGCCAAAAAGAGTTAAAAAGATTTACGAAGATCTTTTAACAGATTTGAATCTTACAGCAGAGGATTGTCCATTGCTTGCAGGAGAAATGTTGCATAAGGAAAACAATGGTATTTGTTATGGTCATAACGAGGTTATCGCAACTTTGCCTAATGTAATTCCTACAGCTCATGTGATTTCATCTGAGGGTTGTGAAGGTAACGGCGTAGACGGTTTCCATTTCTGCGCTGAAGGCTATAGAATTATCGGTAAGCGTTATGCGCAAACGATGTTGAAACTTATGGGCGTAGATATTACTGAATAAATTTTTTGTTGATTCTTTACTATATGTGTTACAATTAATAAGCAATTAATTGAATTAATTTTAGCCTAAAAAATAAACAACTAACGGAGTACATGGTTTTATTAAGCTGTGTATTCCGTTTTAGGTAAGAAAATAAAATGGTCTTTTTTATATATTAATATTAAGTTTTATAAAAAAAATAAATTTGCAAGAGTGACTTATATAGTTAAGCCGTTGTTGTAATGGCAACGGCTTTATTTTTTTAGAAATCCAATCTCTTTTTTTCATACAATGTTCCGGATTTTACTTCCGGGAAAGTTGAGCTGGATATCAGAGAGTTTGCCGGCGAAATTTTTAATGCTCCGCGTATTCAAGTGAGCACTCGGCGCAACTGATTTGGAATTTTGCAATGTTAAATTTCAAACACTCATTTTTTTATTTATCATTAAATTAATATTTTTGCGTGTATAAAAAGAATGCAAATTAATTTTTAATAAAATGATAAACTTTTATCAGAGGGTTTTGAAAAGCAATTTTAGTTTGGTTTCTATATTGATAACAATAGTTTACAGCCTTGAGGCTAATGCCCAAGAAGTGTTATCTTTTTCAAGCGACAAACTTACTTCAAACCAAGTTACATGCTTTTGTCAAGATGATGAAGGATATGTATGGATTGGTACACTTTACGGACTTAATAAGTTTGACGGATACAAGTTTACTTCATATTTAAACAAAAATAAATTTGACAGTCTTCAGCTTGCCGACAATTATGTTACTTGTTTACAAAAAAGTAACGATGGACGTCTTTGGATCGGTACAAGTCAGGGAAGTTCATATTACGATAGAAAACGCGATGTAGTTGTTACTCTACGTCCCGGCGAATACAATCCGCGTATTGACGGATATTTGCAACTGAAAAACGGTAAATTCGTGGTTGGTTCTTCTGGGTTCGGATTGTTTGATATGGATATGAAAACCCTTGATTATCATCGCAATTCCGATTTTACTTTCAGCGATTTAAACGATTTTTACAATTTGATATTTGAGGATAGTAAACACAGATTTTGGAAAGCTGACAACATCCATCGGATTGTAAGTTGTTTTGATGAAAACAAAAAAGGCGAATTGTTGCATCGTGATTCTTCTGTTTTGGGTCGTCCCGTAAATTTCTTTGAATCTCACGGTTGTGTATATCTTGCTTGCAATCAGGGTTTGATGTATTTCAAAAACAATAAAACTGAAATCATTCCGCTCAACAATTACAATATAGTTTCTGCATGTCAGCTTCAAAATGGAGAAATCCTTCTCGGAACATCGTCTCAGGGTTTGATTTTCGCAAAAGTTGACGACGATAAATTTGAAATTACTGATCAAAAAATGCCGACTGCGTGGATCGAAGCCGTTTTTGAAGACAGCGACAACAATATTTGGGCTGGCATTCACAACAAAGGTTTTGTAATAATTCCGAAAAATAAAATGAAGTTTGAGACTTGGAATATTCCGATTTCGAGTTGCGCTACATTTTACAGCGTGGTTTCGGCAGTTCCCGGTCCGGACAAATCTTTTTACTGTATGTGTACCGATTATTTGATATATCAGATTTCGGACAAGGGCGATATTCTTCGTACAGTAAGCAACGAGCACGATTTTGTGACATTTACTTCAAATTATGCAGCGTCCAAAAATGCTGTGTATAAACTTGATACCGCTACTTTTAAGGCAACAAAAATTGCTTCGTTCAATTGCGATTTTATAACAAAACTTGTAGAACACAAAGGAAAACTCTATGTTGCAACCATGTCTGACGGTTTGGAAATCATCGACTTGCATACCGGAAGAATTGAAAATCTTAATATGTTTCAAAAGAATCGTAAAGGAGGCTATCTTTGCAACAATTGGATTAACGACATGATTGTAGACGGTGAATCTATTATACTTGCTACATATTCGGGTGTTACATGTTATAATACTGTTACAAAGGAATTTGCGATGCCTGAACTACATGACAAATTGTACACTTATAATTGTACTTGTCTTGAAAAATTCTCGCAAGATTCTCTCATAATCGGAACAGTAAAAGGTTTGTTCTGTTATAGAAATAGTGACGGTACAACTGAACGTCTGCAAAATTGCGATACTCTTAACAATCTGAGTATCAAAAAAATAATTAAAAATAATAACAACTCGCTTTGGATAAGTACTTCCAATGGAATCTGGAATTACAATATCTCGGCGGCATCGCTTACGGGATATATAAAAGGTAACGGTTTAACCGACCGCGAGTATATCCGAAATCTCGGTCTGAAAATTTCCGACAGTGTTATTGTTTTTGGCAATTCCAAAGGTTTTGTAGCGTTCAATCCGCTGTCAAAAGAAGTTATAGGACATCGCCCTGATAATCCGGTTGTTACAGGAGTTTTTGTTGACAGAAAAAAGGTTGAAAACAATTCGCAAGAGCCGATAGTTTTACAGTACGGTCAAAATGTTTTAGAACTCAATTTTTCGGTTTTTGATTTTGCAGAAGTTGAAAACACGATTTTTGAATATTCTCTCAACGATAATGTTCCGCAAACTTTGCCGCAAGGAACCAATTCTTTGGTACTTTACAATTTACCGGCTGGAACATACGAATTGAAAATCAGAGCTTTACAATCTGATTTCTGTTCTGATTATTCTTTTGTTACAATTATTTCAAAACCGCCGTTTTACAAGTCAACTATAGCGTATCTTATTTATTTACTGATAATTGCAGGAATCGGATATTTTATATTTGTAACAGTAAAACGTCGTAAGCAGCAGAAAATTTACGAGGACAAAACTCAACTTTTGATAAATGCAACCCATGATATTCGTACACCGCTTACGATGATAATTTCGCCGGTAGAACAACTGTTGAAAGAAGAAACTTCGGAAGAAAACCGTCATCGTCTTAGTGTTATACGTCGCAATGCCGATAATATCTTAAACCTTGTAAATCAGATACTTTATTTGCGTAAACAAGATAAAAATCAGATAAAACTTGCGTGTAGAAAAACAGAGTTGAAGCGTTATATTGCGTCGATTACTTCCATGTTTGACGAAACTGCAAAGCATCGTGATGTCAATTTAAATTTGGATTTTCCGGAAGACGATGTTGAAATTTATATTGATACCGACAATTTCGATAAAGTGATTATCAACTTGATTTCCAACGCATTCAAGTATACTCCGGAGGGTGGTGAAATTTCGGTTGGAATTACAAAAGTTACAGAAAACAATACACCGTACGCACTTATTACGGTAAAAGATTCCGGACAAGGTTTGGATGAACACGATTTAAAGAAGATTTTTACACGTTTTTATCAGAGCGGTGCGCGTCCTGAATTGAAGATTGAGGGCACGGGTATCGGTCTTAATATCTGTAAAATGGTTGTTGAGCAGCATCATGGTCGCATTATTGCTCAAAACCGTGAAGATAAACGCGGTTCGATTTTCTCAGTTTTCATTCCGTTGGGCAAAGACCATTTGAAACCGGACGAAATTGTTGAAGATGAAGTAGTTGTAAAAGAAACAGCCAAATATCCGGTAAAAAAATACAAATTGCTTTTTGTTGACGACGATTTGGAAATTTGTCGTTATATCTCAAGTGAGTTTAGCAGCAAATTTGATATTACAATTTGTAACAATGGTCAGCAAGCTATTAAACGTTTGATGGACAATCCTACAGATATTGTTGTCAGCGATATTATGATGCCGATAGTTGATGGTCTTACACTTTTAAGAATGATTAAAACAAATGTCAACATCAATCATATTCCGGTGATATTGCTATCGGGACAAAATCAGTTTGCAAATCGTCTTGAAGGTCTTGATAAAGGTGCTGATGCATTTTTGGCTAAACCTTTTGTAATCAGTGAATTGGAAATTACAATCAAGAATTTGTTGAAGAAAAACGAGGCGTTGAAAATCAAATATTCAGGTCAGCAACAGCAAACTCTAGACAAAACCAACAAAGTAGAATTCAATGATTCAGATAAGTTGCTGATTGATAATATTATGAAATGTATAAACGAAAACATCTCAAATCCTGATTTCAATGTTACAGCTTTGGCAATCAAGATGAAGATGTCGCGAGTACAGATTCATCGCAAGCTTCGTGAATTTGTAGGAATCAATGCGAGCGATCTTATCCGCAATATCCGACTTGAGCAGGCGGGACGATTGATAAAAGAAACCAAAGGAAATATCAGTGAAATTGCGTATTCATTGGGATTCAACAGTCCTGCGCATTTCTCCAAAGTTTTCAAAGAGCATTTCGGCACATCACCGACGAAATACGCAGAAAGTGACGATGATATCGAATAATGGTTTGGGATTAATTCGTTAAGAATGATGTGATTATCAAAAATTTTTTTATAATTTTGCGACTAAATATTTCTTTTGAAACAGATGCAAAAAATAGAAATTCATAATTTCGGACCAATAAAAGATGCGGTAATTGATATTAAACCGATGTTAGTAATGATAGGTCATCAGGCAAGCGGTAAAAGTACAATTGCCAAATTGATTTATTTTTTTGAGACTTTGCCGGAATCATTTTTTGAGCAGTATTCACAATCAGAAGATGTTGAAATTGATATCTCGCATTATTTGTCTGAAATCATCAAGTCCAAATTTTTAAAAATTTTTGGATTGAGAAAGAATTTTAGTATTAGATTTACATTTTTTGAAGATAATTATGTAGATGTTTCCGAATCAAATGACAATTTAGCCGTAGCTTTTTCTGACTCTTTTTTTGTAGAAAGAAAAAATGGACAAATATTGTATTCATATAAAAGTAATCTGTTGAATATCAATAAACAAAGTTTTTCTTCTGTATTAGAACAACAGAAGAAATTGAACAATATTTATCAAGAAATTAAAAAAATATTCGGTAATAAACATGATGATTCTCTTTATATAATAGCCGGTCGCAATGCTACTGTCGGTTATAGTCATACTTTTGAAGATATTTTTAAACAAAGTATTTTTCAGCGTAAAATTATCGGAGGTGAAACCTGTGACGAAATTCTCATGCTGGGTTTTATGAAACATATTTTACAAATGAAAGATATTTTTATCAAGTATCATGCTTTTGAAGGTATTTTTTCGACAGTTACAAATGAAGTCCGTCCTTTGTTAGAATTAGCAAACAATCTTATAATTAGCATTTTACGAGGAAAATATCATATTAATAATGTTGGTGAATATATTCTTCATGATGATATTTCCGTACCTCTGAACGATGCTTCTTCAGGACAGCAGGAAGCTATAAGAATTTTGCAAGACGCTTTTTTGTGGATTTTTCAGGGGAATAAGTTGTTTAGAATTGTTGAAGAGCCGGAAGCCCATTTGTTTCCTGAAGCTCAAAAGTCTACTATCGAACTTTTGACTTTGGCTCTTAACAATAAAGATGATAATAATTTGATTATTACAACGCATAGTCCTTATACTCTTACTGTTATCAACAATTTGATTTATGCAGCAAAAGTAGGACGGAGTTTCCCTCAAAAAATAGAAAAAATTGTTCCGAAAGAACTTTGGTTACCGACGGAAAAAGTTGCTGCCTATATTCTTAAAGATGGTACAGCAGAAAGTATTATTGATGAAGAATTAGGCGAAATTGATCCGGAATCAATAGATAAAATTTCAGAGGAAATCAATCGGATGTACGGTAAAATGCGTGATATTGAGTATGAAACAGAATAGTAATTTTCAGCATATAATTGTTGTTGACAAAAAATATCCTTTTTTTCAGAAATATAACGATGAAAGTTATATAATATCCCAAGATTGCAGGTCGGTTGTTACAGTTTCGGAACAGAGGATGAAGTATATTCTCAACAATCCAGCTAATAAAGAAATTGTTGTTTACAAAATCGATCAAGGAATCATAAAGGGAACTCAGTGGAAATGTGATTTCGGTATTTATACTCAAGATGATATTCTTTTTCTTATTGAATTAAAAAGTCCGGAAAGTGAATATTATCATGCTTTGGAACAGATAATTAACACTATTGAATTGTTGATAAAAAGTTGTGATGTTTCTGTAAAAAAGTTGAATGCGAGAGTTGTAACTCGAAAATATCCTGATATTTTATCTGCAAAAGAACGAAAGTTGGAAAATCGTTTGATTCGAGATTATAAATGTAATTTACAGCACGGAAGAGTGGTTTTTACGGAATCATTGTAAAAAATTAATGCGTTCTAATATAAAACGATATTGGAACGCATTAATTTTTTTTTAGTAGCAGTCGCCGAAACTTATTTCTGAAATTGCTGTGTCGTCAAATTTTTTTCCGGGGTAGGTGTCGAGAATTTCAAACTTCAAAATGAATTTCTGTTCAAGGGTTTCTTGCTTGAAATTTAATTTTAAATCTGAAATATCAAAATGTTGCGTTGTGCGTGAGTCCTCAAGATTTAGAATCGCAACCGCCTTGTTGTTATAGTAAACTTTCAATTTCTTTACTCTCGAATTGTTTTCCCAAGCTTCTTGTGTTTTGACGTAACCGTTTGTTACATAAATGCCGTTGAGTTCTGCAATTACATCTTTTAAATTGTAAATCACGTATTCGCCTTTGCCATAGCCTTTTACGCCTTCTACCCACGCAGTTGCATCGTCTAAGTCGTATAGATTATTTTCCGAATAATTGTTGTTGCCTTGCTGTTTCAGATGGCTTGAAGCTTTTATCGAAGTTACGGGAAAACAGTCGTAAGGATTGTCGCCGCCTTCGTCTTCGTCGTTTGAAGTCTTGATTTCTACCGGATAAGTTGCATCCGGCTTATATTCAGAGATTTGTGCCGAAGTCGCAAGGTACAGCGTACCTAATATCGATGTTAATACTACTTTTTTCATGATGTATATTGTTTTTTTGGTTTATATTTCAGTTACAAAAATTTTGCCGTTTTATTTTGACATTTTTTATTTGCCGCCGACTGCTTGATAAACGTTAATTACCGAAAGAATTTTCGCGTAAGTATCTTGAGCCAGAGCCAATTGCGCCGAAAGCAATGATTGTTGTGCGGTCAAAACTTCCAAATATGTGGTGTGTGTGGTGTATTTCATCAGACTTTCGGTTTTTTGCAATGTCGTTTCCAAAATTTCAATTCTCTCGTTGTCCAAATCTATTTGTTGACAAGCATTTTGAAACGAAGCCAAAGCAAGATTTACTTCCCGTCCTGCGTTTAGTACAACATTTTTGAAATCTGTTTTTGCAATTTCTTGATTTGATTGAGAAATTTTTAGATTTGTTTTTAGTGATTTGTGTTTGAAAATCGGTTGAGAAAGATTTGCAAGCAGTTGCATCAAAATTCCGCCCGGATTGCTTATCGGACCGTTGTTGTTGGTGTAATGAAGCAAACCAGAAAGTGTTAGAGCGGGATAAAGTTGCGATGTTGACAATTTTGTGTTGTAATATGCCATTTCAAGATTTTTGCCCGCAATCATCACATCGGGACGGTTGGATAAAATTTCCATGGGTAAACCGGTTTTTAATTCTTCCGGAAATTCTTGTGATTCAATTTTTCCGCGATTCGGATATTTTTGTTTGAAATTGTTGTAATCCAAATTTAGCAATAATGCAAGTTGATATTCATTTTCAAGAATCGAAAGTTCGATATCTTTTATTGAATTTTGCAATGAAAGTGCGTTGGCTCGGGCTTGCAAAATTGCGGTTTCGGTGGTTTGACCGGCTTTTTTCAGTGAGATTTGCGTTTGGATATTTTTGTTCCAATTTTCAAGGGTTTGACTGTTGATATCCAATTGACAATCAAGCAATAACAACGAGTAATAAACTTGAGCTGTCATTGTTATTATTTCTGTTTTAACTTCTTGTTCGTACAATTGTTCCGCCTCGAGATTGGCTTTTGCGATGCGTTTTGCTATTGTTTTGTCAGCCGAAAGTTCCAATTGCCAATTGAACGACGGTCCGATAGAATATGTTTTGGTAGCGTTTTCGTTTTCCCATTTTCTAATCTGACCTTGCGTATCGAATGAAAATGTCGGCAAATAGTTCAATTTTTTTGTATCGTACTGATATTGAGCTTGATTGAGAGTTTCTTTGGCTTTGGCAATTGTTGAGTTGTTTGCAAGTGCATCGTCAATCATTTTCAACAAAATTTCGTCCTTGAAAATCTTGTGATATTCGTAATTTTCAAGGGATTGCGTTGTATCTTGAATTGTAAAAACCGTTTGCGACATTTTTTCTAACGTGTTGTCGCTTTCGTATTTTTTGTACAAGTTGCAACTGCTAAATATCAAAGCCAATGTTAATATGCCGTTTGTGATTTTTTTCATTGATAACTGATAAAATATAGTTAACAAAAAGCTAAATATCTTCAATCTGTCTTTT
Organism: Bacteroidales bacterium; assembly: GCA_017541145.1. Taxonomy (GTDB): domain Bacteria; phylum Bacteroidota; class Bacteroidia; order Bacteroidales; family UBA3824; genus UBA3824. Next base: position 11,518 of record JAFXZT010000041.1, on the reverse strand, counting down.
CGGAAGTTTTTCCTGAATTTTTTGACAAATTGTAAATAATACCGGTACAATAAACAGTAACGAAACTGTACCGATAAGCATGCCGCCAACCGTTCCTACGCCCAATGACATGTTGCCGTTTGCTCCTGCGCCGCTTGCAAATACCATCGGTAAAAGTCCGAAAATCATTGTTAAAGATGTCATCAAAATAGGGCGGAGTCGTACTCGTGACGCATCCAAAGCCGCATCGGTAATCGACATTTTTTTGTCCCGATTTTGAGAGGCGTATTCTGTCAACAAAATTGCTGTTTTTGCCAAAAGTCCGATGAGCATGATTACACCGGTTTGCATGTAAATATTGTTTTCGATTCCGAAGATTTTTGCAAACAGAAAACTTCCCATTAATCCGAACGGAACTGAAAATATTACAGCAAACGGTATGCAGATACTTTCGTACAATGCGCACAGTATCAAATAGATAAATACAATACAAGCCGCGAAAACCATTGCAGTTGTAGTGGCGTTGCCTTCTTCCTCCTCTCGTGACATGCCCGAAAATTCGTAGCTGTAACCCTCCGGCAAAATCTCCTTTGCTACTTGTTTTATCGCGTTGATTGCCTCGCCCGAAGAGTAGCCGTCAGCAGGGTTGCCGTTTACTTTTATTGCGTCAAAAAGGTTGAATCTTGTGAGCGATTCCGAGCCGTAAATTTTTTTGAGCGTGATATATTGGCTTACCGGTGACATCGCGCCGCCGGATGTTTTTACATAAATTTTTTCCAGCGATTCTTCATCGAGTCGGTATTCCGGTTTTGCCTGAATTATAACGCGATAGAGTTTTGAAAAACGGTTGAAATTGCTTGCGTAGTTTCCGCCGATATATCCCGACAAAACGCTCAAAACATCCGACGGCGATACTCCGTTCATTTTGCATCTTGTAGCGTCTACATCCAAACGATACATCGGATATTTGGTATCAAAAGAAGTTTGTACGCGGGCAATTTCGGGGCGTTGTTCCAAAGCTTTTATTATTTCTTTTGTGTAATTGTTGAGATCTTCTATCGAGCCGCCTTGCTTGTCTTGGATATAAAATTCAAAACCGTTTGAAGTTCCGTATCCGGCAATCATCGGTTGACCTGATGCCATGATTTTGGCGTCTTTGATATCAGAAGTTAATTTGTAAATCTTTTGAATAACAGCTTCTTGCGATTGCGACGGATCTTTGCGTTCGTTCCAAGGTTTCAGTTTTATTACAAATTGACCGTAACTTGCGCCTTGTCCCGAATTGCGACCTGTTCCGATTACTTTGGAATAAACGCGAATTTCAGGGATGTCTTTTATGCGCTCGTCGATTTGTTGCATTACTTTTTCTGTTTCGCTTTTGGAACTTCCTGCCGCTGTTTGTTCTGAAACTGTTATCGAACCCATATCTTCTGCCGGTACCAAACCTGTTTTGGTATTGTAAACCAAGTAACCGAAAATTCCGAGCGCAAATATTGTAAGTACTATCGCTAAAATCTTGTGACTTATAAAATTATTGATTCCGTTTACGTATGATTTCTGAAGTTTGCCAAAATACTTGTTGAACCATTTTCTCAGGTTGCGGGTAAAATTGTTGGAATTTTCTTTTTTCATCAGAACCGAACAAAGCATCGGACTGAGGGTCAAGGCGTTTAGTGTTGAAAGACAAACTGCAACCGCCATTGTAATACCAAATTGTCGGTAAAAAACTCCAGTAGTACCGCTCATAAAACATACCGGAATAAATACTGCCATAAATACCAACGATGTGGTAATCAAAGTCATAGCTATTCCTCGCATTGCAAAAACCGATGCGCGGTAAGGCGAAGTTTCTCCTTCTTGAAATTTGGCTTGTACGGCTTCTACTACAACTATGGCATCGTCAACAACTGTTCCGATTACAAGTACAAGTGCAAACAATGTAAGTGTATTTATTGTAAAACCAAATACGTAAAGAAATATGAATGTTCCGATTAACGAAACTATAATTGTAATTGTCGGAATTATTGTAGCTCTGATATCTTGTAAAAATACAAAAATTACGAGTACAACCAATAAAATTGCAATTATCAGAGTTTTAACGACTTCGGATATTGATGCGTCCACAAAATCTTTGGTATCTTGCAAAATTACGAGTTCCAAATCCGGCGGAAGCGATTCTCTCACTTGCTCCAAAACCTTGTGAATTTTTATGATTGTGGCATTTGCGTTAGAACCCGGAGTTTGTGACACAGAACAACTTGCGCCCGGCAAACCGTTGACTTCTGCCGTGATATTGTATTTTTGAGCTCCGATTTCAACGTCGGCGATGTCTTTGATTTTCAGTACAGAACCGTCCGGCAGCGATTTTATTACGATATTTTCAAAATCTTGTTCGTGTTCGTATCTGCCGCGATATTTTAGAACATATTGAAATGTGTTTTCGGAATCTTCGCCCAAAGTTCCGGTGGCATATTCTACATTTTGTTCGTCGAGAGCAGCTGAAATATCTCTCGGTACAAGCTTGTAAGCCTGCATTTTATCAGGTTTCAGCCAAATGCGCATTGCGTAATCAGCACCGTAAATATTCACTTCGCCAACGCCTTCTACTCGCGAAATCAGAGGTTCGATGTTGATTTTGAAATAGTTGTTAATAAAAGTATTGTCGTAAGTAAGATTTGGCGAGTATAGACCGAGTTGAATAAGCGTAGACGTTTGACGGCGTCTTACTGTAACGCCACCCTTTGTAACGTCCTGAGGCAGTTTGCCTTGCGCTTGTGAAATTCGGTTTTGAACATTTACGTGAGCCATGTTGGGGTCAGTACCTTGTTCAAAATAAATTTCGATTCTTGCCAAGCCGGAATTGGTGGCAGAAGATACCATGTAAGTCATTTTTTCGGTTCCGTTGATTGCTTCTTCCAACGGAACAACCACCGATTTCAAAACCGTTTCGGCATTGGCACCGGTATAAGTTGCGCTTACACTTATGGTGGGCGGTGCTATCGATGGAAATTGTTCTATCGGTAAGGCTATCAGACAGATAGAACCGATTAGAAGTATCATTATCGAAATTACGCCTGCCAGAATAGGCTTGTCTATAAAAGTTTTGACATTCATTTTCGTTAATCTATTTTAGCACCGTTTTTTACCAATCCTGCACCTTTTGCGATTATTACATCTCCGGGTTTAAGTCCTTCTGTTACAAAATATTCGGTAGGCGAGGAGAGTTTAGAAATTTCCACAGGAGTCAAGATGGCTTCGTGGTCAACTACTTTGTAAACGAAAATTTTGGTCTGAAGTTCCAAAGTTGCGGTTTTCGGTACTACAATACAAGAATCAAAATTGTGAGGAATTATGATTTGTGCGGTTGAACCGTTTCTTAGCAACTGTTTGGGATTCGGAAACTTAGCTCTGAGATTTACGCTACCCGTGTTGCTTTGTACAGTTCCGCTGATAGCATCAATTTTGCCGTTGCAGCCCAAAGGTTTGCCGTTGGAAAGTATGAGTTGAACTTCGGGCATATATTTTATAGCCTCGTGGAGCGAGTTGGCATTGTGTTCCATCTGAAAATCCAAAACCGATGATTCCGACATCGAGAAATAGGCATATACAAAACTGTCATCCGAAACTGTTACCAAAGGTTCTGAAATTGAGCTGTTTACCAATGTTCCTACTTTGTAAGGAATCATGCCTGAAATTCCGTTTACCGGCGATTTTACTTCGGTGTAGCTGAGATTGTTTTTGGCAATTGTTTCTTGTGCTTTTGCCTGAGCTACAGTGGCTTCGGCTTCTTTGTACTGATTTTGTGCCGAAAGCATGTCAAATTCCGATACTACATTTTCTTTGTACAATTGTTGACGGCTTTCAAAATTCAGTTTGGCAGTATTCAACTTTGCCTCCGCGCTTTTTAGTGATGCCGAAGCCGTTTCCAATGCCGCACGGTGAGAAGTTTGGTCAATTACAAACATCACTTGTCCCTTGCTTACGGGGCAACCTTCGCCGATTTTTATTTCGGTAATGCAGCCGCTTACTTGTGGTCGGATTTCCACATTCTGAATGCCTTGTATTTTTGCAGTGTATTTACTGTCAGTGTTTTGTACCGAATATTCAATCACCATTGTTTCGTAGTGATTGTTTTTGGTTTTTTCGTTATTATTATTGTTACATCCTGACAGAGCTAACGCGGCAACAATCACGGTTGTAAGTAAAGCCGGAGATTTCATTTTTGTTTTTTCTAATGATTTGGGATTTATTTTTCTTTGACATCTTTTATGCTTTGGAAAATTTCCTGAAAGGTATTTTTCTCAAGCATTGATTCCACGTTGAGAATCACGCCAAATTCGCCTTCGATACTCCAGCAGAATGTTACAAATTCATTGATTCTTGCCTTGAAATTTTTTATATTCTCGTCAAACGAAATACGTGAGATGTCAACATCGAAAATTTCGTGAATTATAACCTTCATTCTTCGGATTATAGATTCATCGGAATTGTCTATTTCAGAGACATTTGCAATTTGTTTGCCGTTTTCGTAAATTCCGTAAAACAAATTATCTTCGGTAATCATCATTCCTATACCGTTTGGCAAATTGTTTTTGAAAACGCCCGAAAATCTTATCAATTTTTTGTCGTTGTTTTCCGGAAATTTTATGCTGCAATGTCCCTGAAGTTTTTGTTCAACCCATCGTCCGGCGGTAATTGTGCCGTCGGTGGCGATTCGTGAACCGGTTAATGTTTTGTCATCGAGATAATTACCGGAAAAAATAGTACCGTCGGCAGCCAACATCGTTCCTTGCTTGAAATAGTTCATATCCCAAGAGCCTAAGTTAACGGAATTATCATTGTAAAACATAATTCCGATGCCTTGACGTTTATCTTTTTTCAGTTGACCGATATATTTTCCGTTTACAAGTTCTTTGTTTTTCCAACTTGAATCTTTCTGAGAAAGAAAATCTTGTATTATTTTTTCACGCATGTTGTTAGTCTTTGTTTTTTTATACGGTTCAAAATTACGAAATCTTGTGCTAACATAAAAATAATTAGTATATTTAGAGAAAAAACATTAATTTAGCGACCTAATTGAAAAAGCAAATAAATGGAAGCACACGAGTTGGAAATTATCGACAATATCTTGGCACAACCCAAGACCGCAATTATAATGATTGGCATTCATGCTACGGGAAAAACATATTTTTATCATCAGTATTTCAAAAATATAGCCCTTGTAAGTTACGACGGAAAAATTCGCCGCAAAGAGCAACAACAAATGCAAAATTTTGTAAAAGAAGGACTTACATTTGTTGTTGATAGTAATAATATCACAAAACAAGACCGCAAACCGTTGTTTGAAGTTTTGAAAGGAAAGGGTTATACAATACTTGGATTTTACTTTAATTCGATAGTGGGAGAGTGCATCGACCGCAACCGCCGCAGAGCAAACGCAATTCCCGACCGTAAAATAATTGATATGAGTAAAATTATTGAGTTGCCTACCGAGTCGGAATTTTCCGATGTTTATTATGTAGACAATTTCGAGAACAATTTTGAACTGAGACGTTGGGAATAATAGTAAAGTAGAAATACTGTAACGGTAAAGATAACTCGAAAAAAAGCGCGAAAAAATTTTGAAGTGATACTTTTATTATTTACTTTTGCACACAGAAACGAATAAGTCTTCACTTTACGATAGAGAAAAATCATTTCTCGTTATAAAAATCAATTAACATACTACGAATTTTGGCACATTGGATAATTTATTTGAATGTGGATTTTTAATTTTTGCATATCACATCGTATTTTGACCATTAGCCAATTGAAGAAAAAATAGAATAAAAACCAATCTCATAAAAATGTACGATATTCTAGAACTAAACACAAAGTTAGTTTCCGAATTGCGTGAAATTGCGAAAAGTCTTGACATCAAGAAGGTGACAAATCTCACCAAGCAAGAGCTTGTCTACAAAATTTTGGACGAGCAAGCAATTAGCAATGCTTCGGCTAACTCAAAGAAAGAGGACGTAAAAAACTCTCCTAAAGAAAATGCTCCTCTGGAAAATCCAAAAAAGCCTAGAGCTGAAAAGGATAACAAAAAAAATAGTAATGAACCTAAACCGGAACGTCAACAGCAAAATCAAAACAATCAGCCTGAGCCGCCTAAAGCATTTAACCAAGAGCAAAATCAAGATCAAAAGCCTAAGGAAAAACGCAGAAGATTGGTTGTTGTAAAAAAAGTTTCTGAGCCTGTAAACGAACAAGCTAAGGAAAAAGACAAAAAAGAGGATTTGAAAATAAAACCGGAAGACGATCTTTACTTGCAGAATCCTGATGAAAATCCGGCTGCTGATATTCAAGAAAACAACGTTTCAAATGATAATCAAAATAGCGGTTTGGACGAAAATCTGAATCCGGAATTCGCTCAGCCTCAAGAAACCAATTTTTCTGATTTTCAAGAACCACAACCGGAAGAACAGGTTTTTGTTGTTAACAGTAGAAAACATTCATCGATTTACGATTCCGATGGTGTGATTACAAATCAAGGCGTTTTGGAAGTAATGCCTGACGGTTACGGATTTTTGAGAAGTGCCGACTTCAATTATTTCAACTCTCCGGATGATATTTATGTATCGCAGTCACAAATAAAACTTTTCGGCTTGAAAACCGGTGATACAGTAAAAGGTTCAATTCGTCCGCCAAAAGAATCAGAGAAATATTTCCCTCTTATCAAAGTATTGGAAATCAACGGAAGAACTCCTGATTATATACGCGATCGTGTAAATTTCGATTACCTTACACCATTGTTCCCGAATGAGAAATTCAACCTTACAGGCAACGGTCACGAGAAAAACTTGTCATGCCGTATCGTTGATATGTTTGCTCCGATCGGTAAAGGTCAACGCGGTCTTATCGTTGCTCAGCCAAAAACCGGTAAAACTATTCTTCTGAAAGACATCGCAAATTCTATTGCAGACAATCACCCTGAAGTTTATCTTATCGTATTGCTTATCGATGAACGTCCTGAGGAAGTTACCGATATGAAACGCAGTGTAAAAGCCGAAGTAATTTCTTCTACATTTGATGAACCGGCAGAAAAACACGTAAAAGTAGCTAACATCGTTTTGGAAAAAGCTAAACGTATGGTAGAATGCGGTCACGATGTTGTGATTCTTCTTGATTCTATTACACGTCTTGCACGCGCTTACAACACAGTACAACCTGCTTCGGGAAAAGTTTTGACCGGTGGTGTGGATGCCAATGCGCTTCACAAACCTAAGAGATTTTTCGGTGCTGCCCGCAATATCGAAAACGGCGGTTCGCTTACAATCATTGCTACAGCCTTGATTGATACCGGTTCAAGAATGGACGAAGTAATCTTTGAGGAATTCAAAGGTACAGGTAACATGGAACTTCAGCTTGACCGTAAACTTAGCAACAAGCGAATATTCCCGTCAGTGGATATCAATGCGTCAAGTACACGTCGCGACGATCTTCTTATCAAAGATAAGGAAATGCTTGAAATCATTTGGACGCTTAGGAAAAATCAGATTTCAGAACGCAATTCTGTAGAAGCTATGCAATGGTTGCTGAAAGAAATGGAGGGTACTGCTAACAATGAGATGTTCCTTTATCAAATGAAAAAAGAGCTTGAAGTAGACAACACTGTTTATTATTCAAACCACAAAGAAACATCCGACAAACCGCGCCGTCCGCGTATCGATGATGACGAAGAGGATTATTAGAATATATTTTTAGAGATTAGCTTATAAAAGCAAAAGGTCGTCTGATGTTTTTTCGGGCGACCTTTTTTATATATTTTTGATGTCAACTAATGAGTTGCTTTAGCTTTGGTAATCATTGAGTACTGCTCGTTTTCCGACCTCGGCGCGGTATTCTTTTACGCCCATTTACAACTTCTCAATTTCGTTAACGGATAATTGAGTTAAATCAGCAATTATCTGTATTTCAAAACCTTTTGCTTTCATTCGTTTGGCGGTTTCTAGTTTTTCGGACAGAGCACCTTCTGCACGTCCTTGCTGTAATCCTTGTTCTTTGCCTTTTCCGAAACCTTTGTTTTCTGCATCGTTCATGGCGTTGGTGATATCCCAAAGGTTATGTAAACTTTCTTCGTAATCGGTAAATTCTTTTTCCGAAAACATCGCAATTTCGGCTTGACGGAACAATTTTTCAAAAACAACTTCTTGAAGCTCTTTCGGACGTTCCATCAAACGGGCAAGATTTTTTAGAACGAACAACCATTTATCGTACATCGAATCAAGTTCGGACTCTGACTTATTAAATTTCGGCATTTCAAGGTAAAGATATGCCAATTTTTTATAAAATACTTTTTTGGTTGTAAGGTCTGTTAACATCACAACATGAAACAAATCTTCGTCCGAAAATTCATTAACGGTTTTAAAATTTCCGTTGCCTTCGTCCTCAGTATCTTTAAACACAAAATTCAGAATACCTACAGTATAGACTTTACTAAGTTCATAGTTCCAAGGTTCTTCTTTGGAATCTTTTCTTGCCATTTCACGAATTGGAAATGACGAATAGTAAACGCTTCGGTCTTTGAAAAATTGTTGAAATACATTTTGCATTTCAACGATGAATTTTGAACCGCTTTTTGTTGTACAATAAACGTCAAAAATTGCACGACGTTCCGATGACGCACGACCTAATTTTTCGGCGTTGAGATAGGTTACGTCTTCGATTTCGTCTTTCGGAAGTTCGTTACACTTTTCAAACAAGGCGTTTAAAAAACTGATTAACAAATCTTTATTAAGCTCTGTTCCAAAAAGTTTTTTGAATCCGAAATCAGTATATGGGTTAAGATATTTTGACATAATTTTCTACGTATTTTAGTTCAATGTTTTGACGCAAAGATAGATAATTTTGATTATTGTTACAAAAATGATTTAGTTTTCATTGGTTTAATCTTAATTTATATTGTTCAATGATATTCCAATATTTTTCGGTTTCTTCCTTTGAGTAAATTTTTCCACGAAATAAGTAACCGTAACCACCTTCTAAAACTTTATCATAGTTTTCAGAAGTACAAAGACTATCCGGACAAATATGCCAACCTGTATAAAACTCAGGATTTATGTTGGAGTAAACTAAAATAGTATCCAAATTTGATTTGTTTCGTCCAATATATTGTATTTTATTTTTCAAATCATAAAATGAAATATAAGAAGAATCATACGTTGATGCGGTTAACACAATATTTAATCCAAAGCTGTTATAAGCAATATCAGGCGAATATTTTGCATACTCATAAGAATCGTTACCAACTTCTATATTTTTAGAAATACAAGGCACTGGGTATTTGTATTTCTCTAAATCAATTGATGTAGGTTGTTGATTTACAATTTGATTATCTTCTCCATTAACATAAATTATAAAACAAACATTATTCTCTTTATTAGGTTGGTTTTCAACAATAGAAACATTATGGCATACTTGATTTTCATCATAATAAAATAAATTATAATTATAATGATAATGTGCATAAATGTCATAATTAAAGTATCCTATACATTTAAAACTATACACAGATTGATTCCTTACTAAATAGTAAAAAATAATCAAAAATGAGCATATTATAACTAAAAACACAAACATAATACTTGATATTTTTGAACTATATATTTTATTCCACAAATTAATAGCAATCATTAACATCCATAATAAAACTAAAAAAATGGAATAATTACACGGATAAATCAAATGAAAAATCAATAAAATCACTCCAAAGATAAGCAAACGCGAAATTGGGAAACTGACTATATTAACATACAAACTACTCATATTTCAATCTCTTAATCATTTATAAATAAATTAATAAAATAATTCTCAGAAAAAACTTCAACCCCATCAAAAAAAGCTTGTGAGCCAAGTTCATTTATATATGGTACTTTTTTAGTCCGCCATTGTGCAGCATAATTTACCAATACATTTTTTAAAACATTAAAGAGTGATTGATAAAATGCACGTGCAAAACGTTCAACTACAGCTTTTGAAGGATCTAATAGAGCTGTATAATTAATACCAGAAAACGCATCCAAGTATAGTCCCAAAGTCGACCATTTGCCATCGCTATAAGTTGTTTTTAATGAATTCAAAGCATTTCTAAAACAACTTTCATATAATGCTATTGACGAGATCAATGAATCAGAAATAAAAGACTCTATATCTCGACAAATAAATTTCTTATCGTTATTGTAATATTTCGTACGACTAACATAAGTATGAAAAAGCGTATTAACAGTAATATTTGCCACAAATTCTTGCGCAAACGCATTAACAAAATCAGGTGTTTTCTCTGCGAAATAATCGATTGCTTTTTGTCTAAGAGTTTTGTATTTTTTATCATAAAAAGCGTATGCTTTGTTTTGTAAAGCGGCATTTTTATCTGTTTTTATAAAATCAAAAAGTTCGAGTAATCCGTCGCCGTCTTTTGGAATGCAATGTTCGAAATCACCGCACAAGGCTTGCAACTGTTTTGTATCAAACTTATTGTCCTTGATTAACTTATACAAGTATTCACACATCTCATCATCGCAAAATGTCCTATTAATATAGCTGATGTCTAAGTTTGAAACATTTAATTTTTCCAAAAATTCTACATCTTTATACATATATTCGGGCATATTTTTAGAGCGAAGTTTTTTCCATAAATTCAACAACTCCGGACGTTCTTTAAATTTTACGAATGACTTTGACTTCTGAAAATCAGAAACAAATTTATTTTGCATATCTCTTGATAAATTAAAAAATTCCTTCGTTAAATTGTCGCTGCCTTGAGAAAAATATGCACTAAACGCTTTACCTTGTAATGTTTTTCGTAATTCAGTATTCTCCACAAAACTTTTCCAATCAGCTATACCGTACCCAAACTCGTAGGATATTGTGTGCGGTGAGACTCCGTTGTAAATAAAGACCGCATTGTAACCTATTGACATACAATCTTTAACGCCCATAATTTTTTTAATTACAATTTTTTGATATCTTCAACGGATAGTTGAGTTATTTTGGATATCAAAGAAATATCCAAACCCTCAGCTTTCATACGTTTTGCAGTTTCAATAGCGTTCTGTTGTGCACCTTCAGCACGTCCTTGTTGCAGACCTTGTTGTAATCCTTCTGCACGTCCTTCAGCGCGTCCTTGTTGTAAACCTTGTTCTTTGCCTTTTCCAAAACCCTTGCTTTCTGCATCGTTCATGGCGTTGGTGATATCCCAAAGGTTATGTAAACTTTCTTCGTAATCGGTAAATTCTTTTTCACTGAACATCGCGATTTCAGCTTGACGGAACAATTTTTCAAAAACGACTTCTTGAAGCTCTTTCGGACGCTCCATCAACCTCGCAAGATTTTTTAGAACGAACAACCATTTGTCGTACATCGAATCTAATTCGGACTCTGTTTTATTGAATTTTGGCATCTCAAGGTAAAGGTACGCCAATTTTTTATAAAATACTTTTTGGGTTGTAAGGTCAGTCAACATCACAACATGAAACAAATCTTCGTCCGAAAATTCATT
>JAFXZT010000004.1 GCA_017541145.1 Bacteroidales bacterium | reverse complement strand
TTCCGCTCGCCCCGCCGCGTCCTCGACGGCGTTCAGGATTATTACAACCGCAAAGGCCTTTTCTCCGACAATGGCGAGAAAAAATTGGCGTTCTACATTTTGCAGGATTGGTATAAGAAGAAATAATTAATAACTAAAAAAATTCATAATATGAAACGACTACTAATGATGATTGCTGTTTGTCTTGTGGCATCAGCAATTTCAGCCCAACCCTACGACTTCCAGAACACAAAACTGGACGACAACAAGCGTGTGCAACTCTTCATCAAGCATCTCACGCTCGAAGAAAAGATGATGTGGATGTCGCCAATGCTTGGCACTCAGCGACTTGGTGTACCCATCTACGGCTGCTACGAGGGATTGCACGGATTGGCACTCGGCGGCCCGTCGCGCAACAATGGAGTCAAAACGGTGGATGGCAAGGAAGTGCCCGACGACCTGCCAACCACCATTTTCCCTCAGGCTTACGGAATGGGATGCACCTGGGATCGCTCATTGATTCAACGAATTGGCGAAATCGAGGCGGAAGAAGTACGTTGGTATGCGCAGGGCAACATTGCACGCCGCAAAGGACTTGTTGTGTTTGCCCCGAATGCCGACCTTGCACGCGACCCTCGTTGGGGACGCACCGAAGAGAGTTATGGCGAGGATCCATACCTCGTGGGACAATTAACAATCTCTATGGTAAAGGGTCTTCAAGGCAACGACCCACGCTACTGGAAAACCTGCGCCCTGATGAAGCATTTTCTTGCCAACAGCAACGAGGACGGACGCGACTCCACTTCGAGCGATTTTGACGAGCGTCTGTTTCGCGAATACTACTCCTACCCTTTCTATAAGGGAATCACCGAAGGCGGCAGCCGTGCGTTTATGGCGTCGTACAACAAATGGAACGGAATTCCAATGGCTGTCCATCCCTGCCTCAACGAAGTCGCCCGCAAGGAATGGGGCAACAACGGCATCATCTGCACCGACGGAGGCGCATTTAGTTTGCTCCTTACCGCGCATCATTATTATCCCGACTTAACTGCCGCAGCAGCCGGTGTGGTCAAAGCCGGTACAAGCCAGTTTCTCGACCGTTTTCTTCCAAATCTCAAAGAAGCCGTTGAAAAGGGTCTTATAACCGAGGCGGACATCGAAAATGCAATCAGCGGCAATATCTACGTGGCTCTTAAACTTGGACTTCTCGACGACAAATGTCCATACGACAACATCGGCAAAGACACCACAGCGATGCCGCCATACGAGCGCGAAGAAGTCAAGCAATTTGTCCGCGAGGTAACTGCCAAAAGCATTGTCCTCCTCAAAAACGAAAAACAAACACTGCCCATCAACCCTCAGAAAGTGAAGAAGATAGCAGTGGTTGGACCCTACGCCGACAAGATAATTTACGATTGGTACAGCGGCACAGCACCCTACGAAAACACAATTCTAAAAGCGATGCAGGATGTTGGCAAACAGAACGGCATTGAAATTCTCTACGCACCCGACAACCAATTTGGACGCGCCGAGGATTTGGCAAAGGAGGCGGATATGGTGCTTGTTTGTACCGGCAATCATCCCTACGGCACCGACCGCACTTGGAAAGTTTGCCCCGTGCCAAGCGACGGACGCGAGGCCAACGACCGACACTCGCTCCAACTGCCCGACGAAGACGAAATCCGCCGCCTTTACACCATCAACCCCAACATTGTACTCGTACTTGTGAGCAGTTTCCCCTACGCAATCAATTGGAGCAACGACCATCTGCCCGCAATCATTCACGTAACACATTGTTCACAGGAACAGGGATATGGCGTAACAGACGTTTTGTTCGGGAAAGTCAACCCTGCCGGACGAACCAATCAGACCTGGGTGCGCGACATCCTTGACCTGCCACATATCCTCGACTACGACATCCGCCACGGACGCACGTATATGTATTTCAAGGGCGAGGCTCTCTATCCGTTTGGCTACGGTCTCAGTTACACAAGTTTCAATTATGAACAGGCGCGTGTGCAAAAACAAGACAAGCAGAATGTATATGTTTCAGTATCAATAACCAACACTGGCAAACGCGATGGCGACGAGGTGGTGCAGTTGTATGCAAGTTACCCGGAGTCCAAGGTAGAACATCCTAAAAGGCAGTTGAAAGCCTTTGAGCGCGTCTCGATACCGGCAGGGCAAACCAAAGAGGTGATACTCAAAGTGTCCAAGAGCGACCTTTCATATTGGGACGAAACACGCCACTCATTCGTCCCCGAAACAGGACGTATTCAATTGGAAATCGGAGCGTCATCCGCCGACATTAGAAAAGTAATTTTCTTGGATTAGGAAAATATTTTTATCTTTGGCAGCAAAACAATTCATTTAACCCTTTAAAACTCTAATATTATGGACATTGCAATGATTCTTGAACTGTTGATCGTACTTGGTGCGCTGTACGTGGGTTCGCGGTACGGCAGCCTTGCGCTCGGTGCGATTTCAGGCATTGGACTCGCGCTGTTGGTCCTTTGCTTCGGGCTAAAACCCGGCAATCCGCCCACTGATGTCATCTACATCATCATTGCCGCCGTTACGTGCGCGGGAATGATGCAGGCGTCGGGCGGTATGGATTGGCTGATTCAGTTGGCGGAAAAACTACTCCGCAAACACCCAAACCACATCACCTTCCTCGCGCCGCTGTGTACGTTTTTCCTTACCGTTTTGGTAGGAACGGGACACGTGGTCTATACCCTGATGCCGATTATCTGCGACATTTCGCTCAAAAAAGGTATCCGTCCTGAGCGTCCTTGCGGCGTGGCGAGCATTGCAAGTCAGGTGGGCATCACTTGTTCGCCAATTGCGGCTGCGGTGGCTTCGTTTGTGGTCATCTCCAATGCCAACGGTTTCGATGTCAACAACTTGCAGGTGATTGGCATTACGATTCCGGCGTGTCTGTGCGGATTGATTGCGGCTGCGGCACTCAGTTACAAGCGCGGCCTCGACCTCGACAAAGACCCGCAATTCCAAGAGCGTCTCCGCGACCCGAAAACCAAGGAATATATGTACGGCAATTCCGCCACGCTCCTCGACAAGGAAATCACCAAGGAGGCAAAACGCGCAGTTTACATTTTTGTAGGCGCATTGTTGCTGATTGTCATGTACTCAGTGTTCCAAATTGCGGGACACGACCTTCGCCCGACTTTCAATGGCAAACCTATCGGTATGAACATCATCATTCAGATTGTGATGATTACTGCCGCCGCTTGTATGATTATCTTCTGCAAGGCCGCACCCAAAAAGGCTGTCGGCGGCGCGGTTTGGCAGAGCGGAATGGTGGCTGTTGTGGCGATTTACGGCATTGCGTGGTTGGCGGATACGTATTTCAGCAACTATCTTGACGTGATGAAAGGCGGTTTGGAAGGAATCGTAAGCGAACATCCGTGGACAATTGCGTTTGCATTTTTTGCGGTGTCGGTGCTGATAAATTCGCAAGGTGCGGTGGTGGTTTCGATGCTGCCATTGGCTTATTCTCTCGGTATTCCGGGACCGGTTTTGTTGGGCGTGTTGCCGAGCGTTTACGGATATTTCTTCATCCCCAATTATCCGAGCGACATCGCAACAGTCAATTTTGACCGCTCCGGCACCACCGTCATCGGCAAATATCTCCTTAACCACAGTTTTATGATGCCCGGCTTGGTGAGCGTCGTGGTGTCAACGTTGGTGGCAATGCTGCTGACGTGGATGGTGTATTAATACTCCCCTGATTTTCAACCAATTAAAAGAGACGTACCTATCGCGTCTCTTTTTTTATTTGTTAAAAAACCTTAATCCCCAAAAAATTCCCCAAAAAAATTTGCACATTCAAAATTCTAATAATACTTTTGCTGTGTACTATTAGAGTGCTACACTATAACAGTAAAACTAAACACAAAATGCTATGATACAGGTCAACAAAATAAGTTACAATTATCCAAGGCATAAATACAATCCAACCAAGGATAGCAGCATCTTTTGGAATTTCAGCCTGACGCTCGAAGAGAACAAAATCTACGGACTCCTCGGCAAAAACGGCGTGGGAAAATCGACGTTGCTCTACCTTTTGGCGGGTCTCAACAGGCCGAGTAAGGGTAAGGTGCTTATCGACGACGATGTTGTTACCGACCACCTGCCACTAACAATGAGCAAGATTTTCATTGTTACCGAGGAGTTTGAACTGCCTAATATGTCGCTCCAAAAGTACGTGAAACTCTACCGTCCGTTCTACCCCGATTTCAGCGACGAGATTTTCAGCAAATGTCTCAACGACTTTGAAATCGGCGACATCTCCGACCTCGGCGCAATCTCTATGGGCACCAAGAAGAAGGTTTATATGAGTTTTGCACTCGCCACCAACGCCAAATACCTCCTGATGGACGAACCCACCAACGGCCTCGACATCGAGTCAAAAAGCCTTTTCCGCAAGGTGATTGCGCAGAATATGACCGACGACCGCACGATGATCATCTCCACGCATCAGGTGCACGACGTGGAAAACATCATCGACCACGTCCTGATACTCGGCAACAAGAAAATGCTGATGGACAAGTCAATCGCCGACATCGCCGCCGAATACGTATTTGAACACCGCGCCGACGACCAAATGGGCGGCGTCATCTACTCCGAAAACTCTCTGCAAGGCACTTCCGTAATCGCCCGCCGCACACCGCGCCGCACGGAAACGCCCGTCAATCTCGAACTTTTGTACAACGCAGTTAACAATGGAAAACTATGAACACCAACAAATTCAGTTTCAATAGGTTTGCAACCTTTTTAAGGTGGTTTGCAACCGCAAGTTTCAAAGATACATTAATGATGACAGCCATAGTAGCCGCCGTTGCAATAGCGTCAGGACTTTTGTTGACTTGGACGCACTTCGACACCGACGGCAGAATCTTCGCCCTGATACTCTTTGTGGCGGGTGGCGTTGTCTCGTCATTGTGTCTTTCGTCAATCGACAAACAGACTGTCCGTCAACAGTTTATCTCAATACCCGCCACGCATTTTGAGAAATTTCTCGCTGTAATTGCATTGACGGCAATAAGGCTGATTGTTGTTTGCGGCATTATCGTTGCGGCGGACGGCATTTGGGCGCAACCGCCGAATTGCACTACATTATTGGAACCATTAACATTGCTTGCCTATTTGACATTCAACATTTTGGGAGGAATGGCGATTCGTAAATTTCCTTATCTTTACGGATTGATTATCGGTGGCGGATTTAGTTTTGCGATGGTAAGGGCAATAAAAGCGTTGCTTGGCGACGGCGCAAAACTCTCACTCTTGGACAACAGTGTAGGCCTAATAATCATTGTTACAATATTAATTATGGCGGCAATGGTCGGCTCATACTATTGCTTCAAGAAGATAAAGTTCAGTACAATTTTTTATCAACACGACAATCAATTATGAACTTCAATAACAGCGACAAGGCGATTTTTTTGCAGATTGCCGACCGGCTTTGCGACGAGATAATCGCGGGCAAATACAAGGACGACGACCGCATCCCGTCTGTCCGCGAATATGCTGTGTTGTTGGAAGTTAACACCAACACCGTCGTCAAGTCATACGATTTTCTCTCGCGGGAGGACATCATCTACAACAAGCGCGGACTCGGCTATTTCGTTACCAATGGCGCAAAACAGCACATCATAAAAATCCGCCGCGACGAATTTATGAAACAGACCCTGCCCGAAGTTTTCAGGCAAATGAGGATGTTAGGGATTGGGATTGAAGAAGTTATAAATAAATTTAACGGATAATTTTTTATTGTTTCACTAAATACTACTAATTATTATGAAAAAAGTAATTATGTTTATTGCAATGTTTTTCATTGCAGCAATCGGCACAACGAAGGCTCAGGACGCCGCTATGGTTGCCGAAATCAAAAAATCGCTTGAACTTCAACACACCCGCGAGGTAATGGTGGAGACGATGAAGTTACAGTACGAAACCCTCAACAACAGCGGTCAGGTTGCCTTTGACGACGTAAAGGCTATGTCGGAAGAAATTGTTGACGCCCTGATGCCAAAACTTGTAGAAATGTACACCAAGTTTTACGCCGAGAACTACACTCTCGCCGAGATAAAGGAACTCAACCAATTCCTTTCGACGCCGTTGGGACAGAAAAACATCCGTCTCACACCTGCACTCTCTCAGTTGGCAGTAAAAGCGACACAAGACACTGACTTTTTGGGTGCTATGAACGGCATTATCACCAAACACGTAAAACGTTAAGCGATTCTCAAAGTATAATTCATAATGCGCAATTCGGTGTTTTAAAGGATTGTGCATTATGATTTTTTTTATCACAAAATATTATCAGTAAATTCAAACCCGCACTTCCTGAGGTCATAAAACTTGTTCAGATGGTAAAACGCCAAATAAACCGCACCGTCGCCAAAATGAACTAAAAACACTTCGGAATGGATATTGTCGCACAACGACAAATCCTCTGTGCGAGGCACTTTGAGATATTTTTTGTCGGTTTTGAGAGCCGCCATATCAGTTTCTGTCAGCGAAATATAAAAATAATCACTGGTAATGGCATAAAGAGTCCCCGTGATGTCATGCAAATATTTGTCGTCGGTGGCATTTTCGGCGGTGTCCGTCAGTTGAAAATAATCCTCAAAGTTTTCCACACGGTAGAGAGTTTTTAGCGGCAGTTTCACACCCTTGGAATACACACGGTCAAATGTTATTTTCTTGATTTTGCCGTCGTCAGAAGGATAAATTTTGGTAGTTTTTTTAGAAAAATCCACCCAAAACCTTACGGTTTCGTCGGAATCCTCAATGCCGGAGTTTTCGCACAATATGCGCCAATATTTGTCGGAAAAGACTGTCAATTCCTGCAAATCCAAATATTTCCTTAGCAATCCCACATAACAGACATATTCCAACCGCCCTGTCGTTTTGTTTTTGTAAAAATGTACAAGAAAATAATTGTTTTCGCGCTCCTCATCAAAGTACACATACCAAAAATCGCTCGGACTGTCGCCGTCGTAACGCGAATAAACGCCTTCCAAATCGCACCTGACATTCTGAAAATTCTTGGCGGCTTCAAACAGACTTTTGCGGTTGTTGAAGTTTTTTATTGACTGCAAAATGTTTCTCGCCGCATCTATTAACAGAATCCGGCTCAGCGCATCATCGTCTGCGTCCGCGAGGTTTTCTCTATGAATGTCAAGATGATTGTAAGACATCAACTTTGCAGTCCGGCAATAATCCTCAAAGAAGTCAATCATCCGTTCAAAATCCTTTCTGATATTTTTTGACCCACCTTGTTTGGAGGTGGTTTTGGGCAGCAATCCCGCCAAAATCAAAAACCTGACGGTTGCAGTAAGCGCGGAATCTGTGCCGCTTTTCTCATCGGAGATATATTTGCTGACAACGCCAAAAATGTCTGCTTTTTTAACACGCGACCTTCTAATACCTTCTTTATCAATTTGTTCGGAAACGTTTTGATATATTTCGAGCAGTTTTTTCAGTTCCAAGTTGCAGACTTCTTTGGCATATTTTGAGAGTTTCTCAAAAGCCAAATAGCGTTTTTCAAACCCCGATTTGGCGGCGTTGTTAGCCTGCGAAAAATGCAGCGAAGTTTCTTTCTCCAACTCTTTTCTGTCGTTATAAAACAGATAAGTCCGGTTTATAATGTTGAGTTCATTGACAAAAAGATTGTTCATGGCGGTTGCTTTAATGATTATTACGGCGCAAATATAAGCATCTTTTAGTATATTTTTTTACGTTATACTGTATTTTTTTAATTTTTTATAGATAAAATGTTTCGATATTTTTGCAGAATAAGAAATATTACGTTAATTTGCAAAAAAAATTTGGCGTTTCGCGGTTAAATGTTTAGTTTTGCCGTAGAAAAGTTTAAGGCTTTGTAGCGAAAATCTGGTAAATTTTTGATAGGGTCTTAAACAGCAGATCTAAATAGAAGTAGTTTTGCCCGTGGTAAAGATGGGCAAGATATATTTCGGCGCGGAATGCCATTTTTATCTCTATCAAAGGTTTACCAGAGCCTCCTACAAAGATAAAGGCGTTTCGCGCCTTTATTATGCCCGAATGTTTAACTTTTTAACAACTTAATAATTATGGCTCTATATCAAGTAACAGTCAAAAAACAGTGGCGTTCAGCGGGACAGTTAATCGAACCCGGCATGAGCGTTCAAGTAGCGACCGACATTCTCGCTGACCCGATTCTCATCAACGGCGGTCAACTCGTTCAAGATGCTTTTATGCGCGTATACGGCGTGGATTTGAGAAGTATGAACGTACTTATGAATACGCTGGTGTTGGAGAGTAAAAGGATAGGATAAAATAAAAACCTCTATTATGAATATCGACAAAATATTAGAAATCGCCGCTGAATTGGGTTTCTCGGATTTGGCGGCGGAGGCTGCTAATGTCAGACAAAAACTCTATGACGAAAACAGCCTTTTGGTACTGCCATTGGTGGGCGAATTTTCATCGGGCAAAACGTCCCTGATTAATGCCCTGACCGACAGCAAAAAATTAGAAACTGCTACAAAGCCCACAACTGCAACCATTTACGTAATCCATTTCGGATGCGACAAATGTTGTGCTACAGTTTTTGAAAACGGCAAAGAAACTCAGGTTGACGACATTGCCGACCTTAAAAACGACCTCTACAAGGACGCGCAAGTAATCAATGTGTTTGACACATCTACAAAAGTTCCGTCATCAACGGTGATAGTTGACACGCCCGGACTTTCGTCGCCCGAAAGGAAACACCGCGAAGTCCTCACTGACTTTCTGCCACAAGCAGACGGCATATTCCTGACCGTTGATGTCAACCAACAGATTACCAAATCGTTGACCGACTTCTTCAAGGAGACCGAATTGTCAAAACGTCCCGTGTATCTCATTATAACAAAGTGCGACACCAAGTCGCCAGCGGACGTAAAGGCAACAAAAGAATACATCGGCAAAAACTGCAACATTCCAATACAACAGATTGCGTGCGTGTCAGCGGCAAAGGGCAATTTGGACGAGATGAACGCACTGTTTGCAAAGATTCAGAAGGACAAAAACTCTATTTTGAAAAAAGTTTGCGAACAGAGGACTGCCAATCTCACAAAATCATTGGCGGAACGTATTGACCAACTCATAGCATCTACCTCAATAGATGGCGGTTTTGACGAGGCTTTGCGCCGTCAGAAACACGATTTGGAGGCTTTTCGCCGCAAAATAGACAAACTTGTTGATTCGATGGCATCAGATATTGACGACCTGAAAATAAATATTTCGCGCCGCTTCGAGGACGAAATGTTTACTCGACTTGATTCCATTGCCGTCAGCAGCAGCCAAAACTATGATGCAGAGGCTGTTAACGCCGTTAACAACACTTCTTCGCTGTTGCTGAACGACTTCAAACTCAGCGTTCAAAACATCTTGACCGAAAAGGCTCGCCAAACACGAAACTCAGACGACAGTCTGACTCTCCGTACGATAGAAAACCTTGACATGAACGGTCTGCAAATTTCGGGCATTTCGTACAACGTCGATTTAAACAGTGCGGGACACGAGTATGACAATTGGATTGTAAATGGCGTGAAAGTGGCAGGTGCAGTGGTGGCTGTGGTAGCAACGGCAGGAACTGCGGCGGCGGCAGGTGGTGCAGCGGCAGCGATAGACACTGCGGTGGATGTTGCCGACACCGTTACGGATGTGGCAAGCATCACATCCAACCAAAAAACTATGTCCCGGATGGAACAGTTTCAGCAAAACTACAATCAACAAAGTACCGACCTCGAAACCTACAACCAAAACATCGGTCAGCAACTCGGACAAAACAAGGGTATCATTGAATCTGCCGTAGGTTGGGTAACGGACAAGACTATGGGCAAGCCGCAACGCCGCCGCGCCATCAGCAATTATCTCAACGACACGCTGATGCCGCAGTTCAAGAACGAAATGCAGAGAATTTCCGCTGCCGTAGTGGATGCTATCAGACAATCACTTTGCGACGAAGTTCAAGACACTTTCGAACAAATGAACAGCGCACTTGACGACTTGAAGCGCAAAAAACAGCAATCACAACAAGAGTTTGACGCAAAGATGTCAAAACTCAAAGAATACAAGAAACAATTATTAACTAACTAAATTAATGAGATTCAGTATGATAGGAGCAGCAGTAGGCTTTGCTGCAGGCGCAGTAACCGGCATTGCCTTAAAAGACAAAATTATGGGCGGTAACAAAGAGCAAAACTCGTTACAGTCGCAGTTAGACGAAGTGCTTGCGGAGAATGAAAAATTCCGCAACCGCAACAAGGATTTGGAACGCCAAGTGGAGGACTTGCTCGCCGAAAACAAAAAACTGCGGGCAAAATTCAACGAATCAGACGATTCCAAGGACGATTTAGCGGATGAACTCGAAACGGCAAAGAGCAAAATCAAGAGCCTCTCTTCACAAAAAGAGGAACTTGAACGCAAAGTCAAGGAGTACAAAGAGAACTGCGAAGTTCTGGAAATTCAATTAAAACAACTTAAAAACAAGGAATAATGGCAACTATAATGGTAATTATCTGTTGTGCTGTAACATTGTTGGTTGGTTTTGGTTTGGCATTTTTATTCAAGCCAAAAAACAACAAACAACTTCCTATGTCCGATGCCGACAAACGATTGGAAGAGGTTAAAACTGCAACTAAAACACAAGTGTTGCAGGAGCAAATCGACAATCTCAATAAAGAGAAATATGATTTGCAGACGAAACTTCAAAACCTCGAATCAGGAAACAGTTCTGCATCGTCGAAAGCACAACAGGAGCAAATTGATTCTCTTAATCAAGAGAAAGCAGATTTGCAGAAAAAACTTGCAAAAATGGAATCTGAGAACAAAGACCTCGACAAACGTTTGCAAGACGCTCAGAAAGGAAAAGTCGATACATCGGCTTCCGACGAAATCAAAAAACTTAAAAAGAAAATCTCCGACCTTGAAGAAGAGAAAGATGATTTGGAAGATGATTTCAACGACAAATTGAAAAAAGAAAAGCGCAAATTGGAGGAGCAGAAAAACCAAATTGAAGATGATTTGAGAAAGTCTAAAAAGGATTTGGAGGCAGCAAACGAACAAGTGCAAACGCTTTCTATGGATCTCAAAGATGCGGAAAAGTCGGCTAATCTGAAAGCAGAATCTTTGGCTTTTGTGAAAGAAGTTCTAACGGCTGAACCAACAACAAGCGGCGATATGAACAAGTTGTACGACTTGATAGACGACATCAAGGACATAATTCTTGACCAACTCTATCCA
Source organism: Bacteroidales bacterium (assembly GCA_017541145.1). Taxonomy (GTDB): domain Bacteria; phylum Bacteroidota; class Bacteroidia; order Bacteroidales; family UBA3824; genus UBA3824. The sequence continues at coordinate 39,451 of JAFXZT010000004.1, read as the reverse complement.
TGGGTTACAAAATGTTTCAAGCGTCCAGAAGATCCAAATGAGCATTTGCATGACCATGAAAAATACTATTTTTATAGTGTGTTTGATTGGGAAACAATCAGCCGCAAAAAATGGATTGCCAATAAGACAGCAATTGCATTCGTGGGCGAGTTTTCTGCGGGTAAAACATCAATTGTGAATAGAATCCTGTCTGTGAAATTGCCGGTAAGCACCAAGGCTACAACTGCAATTCCAACGTATATTAGCGGAGGAAATATTGAAAAATTTCAGTTTGTATCACCAGACAACATCGTGAAAAATATGCCGAAGGAAACATTTGAGAAGATCAACAAAGAAGTCTTGGACGAGGTTGATGGTGTTTCGGCAATGTTGAAATACTTTGTAATGGAATATCCAAACGGCAACCTTAAAAACCTCAGTATCTTGGACACACCCGGATTCAATTCCAACGATCAAGAGGATGCGCAAAGAACAATTGATGTCATCAACGAGTGCGATGCGCTCTTTTGGGTATTCGATGTCAATGCAGGAACAATCAACAAATCTTCAATCAAATTGATCAAGGAAAATCTGCAAAAACCGCTTTACGTTGTTATCAACAAAGTGGATACAAAGTCTGATCGTGATGTAACGCAGGTTGAGAATTTGATTAAACGTACTTTGGCAGACAACGGTGTTGATGTCGTCCAGTACATCAGGTTCTCACAAAAGGAATCTCCTTCTACTTTGATGAACGTCATCAAGAACGTTCCGCGTTCCAACAATACAAGTGAATATTTGAACGAAGTAATGCAATGGGTGAACAATATGGTGGACACAAGCCAACAATGGTTTAATGATTCTGCTAATATTTGCAATGAATCTGATAAGCAAATTGATGAAATGCAAGAAAAAACTAATCAGTTAGCCGTTGGCGTTCAGCGTAATTGTGATGACGTTATGGGGTTGGGGCATTATGAATCAAACTTTTTCAGGTCTGATATGATTGAGTTTTCTCTGAGCGAATACGACTCTTTTAAAAATAAAGTGAACAGTATTTACAGCGGAGCATACGAATTAGCAAATAATTTCTTTGATTACGGCAAGGCTGTATCAGAAAATATGGACAAGTATCAAGAAAAATGGAGCGATCAGAACAATTTGAACCGCATCATTGAAATTCAGGAGAACTTAAATAAAAAAATTACAGAACTTAATAAACTGAAATAATGGCACAAAACATATTCGAGGAACTGCATCAAAAGAAACAAAATTTGATTTCGATGGTAGAGAAAGCCAAAGAATTCAAATGGTTTGATGCAGACAACATAAAGAACAATCAGAGAGCCGAAGAACTGATTAAGAAAATCAATGACGACACATTGACAATCGGGGTAATCGGACAGATGAAGTGCGGCAAATCGACATTTTTGAATGCTTTTGTGTTTGAGGACGACGTATTGCCGGCTGCCACAATTCCGATGACTGCCGCACTCTCTGTTATTACATACGGTGAACAGAAAAAAGTTGTGGCAGAGTTCTACACGTCAAACGAGTGGGAAGAACAGAAAACGCAAGCCGCTCGCAGCATTGACGGCCTTAGTGATTTGGAAAAATCAAAGGTACAAGCGGCACAAGAACTCGTGGAAAAATCCAAGGAACTCGGAAATAATCTGTCGCAGTATTTGGGACACACACAAGACGACACCTTTGAGAATTTAGAGGAGTATGTTGGTGCGGACGGGAAGTATGTTTCAATCACAAAGTCCGTAAAGATATTCTACCCAAAAGAGTACTTGAAAGGCGTTGAAATTGTGGATACTCCCGGTTTCAACGACCCGATAGTATCCCGCGAAGAACGCACCAAAGAGTTTTTGAAGAAAGCAGATGTCGTTTTGATGTTGCTCTACGCGGGGCAACCCTTTAATGCCACCGACAGGACAATTCTTTTTGAAAATGTTCGTCAGTGCGGCATCGGCAAAGTTTTGATTGGAATCAACAAATACGACATTCCATATAAAAATGGCGAGACAGAAGACAAAATCAAGGATTATGTCAAGGAAGAACTGCGCGAAGCAAGCAAGAATTGTGGCGACGTTACACTAACGGAAATCCTGAAAAACACCGAACCGATTCCATTATCGGCAGAAATGGCGTTGCTCTCCAAAATTGCAGAAAAAAATATGTCAAAAATTACGTCTAATGAATCATACAATGAAGCATGGAATAGACATTGCGACAATTTCGAAATCAGTAATTGGAAGCAGTTTAAGGAGAAAAGCCACATCGACAACTTGTCGGCTGCTGTTATTGAAATGATTAGCAAAGACAAGGAAGAAATCCTTTTCAAAAAGCCGTTGAACGCTATCAAAGCGGCTGCCACCAAGAAATTGGAAGACATCGCCAAAGAGATTGTTAAGGCAGAGCAGAGCGTGGTCCTGTACAACACGCCTAATGACGAACTTGACGAGAAGAAAGAAAATATTGCCAAGGCAACACGCCGCTTATCCAAGAAAATCGAAGGGTTGGCAGAAGAAATTGACGACGAGTTCAAAAACATAATCCGCACAGGAGCAAGAGATTTGGAGGATGCTGTGGATGCCTCGTGTCGCAAACTCAACGGCATTGTTGATAATTGGGGAACCTTCCAAAGTTTCGACAAGATAAAGCCGCAACTTGACGGAGAAATGAACATCTTACAGACGAGAACGTTGAAACGCATTACCGAAGATATTGCACGAAATGCAAAATTGAAATTGCGCGGCTTGGTACGTGATTTCTTCGGTGAAGCAGAGGAAGTGTTCTACAAATATCTGCCCAACGTTGACACACAAGATTTGTCCAAAAAGGCCCAGCGGAAAATAGAGATTGACATCGACAACGACGAAATTTTCAAGTATGAAGGATCAGGCGACAACGAAGAAGGCAGTGGTGTAGGCAAGGTAATTGAAGGCGCAGTTACCTTGTTCTTGGGCGGAATTATCGGCGCAGGACTTTATTATGGAATCAAGAGTTGGTGGAATCATTCAGAAGTCGTTAGCGAACTCAAAGACACCATCAATAAAATTCAAGGAGGTTTCGATCCAGAGCCGTATCTCGCAGTGCTTATGAACGGCAAGGAAAGAACGATTGCAGCCGTAACAGAAACGTTCAAAGAAGGCATTTTGGCTGATTTGCAGAACCAAATCGAAGAAATCCAAGGCAACCTCACCAACAAGGCCAAGGCACTCGACGAAGCCAAGCAACTCCGCGACAAGTTGCAGGACGAAAGCGCAGAGGTGAAGAAACAGATGGCAGAGATGGGAATAAACGAGTAAAAAATGAATTAACCAATGTTGTCTTTTAAAGGGGCAACATTGGTTGCTAAAAAATAATACAGAAAATGACAAAAGTATTACCAGCAGATATTTTCATCAAAAACAATCATTATGTCATCATATTAGATGGCACAAATGATGAAAAAGTTATATTTGAGGAATATATGCGATATCTTCAACATTTTTGTACGTATAACGGTATGTGCAATTCGGACGATTCTGATCTGCTAGAAGCATTTGTGCTTTTGGCTCGAAAATACATTTTTTCAAAATGCAATGTTGGAAACAACGTATGGATACAAAAATTGGAACAATATGATATTCTGAAAGACAACCCATTGTTTCAGTTCGCTATATGTGATATTGCCATGATGACGAAAAATCAGAAATCTGCAATTAAAGACTTATTGGCGGAATTACCTCTCGGCTTCAAAGCGTCTGATTTGAAAGAGAATACGTATGCGATAAACGAGTTCTATAGCAAATGTAAAGAAATATTGGGCAACAAAGTTGTTGATAGAAATGAAATAAAAAAAATCGTAGAAAAACAAAAAAATAACGATGTAGATACCGAAGTTTTACAAGATTATTTAGGCTACAAAATAGAACACAAAACAAACTACAATAAGAAGACAATGGAAACATTTTACAAGACATTTTCTTGCAAAGAGAAAGATCTAAAAAATTACCTAAATTACTTGAACAATATGTTAGCCAATAGAATCTTAAATGGTAATCAAATAATTACGCAAAAGTTATTAGATTTTAAATCAAAGAATAATGATTACGAAGTACTTTATAACACATTTGGTTTTCCAATAATTATTGACAAAGATGGAACCGATAATATAAAAAAATTTGCATTAAAATACTTCTATTATTTCGGAACTTACATACTGTAATGTAGCATAGTATGTGCAAAAATTGCACGAACTGACATCGCATTTTTCTCGAAAAAAACTTCCCTGAAATTTTTGCACTGCCGCAGGAAAAAACTATTTTTGCAGTGTTACAAAATCCACAAATATCAATGGAGCAAAAACAATTATCAGCAAACTATTTACCGGCGGTGAAAGCCATCAAACATGCCATCTTGGAAAGCCGATACCGCGCCGCGAGGTTGGTCAACAAAGAAATGTTGGCATTGTATTATTGGGTGGGCAATTACGTGTCAGTGCATAGCCGTGTTGACGCTTGGAACACTCACGCCATCGCCGTTATCTCAAAAATGCTTCAACAAGAATTGCCGGGACTGACAGGTTTTTCGGAAACTAACATCAAAAATATGCGCACGTTTTACGAAACGTGGTGTCCCGTCTTAAATCGGCAGTTATCAGCTGCCGATTTAGATAACAATTTGAATATAAGCGAATTATTAAATCGGCAGATAACGTCTGCCGATTTGAGTGAAGAAGATTATAAAAGTTTTTTAAGTGTCGGTTTTTCAATACATAGAGAAATTATTAGAAAGACATCGACCTTGGAAGAGCGTTTGTTCTACATTCGTCTAAGCGCAAAAGAATTTTGGACTTATGACAAAGCCAAATACCATCTCAACGAAAATCTTTATAAAAAACAAGGCACAATACAGCAAACTAACTTTGCCCGCACGATTACAGATGCGGATTTCAAACAACGCGCGTTGCAGTCGTTCAAGGACGAATATATGCTCGACTTCATCAATATAGAGGATACCGAGATGGTGGACGAAAGGGAGATAGAACAAACTATCGTGCTAAATGTCAAGAATTTCATAATGGCGTTTGGTCAGGATTTTTCGTTCATAGGCAACCAATACCGACTTGAAGTTTCGGGCAAGGAGTTTGTAATAGATTTGCTGTTTTTCTCTCGGCGGCTGCGCAGCCTTGTCGCTTTTGAATTAAAACGCGGCGAGTTTAAGCCCGAATATACAGGCAAAATGAATTTTTACCTCGCCGCCCTTGACCGTTATGTGCGCTTGCCTGACGAAAATCCATCTATTGGCATCATTCTGTGTAAGTCCAAAGACGAAGAAATTGTGGAATTATCGTTTTCTGACACGTCAAAGCCTATGGGAGTTGCCACCTACCGCACGTCAAAAGACCTGCCTGAGCGTTTGCGCAACGCTTTGCCCGATATTGAGGAATTGAAAAAATTAATGAACTAATTTTGACCTTTTTCTTCAAGACGTAAACAGTATCTGTCGGACTCAATCCCTTTCTTGCCTCTTTCCAAGGCTCTTCTTGGTGCGTAAGCAATTCAAGTTGCAACGACGTCATTTGTCCATATTTGTCGAACACAGAATCTATCAAATCAAGTTAGTCTTGCTCCAAGCGGTTTTCAGTGCAAAACGAATCAACAATTTTACACGCGTTTTCTTCTGACATGTCGCTTTGAATAAGACCAAATTTATAAGATTTGTAGGCATTGTATACCTCCGGACATACAAGTCCATGCACCCACGCCTGAAAGTCATCGTCAATAATTCCGTCTTCAAAATAAACAAGCCCCCACGCCTTGACGTAGTACAAAAGCTTTTGGAGTTTCTTATTCGTCAAGCCGTCGCCAGCCAGATTGCTTTTCGCAATCAAATATGTAGATAATGTCAAAGCTTTCATTGTTGCATGTTTTTTATTTCGAACGCAAAATTATTATAAATGTTTTGGAAAATGATATTAATTTGCAAAAAAAATGTTAACGACAATAGTTCCTAAGAGTACAAAATCGTATCAACCAAAAAAATCCCGCACACCTAATACGAGCCTTGGATGTACGGAATATACGAAGAATATGTCTGATTCGCCTATGCTAAACATGTTTTTTTTTTAGACAAAGATAGAGAATCCACGGTTGGCGTGAAAGACGGCTAAATGGGATGCTTATTATGTTTTGTAAAATTTCACCATATTGTAAAGATATCTTTTGTCATGTAAAAAACTTTTGCCGAAGGCAAGAAATTTTCTTATCTTTGGTGCGAGAAAAGCAAAAAGAAAATGTCTAACGAAATATCAGCAGCATATAATCTTCCCGAAGGTTGGGAGAAAGAAAAGGCAATTTCTTTCAGTCAATTAACCGAAATGGTAGTACAAGTCCATACGTCAGCGCAAACAGCCGCCGTAAAAGCAGTCAACAGTTTTGCGACAGTGAGGAATTATGTCATTGGCTTTTATATTGTTGAATACGAGCAAAAAGGAAACGATAGAGCGAAATACGGCGAAAAACTATAAAAAAAAATTGTCCGCAAAAGTCAACAAACGTGGCATCAACGAAACTCTTTTGAAGAACTGCCGAAGTTTCTTTTTGTTATATCCTTCTGTCAAGGACTATTTGATGCAGCAAAAAAGTCCGACACTGTCGGACTTTTTTCAAACGCCTGCCGAACAGATAGTTAACCAACTATCCTTTTCCCATATTGTGGAAATTATGACTGTTGAAGACAAAAAGGCAAGGTTCTTTTATGAAACAGAATGTATTAAATGCTGTTGGGGTGTCAGAGAATTGCGGCGGCAAATAGTTACTAATCTTTATTTTAGAACGGGCATAAGCAAAAATCCCGAACTCCTACTGCAACAGACTGAAATACAAACCACTCCTGCATTTACTATTAAAGATCCTTTTTCATTCGAGTTTTTGGATTTGAAAGCCGAAAATTTCACAGAATCGGATTTGGAAAATGCTTTAATATCTCACCTTCAAGAGTTTTTGTTAGAATTTGGAAAAGGCTTTTGTTTTGAAGCACGACAAAAACGGATGATTATTGACGATGAATATTATTTCGCCGACCTTGTTTTTTACAATCGTATTTTGCATTGCAACGTTATCATCGAACTCAAAAACGATGAGTTCAAACACGGAGATTTAAGTCAGTTGAATGCGTATGTTTCATATTTCAGAGAAAATGAAATGCATGAAGGCGACAATCCACCCGTCGGTATTTTGCTTTGTACCAAAAAAGGAAAAAAGATGGTTGAATATGCCCTTGCAGGTTTGGACAACAAAATTTTTGTATCCACCTATATGCTTGCATTACCTGACGAAAAAACTTTGGAAGAATTTTTGTTGAAACAAAGTTAGCAATGAACCAAATTATAAAACTATCGGAGCGCTTCGGCGCAAGAATACGGACGTTTCATGCCGCGTAATTTGCAATATTCATTTGACGAAATCATTGTCTGCCCGGATATGAAAAGTATCAGATATAATTTGAGAAATTTTTGAAGATAGAAGACGCCGAGAGATACAAAAAAAGGTGCAAAATGCTGTCCCTACAACAAGATTTCCTTAATTCAAAGGGCATAAACAACCATGAAGAATTTGTCAGAACTATTGCAAGAACTCAAGTGCCTGTCGTGTGAGCGTTTGTCATCAGACATTGCCAATCTAAGGCTTGTGGAACAATTTTATAACCGCAGGAACGACTGTATTGCGCAGACACTTCGCAACGAGGCTTTCGAGGAAGATGGGAACAGATGGGTATTCCTATGCCGTTTGGCGCATTAGTATTTCGTTGTTCCAATTGTGCAACGCATCCGTGAACATGTGGGATGCAGGTATTTGTTTCTTTTTGCCGCTGACTTGACCAAAAATGAGAAACTCGTGAAATATTACGCAGACCAGTTGAACTTTGAAATACCTGAAAAATTGGCTACGGCAAAGCCTATTTACGATTTCTCATGTAAGTTTATGTGTCAAGAGATTAACGGATTACTCAAAGGCAGAGATGATTTCTTCAATAATATTCCAGACTACGATTTAGAACCCTAATCACAACTACAACTCAAAGGAAAAATCTCTACCAAAAACAACACCCTCATATCGTCAAAAAAATAAAATACATAAGTAGTTATTTTCTTAAAACCTTAGCCCGACAAACATTCTGGTAATATTACGTTGATAAGTTGCTTGTAAAACACTTTCAGTGCCGAGGATTGTACTAAAAGCAACTCCGTCAAGTCCGAAAAACCATCTCTCCAAATTGTAAGATACTGAAAATTTGCCCGATATAATAAAATTTGGCTTGTATGGAATCTCTTGCTCAAAATCATTTGCCGTTAAAACGTTCTTTTGGGTAACCACCAACGCCGGAAGTGCTGAAATATGAATCAACCATTTGTCGTTCTTAACGAAATTGTAACCATATCCTGCTCCTAATCCTATGGAATAATTTGATAACGAAGTACTTGCATCGCTATTTTCTGAATATGTACTTACAAATGAAGCCCCGAAAAGCATACTACCGCAACTTTTCTTTTGAAAATAACTTTTTGTGAAAGCAGCCGGATATGAAAACTTTTTACCGTTTACAACATAATACGATAAAAACTCAACCAACCCGAAATTTAAAAATCCGCTGTTAATCTTCGTTTCATTTTGCCCATTTGTTAATGTTCCTTGCAAATTGTTAGTTTTGCAAATATCCAAATCAAAACCGAATTTTCTGCCGTAATATCGAACGATAAAATCTTCCGCCCTTTTACCGATTTTGAATCTGTAGCCCACGACCAAACCACTGTAACCGATATTAAGGCTGAAAGTATGCTTCAAAACCGTGTTAAAATCGACTTTTACGGAATCTTTCAATAAAGTCATCCCGATATAAGAAATATTCGGTTTAAGCATAACCAAAAGGCGTTTTTTCGGACGGGTAACATATAAAGTGTCATATTTTACTTTTGAATAACGTTTCTGCAAAAAATAATCTATTTTAGATACAAAATTTTGAGCGTTTACAGGAAACGATGTCAAAAAAAACAAAAATACAGTAAATAAATAAAAAATGATTTTCATAAATTTCTCTATTATTCAACGGCAAAGGTAAGGATTATTTACTCAAGTTTCGCAAGTAAGTTGTTTTATTTTATTGATAATTATTTGTCTATATCGGTTTTATTAGGTGATAAAAAATTATTTGCCAAAAATGAATTATATGGAGGTTAAACGCGATAATTCAAGACCCCCAAAAGCATTATTCTTAACGAATCATTCAATCGAAAAATAGAAAATAATTCTGATTTTAAGCAGAATTTATGATAAAAATCTAAAATCAACAAAAATTCAAACGAAATTTAGAATAAAAATCTATCACTAAATATACAATTAATTTATAAAAAAGTTTCAATAAAAATTAACTTTAGAGGAAGTAAAACTATTTCTTCTAAAATATGTTTTTAAATACAATTGTATCTCCATATCTTACTAATTATCAGATTAATTTATCACAAAAAATATAAAAAAAGTCAACAAAAAAAATCACATGCAATACAAAAAAAAATAATCAAAAAAAATACGTGTTTTTGGTATCATGAAATAAAAGTTTTGATATATTTGAGACCATAACCTAATTAATAAACAACATGAAACGAACTTTAATAACTCTGCTAATTATGATGTTTGTCATCACGGCAAACTCACAGCCCATGAAAATCAAGGGAGAATATACCGATTGTTCGCCCTCGGAACTCGTGGACAGATTTCAGGCTCAGGGCTTGAAATGGGTGGGCTCCAATCACGGCAACCCTTTAATGCAAGGCGAATTTGCAGGATTTTACAATTCTCTATTTGAGATTGTCGGCAACAGCAGCGACTCTGTAAAACTTGTAGCAATCACCGTGAGATCCTCATCCGAATGGGACCAACTTGTAAGCGCTTACGACCGTCTGAAAGCAAATCTGCAAATCATTTACGGCGAAAGCTTCGACAGCGAACTGCTTAGAAACAGTTCGGAAACCGAAGCAGAAAAAATTTCGTTGCTGAAAGAATCGCCTTTTATGTTTACTTGCGGATTTTATATCGGCGGTGCGAAAATCGTTGAACTCTGTATCACAGCCGACGTTCTCAATCAGGACTCAGGCTCGGTAAAAGTTACTTATATGGATATCAGCATGTTTGAAGATTTCGATCAAACGATGTTGGATCTTAATGACGGTAACAAAGACATCCAATACAATTAAAAAAAACACATCATCATGAAAGCTTTAACTACAATCTTGATTATGCTGTTTGCCCTACAGCTAAATGCCCAGCACATGACATTTGAAGGCATTTCGATGGATTGTGCTCCTAAAGACTTTGCAAACTCTCTCAAGAAAAAAGGCTACCACAAAGGTCATGCTTACGACGGATCTATCGGAATGCAAGGACCTTACGAATGTTACAACAATACGAAATTACTTATTCTGGACAATTCGTTGGGTCAAACCGACGGTGTACTCGTTACTTGCAAAACAAGCAGTCAATGGAACACTCTGATTTCCGAATACGAAAAACTCAAAAAAATTCTATCCGATAAATATGGTGAACCCGTTGAATTTGAAACAATTAAACTAAGCGAAGAACCGGACAAAGACAAAATGAAAAAAATTAAAAGCGGCGAAACCGATATCCATTGCGATTTCAATATCGGCGATACCGGACGCATCACGTTAAGCGTTGCGGAAGACATCTACGAATATGCTCCATGCTCTGTCCAAATTTACTTTTGCGATATGATTAACAGTCGATTTGTACTTTTGGATTTGTAAGGCTTATTTAACGATTCACAAACTATCATAAATTATCAATTGGTTGTTATTCAACATTTTTTAAACTTTTTAACTAACTCCGTATAAACTGAGGGAATCACAAAATTCTACAGAGAATACGGAGTTTTTTTTATGATTTTTTTCTGACATTTTTTACGATTTTAATGAAACATTTTTTACAGAAATACGTTTAATAAAATTTGGACTTGATGTCAAAATCAAAAAAAGAGTCAAATCGAAAAAAATTATTCTTAACTTCAAAAAAACTTCTCAAAATACATGTCTACAACACAAGAAAGCAGATACGGAAAAATTTTCAGAACATTCAAACAAGATTTTACAAATTCTTACAACGCTGCCAAAGCAATTCAAAACGCATATTCAAATCCGGAAAATTTTATTTACGCGTTCAATTCATGCGCATTGATAAATGTAATGAACCTCAGCAAAGAAAATATCACAGCGTTTGACGAATTTGTAAAGACAAGAAAATGTTATTCAACAAGCAGAGTTTCAGACGATTTTCTGATTCTAAAGGAAAAACAAAAACGAATCACCAAAGAGCTTGATCCAGCGGTTATCAATTTTATAAATTCCAGTCAAAAAATGGAAAGTTTGTTGGATTCTATAAACCGTGCAATCGACAACGAAGATATAAAACAACAAATTAACGAATTGAAAACCAAGTGGGTAGAATCTGTAAACTCAACTAAAAAATATTTCAAACAAAAATCGGAAAATTCCAAGAAAGACAACTTTTATAATCTATCGGTAATTTGCGAGAATATCGACTTTAGTACTTCGTTGTCAGAAGATTACGAAGAATTAAAAAAAGAATTTGAAGCACTTTTGGAGAAACTTCACGATTACAAAAAAGATTGTATCGCCAGCGAAAAATCCACTAAAACCAAAGCAACTGCAAAAAAATCTTTTTCGGGATACGTGTCACAAGACGAATTGGACAAAAAGGAATTTCCGGGATTTTTTCCGGGCATGAGCGAATACAGAATTTCTAACAAAGAAACCGATTTTGTAATTTTCAACGAACTTATAAAACTTGCTGATACTCAGAACAAAGACATCATTTTTGTAGTAAGTCAAGACTTTGATTCCGATTGGATAAATCCCGATACTCAAGAAACTTACGAGATGTATCAATCAATATTTTTCAAAGAAACAGGTCATGCTTTCAAAGTGATTTTGTTCAACGATTTTTTGGAAAATGTAATAGGAATAAGTTCCGACAAACTCCCTGAAACTCCGGACGATACAGAATCTACAAGCAACAATTCCGCACAAGAAGACAACGACGACAGCCCAAGCAACGACTCTCAACGCGATACCGCTGCCGCCGCCAAAGAGCTTCTTGATGCAATGCAAGAGGCTTTTTTGAATCTTGTAAAGAAAAGATGTTAACAAAAAAAGGATCAAATATTCAAATCGTTGAACACAACACTTTGAATATCAATAATATTATTAACAGGAATTTTGGTTCCGTCATTCAAAATAATCACGGAACCAAGTTCATCAATTTTTTTAATTTTGCCTGACATCTCTTTGTATTCGCCGCCGGCTTTCATACGGTCAGGCAAGAAATAAGTAATTGAAATTTCGGGCTGTTCGTCAACATGCAACATCAAGAAATTCATCTTGATATCAAGTTCCTTTTGCACATCGGAACCGATGTTGACAAAATCATCAGTCAACCGACCGGCTTCTTGAATTGCGTCCGAATGTCCGGTAAGCGCAGCAAATGGCGCAAATTGTGCAGCCCGCTTTTCAATACTCATTCGAGGATGATTTTTCGGGTCAGGATGCGGCAAATTTATTATATCGTCGTAATTTTCGTCCATTATGCTTTGTGACCTCCTATCTGATTGTTGCGCTCGCGGGTTGTAGCTCCTTCGCTAAAATCCAAACCTTTGAGTATCGCATTGTTACCGAATTTTTTCTTGATATCAAGCAATGTTTCTTGCACTCTGCGTTCCTTTTTCAGTTCCTCGTTTTGCTCGGCTTCTTGTTTTTTAATTGCTTCATAATCAGCAAATAAATCGAGCTGAACGGCCGATTTTTTTTGTAATTTTACATCGTTTTCGTTTATAACATTGTTTGCTACAACACAAATTCTGCGTACAAGCAACAACGGATTAACAATTCGGTCGCAAAGTTCTGTCATCGCATCAACAATCATTTTTCCCGACGACGTTTTACGACTGAGATTTATACTTCCGTGAGAACTTTTCGGAACAGCCCGTCCGTAATAATCGTACGCCACCGAACCGTTGTAAGAATCACGGATATCACTGCGCGAAAGGCTTTCGGTATCATAACCGACTGTTAAAACCAACTGATCGGTAACAAGGCGTTTTGAAACTAAATCCAATGAAAGTGCGTCAGCCATTTCCTGAATCACAACTTTAGCTTTCTTGAAATCATACGCCGATTGCAAAACCTGTCCGCTGCTAATGCTGTTGGATTCGGGTTTATACTGTTTGATAGCTTGCAATGTACAAGGCTCCCAACCCCATGCGTGATCGATAAGCAATTCGGCATTTACACCAAAAAGTTTGTAAAGAAAATCCTCGTTAGTAAGCGAAACCCGCGCCAATTTTCCCATCGTATCAATTCCGTATTGAGCCAAGCGGTTGGCGATACCGGCTCCCACGCGCCAAAAACTTGTCAACGGCTTGTGATTCCAAAGTTTTTTCCGATACGACATCTCATCGAGTTCGGCTATTCTTACGCCGTCTTTGTCAGCCGAAATATGTTTTGCCACGATATCCATCGCAATTTTACAAAGATAAAGATTAGGACCGATGCCCGCCGTAGCTGTTATTCCGGTTTGTTTCAACACATCACGAATCATTGTAACAGTTAATTCCTGAGCTGACATCTTGTATGTTTTCAAGTATTCTGTAGCATCGAAAAAAATCTCATCGATAGAATAAACATGAATATCTTCCGGCGCAATATATTTGAGATAAACTTGGTAAATCCTTGTACTGTAATTGATATAATACGACATCCTCGGCACAGCCACGATGTAATCCACTTGCATTTCGGGATGAAGTATAAGTTCGTTGTAATTGTAAGACGAGCCCGAAACGCGGTAATTGTTTCTGATTTTTCGTTCATAATTCACGGCATTGATTTTCTGAACGACTTCAAAAAGACGGGGACGTCCGGGCAAACCGAAACTTTTAAGCGACGGCGAAACAGCAAGACAAATTGTTTTTTCGGTTCTACTGTTATCTGCCACTATCAGATTGGTAGTCAACGGGTCAAGACCTCTTTCTACACATTCCACCGAAGCATAGAAAGATTTCAAATCGATTGCGATGTATGTACGTTGACTTTCCATACCGCAAAGATACTATTTTTTCCGAGTCGAGGCAAGCGTCAAAGTTTTAACAGATGTCAAAAAAATATAAACTAAATTCTAATTCCGGCAAGCGAAATATCGTCTACTTGAATATGACCGTCAATCCAAGTTTCAACAGTGTTACTGATTATATTTTTTTGTTCGACAGCCGACTTTGAACCAATCTCTTGAAACATCTGAACAAGACGTTTTGAACCGAATTTTTGATCGTTTTCGCCACCGAACTGACTTTGTAAACTGTCTGTTGTAAAAAATACCATATCACCGACAAAAATTTCGCAACCTTGCTCAGTGTAAGGCAAATTGCCTTTCATCGACCAACCTACAGGAATTTTATCACCTTTCAAGACTTTGACATCACCGTTACGCCAAATATAGAGATTTTGGTTAGCACCGCTGAAAATCAACGAATTATTGTTTTTATTAAATGCTACAAGTGTAAGATTGAGACCGTCGTTGATATTTTCGATATTAGAATCGCCGGAATTGAGCGAACTGATAATTCCGTCACGCATTTTTTCAAGGATTTCTGCGGTATGAATTTCTGTATCTGTGTAATGTTCAGACAGTTGCTCTTTCAAAATTGAGATACCGAGCATGGTAAGAAAACCGCCCGGAATGCCATGTCCGGCACAATCCGCCAAAGCAAAGATTTTAAAATTCTGAGTTTCAATGGCTTTGTAGAAATCACCGCTTACAATACTGTGCGTGCGGGTATAAATAAAAGCTTCGGGGAAAATTTTTAAAAGTTCACTATCCTGTGTAAAAGCCGCTTCCTGAATACGCCGTGCATAACGGATACTCGACATCGTTTCGTCTTTCAACGTGTTGAGTGCCTTTTGTTTACGTTCTAGTTCCTGCGTAAGTTTTTCTGTATTTTGACGCAAAGATTCCAATTGTTGAGATTTTTCCCAACAATGTTTATCGTAAGATTGTTTAAGATTGCGCCATTTACTCTGCAATTTTCTTTTTTTAATATATTGAAACACAGTGAATACCGCAAGTACAATCACTAAAACAAGTAAAAAAATATTCAGTTGATTCATGATAATAGTTGATTATTTTTTTTTAACTAAAATATTACACTCGAATACCGATAAGAGATTGATCATCAAATTGTTCTTGACCTTCTTTCCATTCGGTAACAGTTTTTACAGTCGTTCGATATTGTTCATCGATATCCAACGGAGCGAGATCGCCAACCATTTTTTGAAGACGTTTCGTCATAAATTTCTGTTCTTCAGGGCCTCCAATCTGATCTTGAATGCCGTCACTGCAAAAGTAAATCATGTCACCCTTAGACAAATCGCAACTCTGCATGTGAAAACTTTCATCTTGACGCGGATGACGACCTACCGGCATACGGTCGCCCTTGTATTTTGTAACTTGACCTTCGTGACAAACATAAAGATTATGATTGGCAAGCGAGAAATTAATTTTTGTATGTTGTTTATCGAAAACCACAAGCGTAATATCCATTCCGTCAGAAAATTCCATCGTAGAATCGTTATCGTTTTTCTCGGAAAGCGATGCAATTAAAAAACTTCTCAATTTTGCCAAAACTTCAGCAGTATCGATTTCTACAGAATTGTAATATTTTGACAATCTGTCTTTTACAGCAGTTATACAAAACATCGTAAGAAATCCGCCCGGCACGCCGTGACCTGTACAATCTGCCACTACAACCACATCATTTTTTTCTAATTGAGCCACAGTATAAAAATCTCCACTCACGATATCCCGCGGCGCATAGTAAACAAAACTTTGCGGAAAAACTTTTTTTAAATTCAACAAATTAGGAATTACGGAACGTTGGATACGTTCAGCATATTTCACACCAACGAGAAAATCGTTTTCATACTTTTTGAAACTCTCAATTGCAGAATCCATTTCCGCATTTTTAGAGTCAAAAGTTTTTTGAACCGAATTTACTTCGGCATCAATTTTACTAATTTTGGATTCCAATTCAGTCTCAGTAATTGCATGAACTTTTACTCTGTCAACATTATATTTCCAGCAAAAATAATTATGCAAAATCAAAAGAAATGCAAATACAGAAAGCAATATTGTTAAAGCATTGATTATCATGTTGTTTTATGGTTTTAGGGTTATTACATAAAAACAAGGCAAAAACATTGCCATTGTTGCTCAAAAACGAAATTATTTTGATAATCAACAGCATATACTTTTATTCACGAAAAAAGACAGTAAATATAAAATCAAAAAAAAGCAACTAATCTAATCTGTATTTTACAATATTTTGAGTTTTCTGTTAATTTTATAAATTCCGTATTTTTTGTGTTAGAAGTTGCAAAAAAAACATTTTCCCAACTTCTAATACTTTGTTTTCTATCAACTTTTATTATCTTTGCAACAAAATTATTACACCATGAAATACTACGACCCACGAGCAGACATCTTATTTAAAAAGATTTTCGGACGCAATGAAGATTTAACAATAAGTTTTTTGAACGCGATGTTGCCTTTGGAAGACGAAGTTAAAACAATAAAATATCTTCAGCCCGAAGAATTGCCTTTGATTCCCGAACTCAAAGACAGTATCGTGGATGTATTGTGTGTAGATCTCAAGGGTAGAACATTTGTTGTAGAAATGCAGATGTATTGGACATCGTATTTCAAACAACGTATACTTTTCAATGCGGCAAAGATGTACGTCAGCCAAATAGAACGAGGCGAAAATTACGATGCATTGATGCCGGTTTACGGTTTAAATCTTGTAAATGACATCTTTGACTCTTCAAGTGACGAATATTATCATCGCTATACGATGTGCGAACCTTCCAATCCTGAAAAATCAATTGAAGGTATTGAACTGTTTTTCTTTGAGTTACCGAAATTCAAGCCGAAAACGATGTCAGAAAAAAAGATGCAGGTTTTGTGGTTGAAATTCTTAACAGAAATCAATGAAAAAACCGTAGACGTTGATCCTGAATTATTTGAAAGTCCCGAAATTTCCAAAGCGTTGGATATTTGCACCTATTTAACACAGGATGAAATTTTAGGTTACGATCGTTATTGGGATGCAGTCAGCACCGCCAAAACTCTTGCAACGGGAAAATTCAAAGACGGAGTTGAGTATGGTCTCGCCAAAGGACGTGAGGAAGGCGCACAACAAAATGCTCTAAATACTGCCAAACGTATGAAAGCAGACGGATTACCGATTGATATTATTTCAAAATATACTAAATTATCAATCGAAGACATCGAAAAGTTGTAATAAAAAAAATATCCGCTGACAATTATACAATGATTGCCGACGGATATTTTCTGAGTACTTTTACTACAATTTTATTTCAGTAAAAAGAATAATGATGCACCAAGTACGGCTACAATAGCTCCGGAAATGGTTTTGAATGTAATTTTCTCTTTATAAATCAATCGCGACGGTAAAATAATAATTACAGGAGTCAACGCCATCAATGTTGATGCAATGCCGGCTTCTACGTAATTTACAGCCATCAATGAGAATCCAACACCAAGAAAAGGTCCAAAAATTACAGCTAAACCAACCATCAACATCCCTTTATGATTTTTGTAAGACTCTTTTAATTTTGGAAATTCACCTCGCAACAGCAACCAAATTGTAAAACAAATAAAACCTGCAATACAGCGAATCTGATTTGATGAAAACGCCAAATAATTCTGAATATCAGGCAAAACATCGGAAGGAACGCCTTCTGTATAATAATTCATACCGATTTTTGACAATACAATACCAATACCCTGCCCTACTCCGGCTCCAATTCCAAACAAAATACCTTTCAACGGCAACTGAAGTTTAATTTTTTTGTCCTCACCCTTGCCAAGAATCGAAATTGAAATACCAATAAGAGTAACAATCATCGCCAATATAGATTTCCACGAAAGTGGCTCACTCAGAGTGAAATAAGCAGCGATTGCAGATGACAACGGAGCCAATGTCATAAAAAGCTGTCCATATCTCGGACCTATCCAGATGTAACTGTTAAACAAACACCAATCACCGAAAAAGTAACCGACGACACCCGAAATCAAAAGCCAAATCCACGCTTCAGAATTTGCATAAACCGGCCAAAAATCTCCACAAAAAATCCACATCAAAACTCCGGAAAGTATCATGGCGGCAAGCATTCGCCAAACATTTGACACAAAAACTCCTAATTGTTTGACTGCCAAATCACTAACTAAAGCAGTAACAGTCCAAAGGAATGCAACTCCCAAGGAAATAATTTCTCCAATATAGCCCATTATTTGTTAAGAAAAATAAGTAAGAAAACGCTGCAAAATTATTAACATTTTTTCAGTTTTCAACCGTTTTGCATCACGAAAAGATTAATTATTTTTGCCAAATATTAATTAAACAATAATTGTTCAAAAAAATGAAAACTCATACTTTACTCGTACTTGCAGCAATGATAATATCAATAATGCTGATTAGCACTTCTTGTGAACAACTGAATCACAACAAAGAAAAGGTTGATAATTATACAAGAATTATCGTAAATTTTCAAAAGTAACAAAACCCGACTATGGTTTTTGTTACTTTTTTTGGTATTAAATATTTTCAAACTGTATTTTTCACAATCCTTTTACAACATATTCTTTACCTTTTACTGTCTGTAAATCATACTCATAAACAGGTTTCAGTACAGGTTTGAGATTTGCAGTATTATCAGGCGAAATTATAGGTTTCTTAACTTCAGGACGTTCCAAAAACGGATTCTGAACCTCACCATTCGCAATTTTCAAACCCTTGCATTTCAACGGCTGATAACTTCTTAATCTTACAATTCCTCCGTTTTGAGATTTAATTTTTGCTGTAACAATTTTATTATCAGACCATTTGATATCAACCTCGAAACCGCCGCGAGCTTTTACACCGCAAATTTCACCATTTTTCCAATCGTCAGGAAGTGCCGGCAAAAGATGCAATGCGCCGTCATGACTTTGTAAAAGCATCTCCAAAATACCGGCAGCACATCCGAAATTACCGTCAATTTGAAACGGCGGATGAGCATCAAAAAGGTTCGGATATGTTCTGCCCTGAGCAAATTGTTGCGGCGCGAAATATCCGGAATACTCTGACGGCAAAAGTTTTAACATGTTTGAGATAATCTGTAGAGCATGATTACCGTCCAGCATCCTTGCCCAAAAGTTTACTTTCCAACCCAACGACCAACCTGTAGCCATATCGCCACGCTGTTTAAGAGTATTGGCAGCTGCACAGAAAAGTTCAGGATTGGAATACGGAGAAATTTGATTTGACGGAAACAAACCGTAAAGATGCGAAATATGTCGATGTTCGTCTTTCGGGTCATCGGAATCCGAAAGCCATTCCTGAAGTTGACCGTATTTTCCGATTCGCATTTCCGGCAACTGTTTTATGATATTTTGAAGTTTTTCAACATACTGAGAATCTGAAATTTTGAGAGCCTCCATAGCTTTGAGAGTAGAAGTAAGGACGTCAAAAACAATTTGATTATCCATTGTAGTACCAGCAGTTACAGGAGTAGATTTGCCATCGGGACCGTGCTCAGGAGAAACAGAAGGAACAATCACAAGGCAATTGTAACGCGGATCGTTTTGCAAAAAATCAACTAAAAAATCAGCTGCTCCCTTCAGCACCGGATAATTTTTCCTCAAAAATTCGATATTACCGGTAAACAAATAATGTTGCCAAATATGTGTAGAAAGCCATGCGCCGCCGGTCGGGAAAAATCCCCAAAAAACTCCGTCAACAGGTCCGGCAATTCGCCAAAGATCAGTATTGTGATGAGCAGTCCAACCGTTGCAACCGTAAAGTGTAGATGCAGCTTCTTTTCCACTGATACTCAAATCGTTAATCATATCAATCAAAGGCAATTCGTTATCCGAAAGATTTCCCAAATTAGAAATCCAATAATTCATTTCGGTATTGATATTGATTGTATATTTAGAATCCCAAGCCGGATTGGTTTGATAATTCCAAATTCCCTGAAGATTAGCAGGTTGACCACACGGTTGCGATGATGATATCATAAGGTAACGACCATATTGCATCATCAACGAAACCATATCATAATCTTTTGAATTACAGAAATTTTCAAGACGTTTATCAGTTTCCTTTGCTGAATTTTCATCTTTTGAAAGTACAAGTTTTACACGATTGTATTGTTCTTGATATTTCTTGAGATGCTGCGCAAGAATATCCTCGTAAGATTTTGATTTTACAGAATTTAATGCCGATTCATTTAACAAAGACGGATTAGCCGTGATATCCTGAAAATTCTTGTAATTGGTTGACGCTGTGATATAAAGAGTAGCTTTTGAAGCGTTTTTTACAGAAATTGTACTATCATTTTCGTTAGAAGTTTTACCGTCGGAAACAATCAAAACTTTCATCTCGGCAGTAAGTTTTCCCGGAATTCCTTCTTGATCTTTGTTTTTGATAATTGCTGTCAAAATATTTTGATTAACAGAATGTTGGGTCTGCAAAACACAAGAATGAGTTACAGAAAAATTCAAAGATTCTTTTTTGTCGGATTCAATTTTTACAACAACAACTTTTTCTGTTAACGGAGCAAAAACAGTACGTTTAATTTGAGCATCTCCGGCAGCGTATGTTGTTGTATTTAAAGCCGTTGACAAATCTAATTCACGATGGTAATTATTGATTTGAGATTCAGGAAATTTGATGTAAACGCTACCCAAAGTTAAATAACTCATACCGTGAGGACCGCACATAAAATTCTTCTCCAAAAGATTGTGAGCGTCTTGCTCTTTACCTTCAAAAATCAGTTTTCGAGCTTCGTCAAGACACTGATTGGCATTTTTAGCGATATTTTGGTGAGGACTTCCCGCCCAAAAAGTTTCTTCATTAAGTTGAATTTCTTCAGTTTGAGTACCACCAAAAACCATCGCACCCATTTTAGAATTACCGACGGGAAGAGCTTCCAACCAGTTTTGTGCCGGTTTTGAATACCACAATTTGTGTTCTTGTGCACTTGTAGACATATAGATACATGCACTTAAAACAAGAATAATTATCTTCTTCATGCTAAATGTAAAGGAATAAAATTAAGTGTAATTTTTACGGTTTCAAAGTTAAAATATTTATTGAAAATAGAAAAATTAGTTAACAAATAAATCAAAAAACGGTTTTCGTATTGTGAAGTCTAATGATTATCTTTGCAAAAAATTTCCACGGCAAAAAAATGAAATACAAAGCAATATATTTTGATTTTGACGGTACAATCGCAAATACAGCTCCGGGCATAATAGCCACAATGACAGAAACTTTCAGACGTTTAGAAGTTCCTATTCCATCCGAACAAGATATGCGTGCTACAATAGGACTTCTGTTGATTGACGCTCTGAAACAACTTGGTAATCTTTCCGACGAAATGGCTCAAAAGGCTTTGGAAACTTATCAATCGTTGTTTAAAGAAATAGAACTAAAGATAACGAAACTTTTTCCGGAAGTACCTGAAACTCTGAAAAATATACATTCATTAGGTTTGCGTTTTGCAGTTGTAACCTCAAGAGGTTTGGAATCGCTACAATTGATTTTGAGCAACAACGGACTTTGGAATTTATTTGAAACTTGTACCACTCGCAATGACAAACTCACGCCCAAACCGGCTCCTGATATGGTTTTAACATTACTTAAACGCATGAATCTCAACGCGAAAGACGTTTTAGTAATTGGAGATACAACTTACGATATCGAAATGGGAAACTCAGCCGGATGCGACACGTGCGCTGTAACTTACGGTAATCACACGATAAAACAATTGATGTCCGCCAAACCAAAATTTGTTATCAATAAATTTAGCGATCTTATTAATATCATAAAATAATGGACAACTTTGCAGCTATAGATTTTGAAACTGCCAACGAACAGCGGACAAGCGTTTGCTCTGTAGGAATTGTAATTGTAAAAAATAGAGAAATTGTTGACAAAATTTATGAATTAATTCAACCCGAACCGAATTATTACAAATGGTACAATACTGCGGTTCACGGACTTACGCAAGAGGACACTGAAAATGCTCCTGTTTTTCCAAAAGTATGGGAAAAAATTGCACCAAAAATCGAAGGGCTTCCGCTCGTGGCTCACAACAAAGCTTTTGATGAAAGTTGTTTAAAAGCAGTATTTCGCTGTTACAGAATGGATTATCCTGACTATGAATTTTACTGTACTCTCAAACAATCACGCACTGTTTGGAAAGAAGGTAAACACACGCTCGATGTAATTGCCGAACGATGCGGCTACGATCTTTCACAACATCACCACGCATTAGCGGATGCAGAAGCCTGTGCAGCAATTGCTTTGAAGATTTTTACGGAATAAAACAGAGAACTGACACGATAAACTACTACCAAAATTTGTTAGCTTGTTCGTTGTACTCGAAACCGGATTGTTTGAGTTTTTCAATAAGTTCATCTTTATTAATATCCATATCGTTGCACATCGCATCAAGCGAAGAATATTCGTCACGGAGTTTCATATTTACGTAACTCATCAACATCATAGGATCTTGTGGTAAATCTGTCATAATCGTTTGTAATTAAATTAGTTTCGCAAATGTAACAAAAAAAATTACAATCAAAAAAAAAAGAGTTACTGTTTTTTAGATAATAAAGTCAAAAAAAAAGAAACAGGAAACTGTCAAAAAAAAGCTCTGACAATTTCATGTTTTACAAAATATTATATGTTAAAAAACATTATTTTCCGATACCTTGATATTTGAAACCGAGAGCTTCCATTTCTTTGCGGCAAAGGATGTTTCTACCATCGAAAATGAATGCCGGTTTCATCATTGAATCGTGAATTTTTTTCCAATCAAGATTCTTGAATTCGTCCCACTCGGTAAGAATTGCAATTGCGTGCGCATCTTTGCAAGCCTCGTATGGATCGTTTACCATTGTAAGTTGTTTCTGATTTTCTTCCTCAGAACGTGAATTCAAATGGTTGATATCAATATACATCTGATTTTCAGTTACTTTTGGATCGTAAACTTGGATATTTGCCAAGTCATTCATCAAATAATCAGCAACATACATCGCAGGAGTTTCGCGGGTATCATTTGTATCTTTCTTGAATGCCCAACCCAAGAATGCAATTTTCTTGGCTGACACTGTATTATAAAGTGTAGTAATGATATTGTCAGCAAAACGGCGTTTTTGGTAATCGTTAATCTTAATTACTTGATCCCAATATTCTGCAACTTCCTCAAGTCCAAGGGTTTTACAAATATAAACCAAGTTAAGTAAATCTTTTTGGAAACATGAACCGCCAAAACCAACCGATGCTGTCAAAAACTTGTTACCGATACGAGAATCTGCGCCTATTGCTCTTGCAACTTCTGAAACATTGGCTTCTGTTTTCTCGCAAAGAGCTGATAACGAGTTGATTGACGAAATTCTCTGAGCAAGAAACGCATTGGCTGTAAGTTTAGAAAGTTCAGAACTCCAAACGTTGGTCTGGATAATTCTTTCACGAGGAATCCAATGTGCATAAATTGCTGTAAGTTCTTCGATAGCAGCCTGACCTTCAGGAGTTTCAGAACCACCAATCAAAACACGGTCAGCATTTAACAAATCGTTGATAGCAGTACCTTCTGCCAAAAATTCCGGATTAGAAAGTATTTGGAATTTTACATGATTTCCTGTATTGTCCAAAATACTACGAATAGCTTCAGCAGTACGAACCGGAAGTGTAGATTTTTCGACAACAATTTTATTTGATTTGGAAACTCGTGCAATTTGACGTGCGCAAAGTTCAATATATTTGAGATCGGCAGCCATGTGAGCACCTTTACCGTATTCCTTTGTAGGCGTGTTAACAGACATAAAAATCATATCAGCCTCGTCGATAGCCTCGTCAACATTTGTAGAAAAGAAAAGATTTTTGCCTCTTACTTGTTTTACCAAATCCGCGAGTCCCGGCTCAAAAACCGGAATCTTAGAAAAATCGTCGCTGTTCCAATCTGCAATACGTTTCGCATTGAGGTCAACAACATGAATTTTAATTTCAGGACATTTGTTCGCCATTACAGTCATTGTAGGACCGCCAACATATCCTGCACCAATACAGCAAATATTTTTTATCATTGTTTCTTAATTTTTTATCTTACTAAATATTTCTTTCGTATTCGCTTGTTGTGTAATAGTCTTCTTTCTTTAAGTGTGGCAAAACCAAATCTTTGTCAGAAAGAAGCATTTCTTTTGCATCAACTTTCCAATCAATTGCAATAGTAGGATCGTTGTAAATAATACCTTGTTCCGACTCCTTGGAATATACATTGTCAACTTTGTACTGGAAAATTGCTTTTTCGCTCAACACTACAAAACCGTGAAGAAAACCTCTCGGAATCCAAAATCTGCGTTTGTTTTCATCTGAAAGTTCTACCATTACATATTTTCCAAATGTAGGAGAATCGGTTCTAACGTCAACTGCCACATCCAAAACCTTTCCAACCGGAACACTTACAAGTTTTGCTTGTGTGTAAGGCGGACGCTGGAGATGCAAACCTCTCAAAACTCCGTATGATGATGACGATTCGTTTTCTTGAACAAAATTCTGTTTTCCGGCATGTTGTTCAAAAAGTTCTTTCTTGAATGTTTCACAGAAATATCCTCGTGAATCGCCAATTACTTTGGGCTCAATAATCAAAAGTCCTTCGATATCGGTTTTGATAAAATTCATAATAAGTTGTTTTATAAAAAAAATATGTTTTAGAGAATTATTTACCTTTTTCCAATTCTGATTTAGCAAGTTTTACAAGATACTGTCCATAACCGTTTTTAGCCAATGGTTCAGCAAGTTGCAAAAGTTTTGAAGCCGAAATATAACCCATTTTGTAAGCAATTTCTTCGATACACGAAATTTTTAAACCTTGACGGGTTTCTATTGTTTGAATAAAACTTCCGGCTTCGTTGAGCGACTCATGAGTTCCGGTATCAAGCCAAGCGAAACCTCGTCCCATAAGCTCTACGCCAAGACGCTTTTGCTCCAAATAGCACTGATTAACAGTTGTAATTTCCAATTCGCCACGTGCTGAAGGTTTTATTGTTGATGCAATTTTTACAACATCATTCGGATAGAAATAAAGTCCGACAACAGCGTAATTAGATTTTGGTTTTGCAGGTTTTTCTTCAATAGAAGTAGCATTGCCATCGTTATCAAAAGCGATAACTCCGTAACGTTCAGGATCGTTTACTGAATATCCGAAAACTGTAGCCGCATTTTGCTCTTCTACACGTTTTTGAGCGTGATGAAGAATATTTGGCAAACCATGACCATAAAATATATTGTCACCCAAAACAAGACAAACACTATCATCACCGATAAAATCTTTACCGAGGATAAAAGCTTGTGCAAGACCTTCAGGGCGAGGCTGTTCGGTATAAGAAAATTTCAAACCCCAATCTTCGCCTGTCCCCAACATGCGCTGAAACAACGGAAGATCTTGAGGTGTAGATATAATAAGGATTTCCCGAATTCCAGCCAACATCAATGTTGACAAAGGATAATAAATCATAGGTTTGTCGTATACGGGCAAAAGCTGTTTAGAAATTACTTTTGTGATAGGATAAAGCCTTGTACCGGAACCTCCGGCTAAAATTATACCTTTCATTGTATTTTAAAGTTGTAAGTGTAGTTAAACAATTTTATTATTTTTTTGCAAAGATAGATATTTTTTTGAGACCATGTTAAATTATTTTCAAATATAAAAAAAATTAATGCCGGAAAATTAAAATTTGTAAAAATTGGCGTGATTTATGATAACAAAAATAAAAAACAAAAAAAATTTGTAGTTTTAAATAACTTTTACTTATTTTGTAACTCAAACAAAGGATACAATAGAATGGCAGAATCAGAAGATATAAAAGAAAGACGCAGAAAAATAATAACAAGCGTTAGAGAATATTTTACAACAAAATTGGGCAAATATACACACCAACGTATCAGCGATGAATGGTTCTTTTACGGATTAGGATTCAATCGTGATGATATGCAGTATGTATTTGGATTTAATGCCGGATTTTTCAGTGTTGAGAAAATAGAAGGCTCTACATATAGCCATGTCGGAGTAAATGTACTTGTAAGAACCAACGGAGTTCATCCGGAAATAAGAACTCAATTTCAGAAATTTTTCCGTCACGAGCTTCAAGATTGGATTACCGAGCCGGAACAAACATATTCATCATTCAGAGGCGGTGTAGGATCTATATTTCCGCATTACCGAACAATAAATTCATTTCATTCGGACGAAGCAATTATCGATTACATCAAAAAAGGTATGGATGGCATTTTCAAATTGTATCCGGCAATTGCTGCAAATCCGGACGGAATTTTCAACAATTTGCTTTTGATGAATTCAAGAACAGACAATATCTTGGATTTGGTAAACAGAACAATAGAAAAATAAATTAATGCAATTTCTTAATGCAATTTTCCTTTGGGCAGGATTTGCCGTTCTGATACCGCCAATTATTCATCTGTTTAATTTCAGACGATACAAAACCATATATTTCAGCGATGTAAGGTTTCTACAAAATCTTAAAAACATCACAAGACAACGCTCTACAATCAAACAAATATTACTGATGATACTCAGGATGTTGATAATAGCGTGCCTTGTGATTGCATTTGCCCAACCCGTAATTTACAAAGGCAACCAAGATTCTGATTTATCGGCAGTTAAAACTGCTCCTCCGATTATTTATATCGACAATTCATTTAGTATGCAAGCCGGAGAAATATCCGGTTTGAATCTCGAAAACGCAAAAAACAAAGCTTTGGAAATTGTTGACGCGTTCCCGAGAGAAACTGATTTTCTGTTTATTACAAACGATTTTCTACAAAAACACAATCATTTTGTAAAAGCCGACGGAATAAGGATGTTTTTACAAGAAACTAAACTTACTCCAAATGTACCGACTATTGCGCAAGTAATCAACAAATCTGTACAAAATCTCAATTTTCTGGATATTGAACCTAATTGTCAGAAAAATATTTTCGTAATTTCTGATTTTCAGAAAAATATATGTGATTTTGAAGAACTTTCGCATGATTCTACAATTGCAATAAACTTGATTCCAATCAAATCGAAAAATATTAACAATGTAAGTATCGATACATGCGAATTTCTGACTCCGTACCGAATGCACGGCAGCGAAGAAGAAGTTTCGGTAACGGTACAAAATTATGGTAATAAGGTTGTTACAAATATTCCGATAAAACTGTATATCAACGGTAACAACAAATGTGCGGAAACTTTCAGCCTGAATCCTTACGAAAGGAAAAATATCAGTTTGAAATATCTCAACACCGAACGAAATATTGTAAAAGGAAAAATTTCGATACAAGACTCTCCTATCGCTTACGACAACGATTTGTATTTTACGTACAAAATTGATTCACTGAAAAATATCCTCATAATCGGCGATAATGAGGACAAGAAATATTACCTGGCGATGTTCGGTAAAAATCCGAATTTCAAAACCGATGTAATAACAGATCCTACTAACACCAATTTTTCTGATTATCAGACGATTATAATAAATGAAACAGAAAATATTCCGCACACTTTAAGCGGGAAAATTCAAAATTATGTAGCAAACGGCGGCAATGTAATTTTTGTACCGTCATACAACGGAAATATCAACGATTACAATTATTTGCTTTCGTCGATGCAATGCAACACTTTTATAAGTAAGGATACAATTAAATGCAAAGTCTCAAAAATCAACCAACAATCGTTGCTGTTGAGAAATGCAATTAGAGAAATTCCGGAAAATGCTGATTTGCCGTACATCACGAAATATTTCAACTCTACAAACAATTCGTATCAAGGCGAAGACATCATTTTGGAATCGGATTCTTACAAAAAAATTGTAACATCCAACGAATACCGTGGCGGAAAATTTTATGTATTTTACACTCCGCTCAATACAAAATCAGGAAATCTTGTAACCCACAGATTGATAGCTCCTTTGCTATACAACGCCGCAACAATTACTCAAAACTATTCACAACAATATTATTCAGTAATTGGAAACGACAACGGATTTAGCACCAAAATAGAAAATTTTGCGGACGGAACACCAATAATATTAAAGTCAGAAGATTCTGAAACAGAATTTATTCCGCGAGTATCAGGTCCGGATGCGTTCATGAATTTCAAAATATTCTCAGAAAATTGTGTGGAGAAACACGGATTTTATAATCTATTGGTAGAACAAAGGCTGAAAAATTCGATAGCGTACAATTACAACAGAAAAGAATCTCAACTGGAATTCTTGGACGCAAACAAAATTGAAAAAAATCTGCACGAAAAAGGCTTTGAAATGGTAAAAGTAATAGATTCAGAAAAAAATTCTTTTACAATAGAAGCCGTGCAAAATGCAGCTACTCAGCCAATTTGGAAAATATTTATAATTTTTGCAATTATTTTCGCATTTTTTGAGATAATTATTTGCAGAGTATTATAATAATATTAAATTTGCAGAAACAAATTAAATAATAGATCTATTATTAACAATTAAAATTTTATCATTATGGAAGAACAACAACCAATTCAACCAAACGGAGGACAAAAAGAAGTTCAACAAAAACTAACAATGATTTTAATTTGCTGGTTCCTAGGTACATTAGGAATTCACAGATTAATGATGGGATACGATAAATGGTGGCTTATGCTCATCACATGTGGTGGTTGCGGTATATGGTGGCTTTATGACTTTATCATGTTGATTACCGACAAACTACCAATGGCAGACGGCAGACCACTTGAAAAATAAAAATTTATGATTATTAAATTCGATTAATAATTATAAAACATGAATTTATTAATCCCCGCTTACCGACTTTTAAGGAAGTTAAGCGGGGATTTTTGTATGTAAAAGTATGAGAGTAAATTACAAATATTATTTAATTTCGATAGCAACAGCTGCATCATATTTTTCGTTGTCAACCAAACCAAATCCAAACGGCAGCAACCATTTTACAATATGTATTTTTCACAATATCACGGGATATCCGTGTCCGGCGTGCGGTACGGTAAGAGGATTGAAATATTTTTTCCATCTTGACTTTTACAATTCCATTATGATAAATCCGCTAAGCACGATAATCGGAATTGGAATGATAATAAGTTTCTTTTGGATAATTTACGATTTGATAAAAAAGAAAACCACTTACAAAGATTTCATAAAACGCAAAGTTCCGGCATGGATAGTAATTATACTGATTTTACTTACAATTATCAATGAATATTGGAACATCCAAAAAGGAATTTAAATATACAAAAAAACTGTTCAAATATAAAAATCTGAACAGCTTCTTTATAAAGTTTATTGATTTTCAATAAATTAATTCAATGGAATTTTATCAAAAATATCACCAATGAAAGGCAACTTTTTGTCGGTTTTACCAACTGCTGATACAATTCCAAGAATAACCAAAATTAAATCAAGCAAACCGAAAATAGATCCAATAAAATTTTGTGTAACATTAACAACAAGTGAAACAAGAATACTAAGAGCGAAAAGCCCCAAACCTTGTTTCAAATGACGTATAATGTAACCATCACGTTGTTCCTTCTTAATTGTCAAAAGAGGAATAACCAAAAGGACACCAAAATAACACAGAACTCCCATTGCAGTATTAGCATTCGGGTAAGTTTGATAAGATTCATTTGTCTCTTCTGCCATAATTTTTAAGATTTTAGTTATGAAAAAAAATTAATTGCATCGCAAATATATCAACAATAAATCTATAAAACAAAAAATAAAAGTAAAAAAAATTGAGTTTTTTTACAAAGATTAACAATTCAAGTAAAAATAATTGATACATCGCTAATTAGAAGGCTAAATCGAATAAATTTACAAAATTAGATATTCCAATTATAAAAATAAATTTGTAACTTTGTGACCTAATTATACACAGACAAACTATCATGAGAGGAATCGTTCCCCAAAAAGTAAAGGGATTTAGAGATATTACATCTACACAAAATGCTCTTAGAGAGCTGATTATAAGCAAGGCTACTGAAGTTTACCGCAGATTTGGTTTCAGCCGTTTTGATACACCAATCTTGGAATACGCAGAAAGTTTGGGTAAATATTTACCGGATGCCGACAGCGTAGCGCAAGGAGTTTATTCGTTTAAAAATCCGGAACAAGAACCGATTTTTGATACCAACGGTAAAGAAATGCGCGATGCAGAAAATCGCGTATTGATGGAAAATCACTATGTAGCAATGCGTTATGACCTCACAGCGCCATTGGCACGTGTTTATGCTGAAAGTCTTTGGCAGCAACATTTGAGAGGTGAAATTCAAGGCAAAACAAATCTTTTCCGCAGATTTCAGTACGGACCGGTTTTCAGATTTGAAGCAAAACTCGATCCGGGTCGTTTCAGAGAATTTTGGCAAATGGACTTCGATACAGTTGGCGCAGAGGATGTTAGCACCGATGCAGAAAACTGTATTATCTTGTCGCAGGCGTTGGAAAATATCGGTTTGAAACGCGGAACTTATCTTATAAAAATCAACAACAGAAAAATTGTAAACGGTTTGTTGTCATATTCCGGCATTACCGACAAAGAACAAGAAACAGCTGTAATGCGTGTAATCGACAAACTTGACAAAATTGGCATTCAGGCTGTAGCACAGGAACTTGGCAAGGGACGTGTTGACGAAGTGTCAGGCGCACAAATTCCGGGTCTTGGTCTTGATACAGAACATGTTGATTTGATTATCAATTATATCAAAGATTTTGAGCAACGCGATACCCGCAAAAATGTAATTGCGAAACTGAAATCAAAACCAGCTTTTGAAAACGAGACCTATAAAGAAGGTGTAGCAGAATTGGAAAAAATCGACACCATACTTGCAGATCTCGGTTATAACGAAGAAGTCGCAATCCTTGATCCCGGTATGGTGAGAGGTTTGGGCTATTACACAGGACCAATCTACGAAATAGAATCCCTTCAAACATACAAAGACGAAAAAGGTCGCGAACGCAGAGTAGGAAGTATCTGTGGCGGCGGACGTTACGACGGATTAGTAGAAAATCTTTTGGGCGTAAAAGTACCGGCAACCGGAGCTTCTATCGGAGTAGACCGTCTTGCAGAACTTCTCACACTAACAGGTCAAGTACCGGAACAAATCGACGGACCGGTAATCATCATTGTTTTCGATGATGAATTGATGCCTTTGTACCAAAAAACAGCAATGCAACTTCGTGCGGCAGGTATCAATACCGAAATTTATTACGGAGCAAAACGCGGATTGAAACATCAGATGTCTTACGCTGACAAAAATAATTGTACACTTGCAATCATAATCGGCGGCGACGAGGCAGCAAAAGGCGTAGCTACAGTAAAAAATCTTAAACTCGGCAAACAACTTGCGGCTACCGTTACCGACAAAAACGAGTGGAAAGCTAAAGTACAAAAGGAAATTAGTCTTGAAAACTTGGCGGAAGAAGTGAAAAAGATGTTGCAATAAAATAATTTTGAAAAAAGTTGTCAAAATATAGAGCAATTAACGAAAAAATATTTTATATTTGCAACGTACTTAGCGGTGTCGGTTTGTATATAAAAACAAAATACTACAAATACCGAACCAAAAGACACGAAAATCAAAATTCATTTCAAAGAATTTTAACAAACTAAGTACCGAGATATTTTAAGTATGAGAAAAACAACAAGAAAAACAGAATTATAAGAATGGGATTATTTTCATTTCTAACTCAGGAATTAGCGATGGACCTTGGAACGGCTAATACCGTTATCATTATGCACGACCGCATAGTGGTAGACGAGCCGTCGATTGTAGCCATTGATCACACAACAGAAAAAACAATTGCCATAGGTATGAAAGCACAACTCATGCATGGCAAGACACACGAAAATATCAGAACAATCAGACCTTTGAGAGACGGAGTTATTGCAGACTTCAAGGCTGCGGAAATGATGATTAGAGGTATGATTAAAATGGGAAACCGCAAAAAAATGCTTTTCAATCCGGCAATCAAAATAGTTGTCGGCATTCCTTCCGGTTCAACAGAGGTAGAGCGTAGAGCTGTAAGAGACTCGGCTGAACATGCAGGTGCAAGAGAAGTATGGATGATTTTTGAACCTATGGCAGCTGCACTCGGTATCGGTATCGATGTGGAAGCTCCTGAAGGTAACATGATTGTAGATATAGGCGGTGGTACTACAGAAATTGCCGTTATATCTTTGGGCGGTATTGTTTGCAACCGAAGCATTCGTATTGCGGGCGATGATTTTACCGAAGATATTATGGAATATATGCGTCATCAACACAATATTAAAGTGTTTGACCGTACAGCAGAGGCTATCAAGATAAATGTAGGCTCAGCAATTACAGATTTGGAAGATCCGCCAGCTGACTATATGGTACGCGGACCTCACCAGATGACTGCTTTGCCTGTAGAAATTCCGATTTCTTATCAGGAAATAGCTCACTGTCTTGACAAATCGCTCGGCAAAATAGAAGCCGCAATTCTTAACGTTTTGGAACAGACACCTCCGGAGCTTTATGCCGATATTTTCAAAAACGGAATTCACCTCACCGGCGGCGGTGCGCTGCTCAGAGGTCTTGACAAACGTTTGGCAGAGAAGACAAACCTTCCTGTAAAAGTTTCAGAAGACCCGTTGCATGCTGTAGCAAGAGGTACAGGTATTGCTCTTAAAAATGTTGACAAGTTCCCATTCTTGTTGAAATAGTCACAAAAAAGTAGAAAAATAAAAATCAATTATTAAAACCGTTTCAATCTAATATTACGATATTCATTGAAACGGTTTTTACTTGAATATAATAAAAGTAAATGGACAGCCTGCTTAATTTTCTAAAAAACATACATTTTCTCCTCATATTCATTGTGTTGGAGGTAATTTCACTTGTATCATTAATTGGACAGGATGTAAAAAGAAATTCAGTATTTTACACTTCAGCCAATTATATAGCAGGCCAAATCTATGATTTAACATGGAGATATGTCGGATATTTTTACCTCAGAGAAGAAAATGCAGCTCTCATGCAGCAACTTTCAAAAATCAGAAGTAATTCTACAACTTCATATTTCCTTGATACAGCTAAATTTCACGAGCGTATAGATACAGCCGGAAAACTGAAATACAGATACATAACAGCATCAGTAGTAAAAAATTCAGTAGCGCGTCAAAACAATTTTCTAACACTTGACGCCGGTTCCAACAAAGGAATCACAACCGATATGGGTGTAGTATCAGCATCGGGTGCCGTGGGAATTGTAGTAGCAGTAAGCGAAAATTACTCGCTTGCAATATCAATACTCAACAAAAAAATCGGTATCTCCGCAAAACTCAAAAACAGCAATTTCTACGGTTCAATTATTTGGACAGGAGAGAATTACCGTTACGCTGTACTCAATGAAATTCCAAACCATGTGGAACTCAAACAAGGTGACACTGTAGTTACAAGCGGATATTCATCGATTTTTCCGCCGGAAATTCCGATTGCTACCATAGAATCTTTTGAAAAAAATTCCGAAGACAATTTTTACAAAATAAACGTGAGACTTCTCACCGACTTGAAATGCCTTTCCAATGTATTTGTAATAGAAAACCTCATGCAGGACGAACAACTTCAGTTGGAAAGCCTCGAGTCTAAAATCACAGAATAAATGGACATCAGAGCATATTCAAAATTATTTTTAACTTACCTTATACTCGTATTGTTGCAGATAATGGTGTTCAACAACATCAATATCAGTGCATTAGGAATCACGCCGTTGTTTTACATCTTGTTTATACTTGTGATACCATACGAAGTACCGGGTTGGCTACAATTGATATTTGCATTTATTCTTGGCTACACAATCGACATCTTTGTAGATACTCCCGGACTAAATGCAGCATCAACAGTTTTCATGGCGTTTTTGCGACCGCATATACTCAGATTCATTTCGCCACGCGACGGCTACGAAAACGGTACGCATCCGTATTTGATGGAAATGGGGATGTCGTGGTTTTTAAATTATTCAATTCCGTTGGTTTTTGCGCATCACGCTACATATTTTATGCTTGACTCATTTGGTTTTGATCATTTTTTCAGAACTTTTATGAAAATAATTCTCACGGGAATTGCAACCGAGATTTTGATAATCCTGTCACAATATATTTCTTACAGAAAGAAATAATTTTTACAACAAACCCTGTATATCACAACAACTTGCGACATACAGGGTTTATTGTACGGATAAAAGAATAATACTTATCTTACAGAAATAATACTGTCAACAATATATTTCTGCATACCGCGCCACATCAACGGATTTTTGTACTCCTGATAATGTAAACTTACTTCGCGGTTAGTACATTTCATAAGCGAATCTGCAATTCTTGGATCTGTAACCGAAAATTCCCATGTTTTGTCTTGTGCAGTCATTTTCATAACTTCCAGATTGAGTTCACCTTCGTAGGTTTTAAAGATGTAACCTTTTTGTTTTACATCAATTAGAGCACCTCCTTTTACTCCTTCGCCAAATACCCAATAGTATTGAAAAAAGAAAATTCCGAGTCCTACAAGTACAAGAACCAATATTACGAGAAAAATTATTTTTTTCATAATAGCATGATTTTTTGAAAGTTATATACTAAAAAGACAAACGACAACCGAAATTCCAATTTTTTATGAACGGAAACTGCCGGCTGTCATTTGCTATGATGTTACTTTAAATGTAATGTCAGTTTAGTCGTTGATCATCATCGGCATAAGAAGCATAAGTTCGTCTTCTTCTTCCGACTCTTTTTCCAAAGGAACAACGATACCCGGTCTTGACGGATCAGACATCTCAACTACAACATTCTCAGAACTGATAGCATTGAGAATTTCGATAAGGAATGATGATTTGAAACCGATAACCATTTCTTCGCCATTGTATTGAGCTGAGATTTTTTCGTAAGCCGAAATCGAAAAATCAATATCTTGAGCTGTTACAACTACTTGATTGTTCTTGAGTTCAAGTTTAATCAAGTTGCTTGACTGACTTGCAAAAACGGATACACGTTTTAATGTTGTAGCAAAATCCTGACGCGAAATTGTAAGTCTGTTAGGATTGTTGGTCGGGATTACAGTTTCGTAGTTAGGATACTGACCTTCTTGCAAACGGCAAATCATTTCATATTCAGAAAGTCCAAAGTAAGCATTTTTATCGTCAAACTGCAATTTGATTTCGCCTTCTTCCTTAGCAAGGATGTTTTTCAACATGGTAGCCGGTTTTTTCGGAAGGATAAACGAAGATTTTCCGATTGACATCACAGCGTTGTTGATATATCTTACAAGTTTGTGAGTATCAGAAGCCACAAATGTAGTTCCGTTTTCAGAAAACTGAAGGTAAATACAATTCATAACAGGACGAAGTTCGTCGTCGCCGGTAGCGAAAATTGTCTTGTTGATACCTTTCAACAATGCCGGACCGGGAATATTTACTGTTACTAAAGATTCTTCGTTAAGGCGTTGCATTTCTGGATATTCCTCACCGTTTTGACCCATTACCGAGAATTTACCGTTGTCAGAGAGGATGTCAACTGCAAGTGTATCTTGATTGATTTCAAAAATCAATGGTTGTTCAGGAAATTCCTTAAGAATATCAGTCAAACGTTTAGCCTCGATAGCGATTTTGCCTGAACCTTCTACATTATCGAGAGTAAGACGGGTTCTCATTGTGCTTTCGATATCTGAAGCTGTTATTGTAAGACTATTATCTGCCAAATCAAACAAAAAATTGTCAAGAATAGGCAAAGTATTTTTGCTGCTAATTACTCTACTTATTGATTGTAAACGACTTAGCAACTCTGTACTTGATACTACAAATTTCATTTTCTTTATAACTTAATTTTATACTTGAATGCAAATATAAAAAGGATTTTTGAGGATTAAAAGTATTTTTTTATGAAATTTGCAACTACATCTTATGTCATCGGACAATTTTTTTGTTAAATTATCATTTTTTGACTATTCAATAATTATACATCTTTACACGAAAATTCAAATCAAACTCTGATTGAGAGTTTGTTGTATCTCACTTTCACCGAAAATACATCCACCGGCAACCATGGCGTAATTATCGTTTTCGTATTTTTCCCATTCTGACTTGTCTGCAACCTTTATAGGATTGGGCGTCAAGATTTTACGTTCAACGAGGTCTAACACTTTTCCGTTTCTGAGCACTGCCACCCGTTCAATCATATAACCGCCGCTAAGTCCGAGTTGCCACGCCTCGTAACACATTGGCGACCACCGCAATTCAATCCCCGCCTTCCCCGGCTTGGAGAGTGCTACAAGGTACGGCTGAGCTTGCGAGGTTGTTGCTGCAAGCAGCAAGGACAAGATTATTAATAAGTTAGTTTTCATTGTTTATTTCGTTTATATTAATTTTATTCTTTATTACATTTTTCATTTTCTTTTCAAAATATAAATCAACAAAAATTTAGATAAAAAGAGTATAATAAAATACAAATCAATGCCCAAATGTCTAAAAATCGCAAAAAGGTCAGTAGGACCATATGGCGCTAATAAGAACAAAAACCATAATCCAAAAAACACAAAAACAAAATCACCAAACGAAAAAAGAATAATTAATGGTCTAATATTAAAATCAAAACATCGTCCTAAGCCATAACACAAAAGATTAATTCCTGACTGTATCAGAAAAATAAAAAAATATACGATTGTAGCCTTATCATCATATATAAAACGACATTCTGATATATATAAATCTAGATGCCAAGATATTAATGGTACTAAACAACTCAAAAATGAAAAAATGATTGCCACTTTGAGATAGTATTTATTTTTGATTTTATTCATTTCTTTCGAATTTTTAAACCAATATAACTCGGAGTTGTATTATGCATATCGTCTTGCACTTTATTAACAATTTTAGGCTCAACTACTGAATTGTCCTATCCTGATTTAGGTTGACTAGGATTACACATTATTACTATAAAAAGTTACTTTTTTATAGATTATATCTGAAATTAATTTACAAGTTTGCTTTGTGTCTGAAATCAGTTGACTATTCCGGGTACCCGGAATAGTCAACTGATTTCAGACACAAAATTATTTTTTTCGGCAGAATTTTCCAAATTTATTTTGCTTTTTATTGCTTCATGCCGTTTAATTTTCCACTTCATATCTCTATCTCCTTGAAGTTCTGAGGCTTTCGCGGGTGTTAACATGCCGATGCTCATATGCGGACGGCGGTTGTTATAAAAGTCAACCGCCACCGCTACTGCTGATATTACATCTGCAATGTCATGGAAAAACATACCATGTAGCAGTTCATTTTTCACCGTATTATTGATGCGCTCCGCTTGGGCATTGTCCTTAGGGTCGCCTGATTCTGTCATACTGATTCTTATATTCCTGTTTTTTAAGACCTTGACATAATCATTGCTGACATATTGAACGCCACGGTCTGAATGGTGAATTAAGTCAACATCTTTGCCTTCTATGCGTTTTAAAGCCATTAAAAGAGCTTTCAAAGGTCCTTCTGTATCAAGCGTAGGCGACACATACCAGCCTACTATTTCTTCGCTATACGCATCTAAGACAATTGACAGATAACAAAAATGATAATGTGTTTCGTCATCCATTATCATAATATAGGTTATATCGCTGACCCATAATTTGTTGGCAGCATCCGGTATAAAATCTTTGACAAGATTTGGATACGTAGGAAGCCCGTGCGTGGAATCCGTTGTCTTAGGCTTACGGATTTTTTGACGGATTTTGAACCCGTTTTCGTAAACTATACGGCAAAAACGGTCTCTGCCTATGGGTTCATTGCCCTGAAACTCAGTTTGATACAAATGCCACATTTTTATTCCGCCTATGCCGGGATCTTGCGTGCGGATTTGCTTGATAAACTGAAGGGCGAAATCTTCCCGTGCCGCTTTTGCTATGGCGGCATCCTCGTCATATTGATAATACGCCTGCTTGCTAACGCCAAACAATGAGCAAAGCTGTTCTATCGTACAAACAATAGCTGGCTTTGCCCGCAGATCTGTTATTGTTTGGCGCCACGTTTTTTTCTTATCGAAATACTGAACTTCTTTTCGGCGATGTCAATCATTGTATTATACGCTTCTGCTCTAAGTTTTTCATAATCAAGTGCTTTGCGTAAATTATCAATCTCGGCTTTTAGTTTTTCAACCTCGTCAGCAGCGGGTGTTGTTACCGGTGTTTGCTGCTTGGTTTGCTGTTTTTGGGACTTTGTATTGCGTTTTTTTCTTTGCATAGCTATTAAATTTGAATTTTTATTTTCGGCTACAAAGTTAGCAATCCAACGGTTAACTGTTGTATGTCCTATCGGTAAAATTTTTGCTATACGGTCTTCGCCGTAGCCTTCTACAAAGTGCAAATGCATTACTGTATCATAATATTTTTGTCGTTTTTCTGTGCGGTCTTTATACATAAGTAACTCATTGTTTTTGAGTCAACTTTTTTCAGTGAAATACAGCCGTCGGTAATTAAGCTTTGCGACGGATTTTTGCGGATGTCAATTTCGCTTTCGGTCGTTGAACCGTCTGGATTTACAACAACTGCGACAAAATTTCCGTTCTCCGCGCGGTAAAGATAATCAAATTTTTGGTCAATTACAATTGTATTTTTTATTTTTGACGAAGTTACCAAAGAATTTCCATCAAGCCAAAGCGTTTTACAAAATTTCCAAGTTCCTCAGGCTCAACCATTCCGCCCGGCGTGTCAATGCTGCGATAACGTGTTGTAATTATTTGATTATCAAAAATTTTCGGTTCCAGGATACTGATAAAACTTTTCAAACATTCAAAAAAAAAAGACACAAACTTATTTTTTGGCTTTTATATGGAAAAAAACTATTTTTGCAACAACTAAAATTCCATGTAAGATGAACAAAATTAACTACATCCGTTTTGATTGGGCGATTAAAAAACTTTTACGGGACAAAGCAAATTTCGGTGTTCTTGAAGGTTTTATTGAGGTTTTTCTCGGTAAACCGGATTGCAAAATCATCGAAATTCTTGAAAGTGAAAGTAATAATATCAACGAAGATGATAAATTCAACCGTGTGGATATCAAAGCAAAATCCTCCGACGGTGAAATCTTTATCGTTGAAATTCAGTTGACACGTTACGTTCATTACATGGAACGTGTACTTTTCGGGGTGTCAAAAGCTATAACCGAGCAAATGAAAGACGGCGATGATTATGGCAAAATCAAAAAAGTATA
>JAFXZT010000040.1 GCA_017541145.1 Bacteroidales bacterium | reverse complement strand
TTTTTGAGGATGGAAAATAGAAGATGTGTTCAATATTCCGTGTTCCGAGGGTTCACGATGCGGCAATAATCAATGTTCCGGGGGTTTTTGTCGTATCCGACAACACCCCCGGCTATTTTATGTCGCCGCGTCGCGGCTACAATGAAAAAAATATTTTCGTATTCCTCAGACCGTGGGTTCGCACCCACGGCGATAATCAATCGCCGCGCCGCGGCTTGCATTACAGTGGATACATAATAAGAGCAAACCACGGATGTGGTGTTTGAATTTCGACGTGGGTGCAAACCCACGGCACATCATGACATTTTTGTTGACACAATTAAATTGTCAAAAAAAAAGATATATCGTATGCACTTTCTTAATTTTTTAGAAAATTATCGGTATTCGGACACACAAAAAAAAGTAGCATATTATTGTGTAAATACACTGTAAATCAGTATATTGATGTCAAAAAAAACACAATAATATGCTACCAAAATCAATGTTAATAAAAATTATCCGTTGTTGATGCAAGACAAAAAGGCACAAACGGAAACGCCGGCGGTTTCGGTTCTTAGACGTGTGCCACCAAGTGAAACCGGTTGATATCCTGATTGTAATGCCATCTCAATTTCGCGGTCTGAAAAGTCACCTTCCGGTCCGATAAATGTTACAACAGATTGTGATTTTTTTACGTTTTCTGTAAAAAATGTCTTGTGCTGAGGCTCACAATGCGCTATCAATTTTGAATCGGCTTGTAATTCTGAAATTGCGGTACTGAACGGTGTTAAATCGTTGAGTATAGGCATTATAACGTTTCCACTTTGTTTTACTGCGGAAATTATTATTTTCTGAATTCTGTCAAGTTTCAAAACCTTGCGCTCGCTATGGTCACATAGCAACGGCGTAATTTCGTCAACGCCAAATTCTACTGCTTTTTCTACAAACCATTCAAAACGGTCGATATTTTTGGTTGGCGCTATTGCTACATGATTTCTGTAATTTCGCAAATATACGTCGTCCAAAATCTCCGTTATACGCGCAGAAACGGCATTTTTTGTACATAACACGAGTTCGGCATTATACATTTTGCCAAATCCGTCAATAATTGAAATTTCGTCCCCTGCTGTCAACCGAAGCACACGTGTGCAGTGCGCAGCCTCGTCTTCATCGAGATAAACGGTCTGATCTTTTTCTGCATCACGGGCTTCCGGACAGTAAAAAATATGTGTGTTTTCTTTCATTATTTATTATTCATCTATAAAATCTTGTTCTTCATCGTCGTCAGTTGCTGCCGGCTGAGTTTCCGATTGTTGAGGCTCAGGCTCTTGCGGCTGTGACTGTTCTTGTACGGGCTCTTCTTCAAAGTCGTTTTCTTCAGGCTCCGGTTGTGACTGATTTTCTGTAGGTTGTGTAGTTTCAACTCCGTTGTCTACATCTTCTACAGGTTGTGTATCGCTCTCTACTGCCTGATTTTCAGGTTTTGTAGTCTCGGATTCTACTTGCTTGTTGATTTCATCCTTACGATTTTGAGAATCATCGTTGTTGTTGTTCTTTCCGGAAATAGAACCGAATGAACCTACAAACTTGTTGCGAGCTGCATCTGTTGCAATAATAAATTGATACTCTGAATCTTTAAGTTTTGTAACACGGTCTTTATCTTTGGTATACATGATTTTTTGTTTGAAATCATCGTTTGATGACAAACAGTACAAAAATCCGGCACTATAATTAAAGTAATACCATGTGCCTTTTTCCGGTTCGAGATAAATTGTTATCTGATCACCTTTTTTCTTATTTGAAATAATTTCAACAGCTCCCGGTACGTAACGGTTGATTTGAACTCCGCCGATACTTGCCACGCCGATATTGCCGGACGATCTGTAGGCATGTTTTGTAGTATCGAAATTCATAACCAAATCGGCAAATACAAATGTTTTTTGTAATGCAGCCGGTACTTTTGATATTTCACCGTAATCACTAAAATCTTGCATCATTGTTTCTACAGTATCGTGTCCGCAAAGGAATTCAAGTTTTTTACGAATTGAATTTTTGGTAATTTTCATCGGTTTCAATCCGTCAGTGTTCTGAATTTCGTCTGCCATCAGTTTTATAACATCTTGACGTATAACTAAATTCACTGTCATCAAGGAGTTTACTGTAATCTTGCTGATATCTCGCTGGTCGTAAATTGAACCTTTTGTTACAACTTCTATCGGCGCAACATTAAGATTGAGATTGATATTACCTTCACCGTAAAGGTCGCAAATATTTTTGTAAAGTGCAAGATAATTCTCCGGAACGCTCGGATCGTTAAGACGTTTTGCTGATGCTATCTGATACTGTTTTGCGGTGATTGAATAGCTCAAACCTTTGTTAGCTACCAAAACTCCGACATCACGATGCGACAACTTTCGACCCATAAATACTGAGTACAATTTGCTTGACTCTTCGTTGTAGAAAAATCCTGAATAAAGTCTTACTTTCGCAGTATCCATTACACGGTCGGAAATCGGGAACACAATATGATCCGGATTCAAAGTACCTTCAAACTTAAACGGCATGATTGAACTATCGCATTCCTGTTTGATATATGCGAATCCGTTGAATTTGATTCCGGCAGCATTACCCGTGAAAAGGAATTTTCCGGAGAATGAATATTGCGGTGACAACATAAAATGCTGGTCGTCGCGTACGGAACCGATTCCAAATACGGTTCTGATTTTCGGTGAATCAGCCAATGTATCAGTTTTTATCTTTCTGATTTCCAACGAGTCAACTTTCAAATACGAAATATCGCTGTTCTCGTTGCGATACTCGTATTGTCCGCCCATCGCCTTGAAATAATATTTGTCACGGATTTTTACTGTTGCATTGATTATCTTATGATAAAGTGTATCCAAATTACTTGTAATCAAGGCATTTTCAAATTTAGAGATTTCGCCGCCGGGGTTTACTTGAATAATTCCGCTCGGGTCGATTTTGGCATCTACAATTTTGATAACACCCGGTTCATTTACATTCAAGATATTGTCTGACTCATTGAAAGATGTTGACTGAGCACCATAAATCAATGTATCGCGTGTACATGTAAGACTTACTCCTGCCCTAACCGGCTTGAACGAGCTGTTCATGTAACGGATTTTCTCAAATTCTTCATCGGATTTGGCAATCATTTTTTCGTCGTAACCGCGCAATGACTGACCAAAATTATATTGGTTTTTATCAATTGTCCAAGTGAAAAAGTCAGTACGCTGTTCGTATTTGTGCTGCGGGAAATATACACGCGCCGAATCGTTGGAAACTATAAATTGACCATATTTGTTTGTAAAATCCAATTTTGCATTGTATCTGTCAGTATAGAAAAATCCTGTACTGTCGCCCGGATGTGCAAGGTCAAAATTACAAAACATCGCAGAATCGGCATCAAGAGAAGTATTATGCATTGTAAATTTCTCGGAGAACAAACCGGTTTTATTGTAAAGCAATTCACCCGAAGCTATCATCTTGTTCGGTGTTAAATCTATTTGACCGTTGAAATCAATAGAATTGTCATAAATTTTCAATAATGTATCGTTACTAATAATCGAAAACAAATCTCTTTCCGGTCTCCACGATACAAGTGCCGAATCGGACGAAACACTCGGATAATCAGATTTTACATCTTTAATTTTACCGACTTCCGGTTTTGTAACAGCTTTTACATCAACATAATAGCAAATACCCGCAACCGAATCGGGATAAAACTGATATTGTTTTGCACGCGCCACAGCTGTCAAATAACGAATCTCGCCATCACCACTAAGACCATCGGCATTCAGTGTAACCGTATTGTGATAACTGCCTTTGCCGGAGAACAAATCCATACCTTCTTCCGGTGTCGGCATCACGAATCCGAGCGACAAATCCGGTTGCACTTGAAGTGTTACGTACAAATCGGGGAAAATTCCGGATTCAAATTTTCCTTTGGTTTTTACATCACCAAGACCGATAAAATTCAAACTGTCCATCACAAAAGGATAAACTGTCATGTGGAATTTGTCACGGTCGTATTTTTCAGAAGTAAGGTTATCGTAGTAAACGTATGATGTATCGGTTGTTACAAGTCGTGGGAACTGATTGAGTTCCACAACTCCAGATTTGTTGGTAGCAGAATCCAAATACAATGTACCATTGATATGTTCAATCACAGAACG
The DNA here is from genome assembly GCA_017541145.1 of Bacteroidales bacterium. Classification (GTDB taxonomy): domain Bacteria; phylum Bacteroidota; class Bacteroidia; order Bacteroidales; family UBA3824; genus UBA3824. Next base: position 15,691 of record JAFXZT010000040.1, on the reverse strand, counting down.
CACAGAGTCTATTTTATGACGTTTGCCGTCTTGAGAAGTTGTTACAGCCAAAAACGCCATAGAATCGGCTTTTATAACTCCGATATTAAAACCGTCGTAATTGAATTTGAAATTTTTACCGTAAAAATCCACAAGACCGGCTTGAACTTTGCCTCCAAAATCCATATCCATACCTTTGTGAATTACCAAAACGCTGTCCGGCAAGGCTTTTACCATACGTTCTTGCGCTATATCAAACGAATTCGGATAGAAGATATTCAAATCGCTGTTGTTGAGATTTAGAATTGCGTTTACATAACTGTTTTTTACGTCGCCATCTCTGATTTTTTCTTTCAGTTCGGAGTTTTTGATTGACGCACTTTTTTCTTTTTTGTTAACAACAAGAATTAAATCTTCTTCCACTTTTTTGTCCGGGAATTTCGACTGAATAGAGATACAGTCATAATCCTTGTGACCGCTGTGACTGCCAATCCAATCATGAAGTTTTTGCTCCACTTTGCCGGATTTGGAATTAACATCGTATGTTACAAAACCTTGATACGAAAGTTTCATAAGCATTTGGTGAACCTGCAATGGCGACAATGTCATGCCCTCTTCTTCGGTATTGATAAAATGCTGAAGATCCTGACATGTAAATTCTACACTATAACGACTTTCGATATAATCACGCAAAACTACAAGCGGATTCATCTTGTCACGACCCTGAAGCTCGTTGTAACGACGTGTTGTATAATACTCGCTGGATTCAAAAACGGCATAACCAATCGGAGACGCCGGACGTGTTGCCATCACAAGCAATGTATCGTCGCGATGCCATTCCATTTGGTTGACATCGATTGTTAACTGATGATAAGTATCGCTGAAAGTAGCGTTTTCCAAACCGTCTTTACTTTTGAAAAGAATCAATGAATCACGATCGGAAAAATATTTCAATTTTACACCCGGATGCGTAATTTGCCCCTCTTTTAGCAAGATTGTTACTTTTACATTTTGACCTTCAAGACGATTGAGACCAAACACAAATGCTGTGGATTCGGCTGTTACAAAAGGACTTCCGTTCTTGTTGAAAATAAGTTTTGCATAACTTGAAGGCAAACTGTCCGGAATCAACGATTTCTGATAATCCTCATATTGTTTTGGAGTAAGAATTTCCTGAAGTCTTGTGTTATAACCCTCACGAATAGCAGTAGCTTCGTCGTAAACGGGCACATCATCTTGGTATCCGTCGTTGGAATATTCACTGTAATTATAATCTTGATAAAAATCGTCGTCATAACTTTGAGCCGGCGTATCCACAACCATAGCTTCCGGCAAATCCAATCCGCCCGTACCGCCTTTAAGATACTGCGCATAATCTTCGTTGAGTGCCAAAATCAAAGGACGTTGCTCTTTGGTAATATGAAGATCCAGAGTCATTTTTTCGGTAACACGCGAAGGTGAAGGATGCGGCGGCAATGTATTTTCGGTAGCAGTACCCATGAACATCACGCCGTGCTGAGCATAACCGCCAACGTAATTGATACCTTCGGCAAGATTCGGAATTTTGATATCCGTTTCATAACTGTCAAACTGAGGATAACGGGCTTTAGGTCCTACACCGTTCATTACAACTTTGTCTTCGTAATATCCGGTAAGAGGATGCGAGAAATATTGTTTGTTGTAAAACTGAACATTATCTGCGCTAAACTGCTGAGTATGAGTATTGATTACATAACTGCCAAGTTCTGCATAAATACTATCGGGCGACAATCCGCCGCGCGACCAATCCACATGACCTCCGTTACCGACCCACTCGTGTTTGAATGAATTGTAACGTCCTGATGTTTTGTAAATTACAAGCGAACTATCTCCCTTGATACGACAACGGACATCGGTATTGTTACAATCAACAAACAATGTAGAAAAACCGTTTTCATCGTCCTCGATTTTCAAGTGATAATCGTTGGAACTCATGTACCAAGATTTTGAAGCTGAAACTTCCAAACCGTTGTGTACAAACAAGTTGAGAGTAAAATCACAAATTTCGTGAATTTTTGCAATAGCTTGCGACGGGTCCTGAAGTTTACTAAGCATAAACTCACACCAATCTTCCAACTCATCCACCTGTTTATAATCCCAAAAGGCATTGATAGTTTTGATAAGTGTCAACATGTGAACGTTTGTGGTAGCATGTTTTGTAACATAAAGATTCATAACAGGTACAAACAAATTGCAACTTACTTCGTCAATCTCGTGTTTTTCAAGCTTATCCACAAAAGCTTTTACTGTGGCTTTCAAATCCTTGTTCAATGTTGTCTTCACACCGGTATAACTTTCAACATCCTTTATCAACTGAGCAGGAAGAGTGTTGAAAGTTCCGATTTTTTGTTGTGCCGATGCGTTAATCTGAAATATCAACAGAAGGGAAAATAGTATACAAAACGATTTAAGAAATTTCATGATAACAGCTGTTTTTAGTTAATACTTTGATATTTACTGTAACAAAAAAAGGCGGCTGAAGTGCTTGACAAATATCAATTTTTCAAACCCAATCAACCGCCATAAAATGTTATTATGAAGTTCCGTAAAAAACAAAATTTTCAAACGGAAACTTACATTTTTTCTTACTAAGAATTAGCGCGCATCGATAATTTTACCGAAATCTTCAGCTTTGAGGGCTGCACCGCCGATAAGACCACCGTCTACATCTTTCTTAGCGAAAATTTCAGCAGCATTAGATGGCTTGCAGCTACCACCGTAAAGAATAGTAGTATCATCAGCTACAGCTTGACCAAAGTTAGCTGCAACTTCTTTACGAATAAATTCGTGAATTTCTTGAGCTTGTTCAGGAGTAGCGGTCAAACCTGTACCAATAGCCCAAACCGGTTCGTAAGCGATAACAACTTTCTTGAATTCTTCAGCTGTCAATGTGAAAACTGTGTCTACCAACTGAGCTTTGATAACATTGTTGTAAAGATTAGCACCAGCTTCTCTTTGATCTTTTGTTTCGCCAACGCAGAAAATGATGTCAAGACCTTCAGCCAAAGCCAATTTGATTTTCTTAAGAAGAATTTCAGAATTTTCTTTGAAATATTGTCTGCGTTCTGAGTGACCAAGGATAACAGCTTTTACGCCAAGACCTTTCAACATAGAAGCAGAAACTTCACCGGTGTAAGCACCGTTTTTTGTAGCTGCACAATCCTGAGCTGCAAGAACTACTTTGTCAGCGTTGATTACTTGTGCAACTGATGCCAAATGTGTGAAAGGTGGAGCAATTACGATTTCTTTGCCAGCCGGCAAGTTTTTCTTTTCAGCGTATGCGCTTACTGCTTTTGCCAATTCTACACCTTCTGCAACCGATGTATTCATCTTCCAGTTGCCTGCTACGATTAATTTTCTCATTTTATAATAAATTATATTAAATTTGTTTTTGTTAAAATTAAAATATCTTTTTTATTGCTTGAGTTCATAATTGATTTTGTCGAGCTGACGGAAATATTCTTCCTTTTCAGCCACTTCCTTCTCGATGTCGCCCATCGAAAGTTGTGCCATTTCAGGATCGCCTGCCACTATCGACATCGCTTCTTTGTCACTTGCCGATTCCAATTTATTTTGGTGTGCATCAAGCTTTTTCATCAACTTTTCATGTTGTTTTACGGCTTTGATTTTTTCTTTCAAAACAACATATTCCTGTTCTTGTTTGTCAAAAACCTCAATACGGGATTTGTAACCGTCGATTTTTTGCTTGTAATCTCTTACAATGCCGTCACATTTTTCCATGGTTTCAAAACTGAGACTTGCACCGTAATTATCACGAATTTCATCATATTTTTCCAACAATTCGTCTTTCTTGTAACTATTGGCAGGAACTTTCTCATATTCAGCATGATAAGTATTAAAAATTGCATCATTGCTCCATGCTGTAAGACGTCGGATCTCACTCTGAGCCTTAAATTTGTTTTGTCTTGCTCCGGAAATTGCCTGATTGATTTTCATTTCCAACGACAATTTGCCGTCACTTCCGCCGTCAAAACCGGTTTGATTTCCGGCATCTATCAATTTGGTAACAAACAATGTTGCAATCACTGTTACAAAACCCAAAATACCTAATACTGCACCAATTAAGCCGGATTTAAATAGAAAAACAAACAAACCGATAACCGCCAATAATATACCGATTGAATAAAATATTTTTTTCATGATATAAAGTTTTACAAGTTGTTAGATTACGCAAAAATAAAAAACTTTCTTATTTGGAAGAAATTTTTTTTAATTTATTCTGATTTTCAGAATTTTTTGCGTCTCCTCTCCCACTCTATAATAATTACTGGGGCGCAAACCGATTACCCAAATAATATTTCCGGCGCAACGCATCAGTTCTACTTCCTCTTTTTGATTGATATTCAGTTTTTTATCAACAAAAAAATCACTTAATTTTTTTGTATAATTCTCGCCGAACGGTACAAATGTATCGCCATATTGCCAATTGTTTACTACAAGTGGAAATTTCAGTTTCTCCAAATCATAATAAACTGATTTGTTGTCTCTTACGGGATTGAACTCGGATTTTTTGATAATACTGAATTCAAAATGATGTTTTTTGGTATCAAAACTTCCTTTGTTGATATCCGACATCGTAATTTTGTATTCACTAAATTCGGTTTTTACATCCAAAGGCTTGATTATTAATACATCACGGTCTTTTACAAGTCGAAAATTTTCACTCATAAAAACTTTTCCGCTTTCAGAATCCAAATGAGTAAAAATTTCGTGAGCTTGCGCACTGTTGAATCCGAATTCGTTTACAATTTCAAAAACAAGACATTCCGGCTGTACATAATTTTTTATTACTTGTAAATCAACTTCGGTATGATTTTCAAAACGTTTTACAGCCTGACTCTTTATTTTGTTGATATCGGTTTCGTAAATATCTTTGGCTTGCGACAAATAGTTTAGACTTCTGCTAACGTTTAATTTGAACGAAGGATTGATTTCTTCAAACAAAGGAATAATTTTGTTACGTATTTTGTTGCGCGAAAATTCCGATTCCAAATTAGATTTGTCAATACGATATTCCAAATTGTTGGTTTCGATATAATTCATAATTTCTTTTCGCGAAAAACACAGCAAAGGTCTTACTATTCTATTGTTTTTCAGCTTAATACCGGTTAAACCGCGAATACCTGCGCCACGAGTAAGATTCAGGAAAAAAGTTTCGATAGCATCGTCCTGCTGATGCGCCACAGCAGTGTATTTAAAACCCTCAGTATCCATCAAACGGTCAAACTCGGTATAACGTAAGTCCCTCGCAGCCATTTCGATAGAGATATTGTTGGTATACACATATTCAAAAGTGTTGACGGATTTTACAAAAATAGGCACGTCATATTTTTCGGCAAGTTGTCTAACAAATTGCTCATCACGATTGCTGTCCTCGCCGCGCAAATGAAAATTCACGTGCGAAATAGCAAAATTCAGCCTTGATTTTTTTGCCAAATCGGTTAAAACCACAGAATCGGGACCGCCGCTTACTGCAAGCAAAATCCGATCTTCAAAATCAAACAGCTGATTGTCAGCTATAAACTGTTTAAACTTTCTGAACATAAGCGAAAAAAATTTCAAACGCAAAATTATACTTATTTTTCTACAATTGCTAAAATAATTTATATATTTGCGATATTCAAACCAATAAACAATAATCATGAAAAAAATCTTTAGCATAATAATCGTTTTACTAAGTTTCATGGTTCAATCGTGTGTAATCACCCAAGAATACACTATAAATAAAGATCTTAGCGGTTCTTCGGTTTTAACATTTGATTTTTCCAAGTTCAACGATGCAATCGGAAATTACTATCAGGATTCCTCAAAAAATGAATTTTTCGACACTTTGAGAAACGGGTTCAACGAAATTTTCAAGGATAAAAATCAATACAAAAACTTGAAATACAGAGAAAAAAACACCGGCGTATTTGAAGTTTCTTATGATTTTGACAATTTTGCGAATCCGGAAAACGGTACTACAATAGATGTTAACGGCAAAACAATGACAATTTCATTGTACTCATTATCAAACGCCGAAGAAACCAAAGAAATTTTGGAACTTGCTAACGATGAAAGCCTTTTTGAGATGAATGTAATTTTTCATTTCGACCGTATAATAAAAAAAGTCTCGGTAGAAAATGCAGAAATTTCTTCGGACAAAAAAACTGTAAAAATCAAAAACTCAATCACGAAATTTCCATACGAAAATATTACGATACAATTCAAAAAATAGTTAAAACAGACAATTTGTCATGCTGTTATAATCTTAAAATCTGACAAGTTTACATCAAATCAGACTTTTTGTCATAATAATTGTAACTTCTTGTCACAAAACAAAGAAAAATCGGTTCTGGCAAATAGTTTGTAAAAACCTAAAGCGAGAAATAATTTAACTACAAAAAATAATAATCTATGAACTTTGATAAATTCACAATCAAATCTACTCAAGCGGTTCAGCAGGCGGTAACAATCAGCCAACAATCAGGTTGTCAGGCGATTGAAACCGGTCATATAATGCTGTCACTACTAAAAGCGGACGAAAATATTACCAACTTCATATTTAGGAAGCTGAATATCAATCTTCAGACTTTTACAAAAGCTCTTGAGGCGATATGCAGCCACTATACCAAAGTACAAGGCGGCGAACCTTATTTAAGTTCCAAAGCTCAAACCGTATTGATTCAGGCTCAGAGCGATGCGGAAAAAAACGGCGATGCATACGTAAGTATCGAGCATATTTATATTGCAATGCTTGATGCCGGCGACGATGTTTCGGCTCTTATGAAGGATTCGGGTTTTACAAAAAAGGATTTGGAAGCAGCTGTAAAAGAGTTGCGAGGAGGTCAAAAGGTAACTGACCAAACCGCAGAAGAAACTTATCAGGCACTTTCAAAATATGCAATCAACCTTAATGCTCAAGCCCTGAAAAACAAATTGGATCCGGTAATCGGTCGAGACGACGAAATAAGACGTGTTTTACAAATCTTGTCACGCCGTACCAAAAACAATCCTATTTTGGTGGGCGAACCGGGTGTCGGCAAAACCGCTATTGCTGAAGGAATTGCACACAAAATCATAAACGGTAATGTTCCGGAAAATCTGAAAACCAAAATCATCTACTCACTTGATATGGGTGCGCTGATAGCCGGAGCAAAATACAAAGGCGAATTTGAAGAGCGGTTAAAAGCCGTTGTAAAAGAAGTAACAGATTCCGACGGTGAAATAATACTTTTCATCGATGAAATCCACACATTGGTAGGCGCAGGCAAAAGCGAAGGCGCAATGGATGCCGCTAACATCCTGAAACCGGCTCTTGCTCGTGGCGAACTGAAAGCTATCGGTGCTACAACTTTGGACGAATATCAAAAATATTTTGAAAAAGATAAAGCTCTCGAACGCAGATTTCAACCCGTTTTGGTGGACGAACCGGGAATCGAAGAGGCGATTTCAATACTTCGCGGTCTGAAAGAAAGATACGAAAATCACCATCATATCCGTATCAAAGACGAGGCAATAATTGCTGCCGTTGAACTGTCAAACCGCTATATATCAGACCGTTTCTTACCGGATAAAGCTATTGACCTGATTGATGAAAGTGCAGCAAAACTCAGAATCGAAATGAATTCTGTACCGGAACCAATCGACGAAATCAACAGCAAAATCCGTCAATACGAAATAGAACGCGCCGCCATAAAACGCGAAGGCGACCAAACTAAAATTGATAAAAATGCCAAAATTCTTGCTGAACTTCAGGACGAAAAAGCCAAATTGAATGCAAAATGGCAAAGCGAAAAAGATATCGTTCAGAAGATGCAGCAATACAAAGTTGACATCGAGCAATACAAACAGCAAGCCGACAAAGCTGAACGCGAAGGCGATTACGGTCTTGTTGCAGAACTTCGTTACGGCAAAATTCAAGAAGCTGAAAAAGAAATCAACGAATTGAAACAGCAGTTGCAAAATGCACAATCCGATACGCCGCTTATCAAAGAGGAAATCGGTTACGAAGATATCGCAGAAACTGTAAGCCGTCAAACCGGTATTCCGCTTACAAAATTGCTTCAAACCCAAAAAGACAAACTTTTGCATTTGGAAGACGAATTGCACAAACGTGTAATCGGTCAGGAGGAAGCAATTTCAGTAATTTCCGATGCCGTAAGACGTTCACGTGCAGGACTTCAGGATTCCAAGAAACCGATTGGCTCATTCATTTTCCTCGGTACTACCGGCGTGGGCAAAACCGAATTGGCAAAAGCGTTGGCAGAATTCTTGTTCGACGACGAAAACCTTATGGTGCGTATCGATATGAGCGAGTACCAGGAAAAATTTGCTGTAACACGTTTGATTGGAGCGCCTCCGGGTTACGTTGGTTACGATGAAGGCGGACAACTCACCGAAGCTGTAAGAAGGAAACCATATTCAGTAATCCTTTTGGACGAAATCGAAAAAGCTCATCCCGATGTGTTCAACATCTTGTTGCAAGTTTTGGACGACGGACGACTTACTGACAGCAAAGGCAGAACCGTAAATTTCAAGAATACAATCATAATTATGACTTCAAACCTCGGAAGCGAAATCATAAGACAAAATCTTGAAACAATCAACAAAGAAAATCACGACGAGGTAATCAGCAAAACCAAAAACATGGTAATGAATCTGCTGAAAAACACCATTCGTCCCGAATTTCTCAACCGTATCGACGAAACAATTATCTTTGAACCTCTTACAAGAGAGCAAATCGCTGATATTGTGAAGATTCAGATGAAAGGCATCAACAAAACACTTAGCGAACAAAACATCGAAATAGTGTTGACCGACGAAGCCCTCAATTGGATAGCCGATGCTGGTTACGATCCGGAATTTGGTGCGCGTCCGGTAAAACGAGTTATACAAAAAGAATTACTCAACAAACTCGCTACCGAACTTATTTCCGGCAGATTGGGCAAAAAACCGCAAATTACGGTAAAAGTTTCCGACGGACAATTAACTTTTGAATAGTTATATTTTTTGATTTTTTTCATAGCATATTTTATTATTTAAAATTGAAAAAAGCGGATAGTTGTGAAAACTCTCCGCTTTTCTTTTTTTATGTTAACATGTTTACAGTTGAAAAAAATCAACCTTGTCATAAACACTGATTATTTACTTACAACAATCTCTACAATATGACGTAAACCATTAATAGTTAACTGTTTGTCTTGACAATCAAAAATATTGCAAATAGGTGAAAGCATAGAATTCAAACCGCCTGTAGCAATAGTATGAATACAATTTCTGTCAATATGATATTTAGCTGACAAATCGTCTTTCATCTTGTTGATCATACCTTCCACCAAACCTTTGTAACCGAAAAGAATACCCGACTGAATACTTTCTATAGTGTTGGTACCCAGACTTGAAGGCGGAATTTCCAACGGTACACTCGGCAACTGCGCAGTATTGTTGAACAGCGATTTCAACGCCGTACCAATACCCGGAGCAATGGCAACACCCGCAATATTAGCATCGTTGTCAATCGCAGTAAACGACAACGCCGTTCCAAAATCGGCAACAATAACAGGTTCATGAAACTTCAACCACGCTTCCACTGCATCACAAAGCAAGTCAGCACCAATCTCATAAACAGCATGTTCCGGAATTTTCACCGGCAATTTGCTGTAAATCGAAGGTTCAATAATCAACGGTTTTTTGTTGACTAACTGCTGACTGACAATCACAAACGGACCAATTAACGGCGGAACTACCGAACTGACAGCAACAGTTTCGATATCGTTTTGATTGATTGGTACATTATTCATCAAACTGCTTACGATAGAGAAATATTCATCGCCGGTGCGTCGGGCATCGCTGCTGATTCTCCATTCGTGAAGTAATTTATCACCATCAAATATCGCAGTTTTGATATTGGTATTCCCGATGTCAAAAACTAATAACACGTCTTTTTACTATTTAATATCGTCAATATTATATGGAGTTTCTTGGTAAACAAAATAATTGAGCCAATTTGTAAACATCAGATTAGCAGTACTTCTCCAACGTACAACAGGTTCAAAATCAGGATCATCATAAGGATAATAATTCACAGGAATATCAATACGCAAACCCTTTTGGAGATCGCGTTTGTATTCAGTATCAAGAGTACGGCTTGTGTATTCGGCATGACCCGTAAGATACAATTCACGCCCGCCGTTAGCCATCAGCATGTAAACTCCGGCATCCTTGCTTTCTGCGAGAATTTTTAGATCGTTAACAGCTGCTATCTCGCTGACATACAACTCGGTATGACGAGAATGAGGCACAAAAAACTTATCATCAAAACCTCTGAAAATCGGATTCAGCGGCTCAAGAACATCATGCTCAAAAACGCCGAAAACTTTCTTTGGAGTATCATGTTTCGGAATCTTGTAGTAATGATAAAGCGCAGCAAAAGCACCCCAACAAATAAACATCTTGGCAGTAACATTTTCACGTGCCCAATCAAAAACCGTAGTAAGCTCCTTCCAATATGTAACATCTTCATAATCAATTTGTTCTACAGGAGCACCGGTAATAATCAAGCCATCGTATTTACAATGTTTTATAACCTCAAAATCGATATAAAACTGTTTCATGTGCTCCACCGGAGTATTCTTTGAAGTATGACTTTTCAATTTGATAAAATCAATCTGAATTTGCAACGGAGAATTGCTGAGCAAACGCAACATATCAGTCTCTGTTGTTATCTTGATAGGCATCAAATTTAAAATCGCGATTTTCAAAGGTCTGATATCCTGAGCCATCGCTCTCGAATTGTCAATAACAAAGATATTTTCCCTTTTAAGTAACTCAATAGCAGGAAGTTTGTCTGGAATAGTAAGTGGCATTTTTATATCCTCCTTTTTTTTTGATTGATAATATTTTGTATTTAAACAAAACTAATAATTGCGTGTGCTAAAACGATTTGCAAAAATAATCAATACTTTCATATAATTAAATAAAAAAAAACAGAAAATTTTTCTTTATTTTAAGAAAAAAAGCTATATTTGCACCGCAATTACAAAGGAAAGTTGTCAGAGTGGTCGAATGAGCCGCACTCGAAATGCGGTGTAGGAGTAATCCTACCGGGGGTTCGAATCCCTCACTTTCCGCTATTTTTCATTTCTAATAAAATTTTCTGTTAAAATAATTTTACTCAAACTTCCTGATTGTCACTAAAAAATCGCGAACAAAAAAACATCTTTCAGTCACGTAAATATCTGAAGTTACGGAATATAGCATTTCAAAACCGAAATTTCAAAATAACGTTTCAACAGATTTTGACGAAAATTTTTCATGGTCAGTAATATGATACTTGCAAACATCAAGAATATTTTTTGCAATAAATTTCCGGTATTAAACAAAATCTTTAAATTTGCTGCAACTCAATATTTTCGTTGATTGATTGGGCTAATAATTACAAGGTTTCGCAAAACGGCGAAAAGTTTGATTTTCAGTTGAAAATCCTCGAAAGCCAAAACCGTTTTCAGCGTTGGATAATTGCGTTTGTGTTTTTGGCGGCGTTGATGGCGTTTTTGGTGGTGGTTCAGCGGCGACGTTATGAGAGCAAACTGTCGGTTAACCGTCAGATTCTCAAAGAGTCACGTGACAAAATCGACGAACTGAAAACCCTCGAAACTTCCGACGAAAACGAAAAGGAAATTCAACGTCTGCAACGTAAAATCACCGAAATTGAAACCCGTTACGCCGAGATTTACCACGACGGCAAAATCCTTTACGATCAGATTTTTGTGCAGGGCGGCAATTCAAGTCAGTAGAACAAAAAGGATTACGAAAAGTTCCTTGAATTTTTCAAAACCGTGGATTTGAGCCTTCTCGCCCAAATCGAGGACGAATATCCCGGCATCAATCCACGGCAAACTTTTTATAAAATCCTTTCAGCCAAAGATTTCGACAAGTCGGCGATAATGCGCACAATGGCAATTCAAGAAGACGTTACCTTCCGCGCATTGAAATCGAAAGTGGAAGGGCTAAGGAGGAAGGATTCTTTGCTCTAATCTCCAAAAATAAGACTACATAAAAAAATTGAAAAAAAAATCCCAAAATATTTATTTGTTACCAAAAAGTAACATATCTTTGTAACCGAAAAGTAACATCAATTTTCAGGTTATGATTAAAGATAGAGATTTGACAGAAAAGCGAATCCTTGACGCTGTTGGCAGGATTGTGGAGCGCGAGGGTTTTGAAGCGGTGGGCATCAACGCCGTCGCCGCAGAGTCGGGCGTGTCTAAAATACTTATATACAGGTATTTCGGCACCATCGAACAGTTGTTGGCAAAGTATATGGAACAAAACGACTTTTGGCTCAATTTCAACCTTGCGCAACTGCCGCAGGGCGATGTCAAGGAGTTTTCAAAACAGATTTTCAGGGCGTACATCCAAATGCTAAGAAATTCGCCCGCCTTGCGGAAACTTTACCGTTGGGAACTTTCGTCGAAACACCCGTCAATAGAGCAACTTCGACAACGCCGCGAGGAAACCGCCCTCAAAATCATAAGTTCGGTCTGCGAACTTTCGGGCGAGAGTTTTGACCGTGTGGCAGGCATTTCGACGCTTGTAACTGCCTCAGTATCGTACCTTTGCATTCTCGGCGAAAACTGCGGCGTTTATAATTCGCTACAAATCGACAGCGATTCAGGATGGGAAAAACTCCTCGAAACCATCGACTTTATGTTTGACAAAATTCTTTAAATTTTTATAGCAATGGAACAACTCACATTTTTTGAACTTGCAAAACTTCTGATTTCGTTTGCGGTGCTTGCGCCGTCGGGGCACAATTCGCAGCCTTGGAGTTTTCAAGTAGTTGATAATGAAATTATTATCACCCCCGACTACTCCAAGCGGCTCGACGTGGTGGATAAAGAAAACCGCGAACTTTTCATAAGTCTCGGTTGCGCCGTCCAAAATCTTCAAACCGCCGCTCGTCATTTCGGCTATAATTCCGATTATATCTACAATGACGGCAAAATCGTTGTAACTCTCACGAAACAAGATGTTTGTAATGACGACCCACTTTTTGACGCCATCAAGAAACGCCACACTCACCGAGGCAGTTTCACAGGCGAAAAAATTCCCGCAAATCTTCTCCAAGACATTAAAAATGAGGAAAATGTGTCGTTCATGATTTATGACTCGCAGAGTCGCGAATCCGAAATCATCAAGCGAAAAATCGCAGAGGGCAACGAAATCCAAATGTCCGACACGGCGTTCAAGCGCGAACTCATTTCGTGGATGCGTTTCAATAAAAAACAAGTCAATGAAACGCACAACGGTTTGTGTTACAATGTTTTGGGATTTCCTGCGACGCCCAAGCCCATCGGCAGAAAGATTGTCGGAATGTTCCTCAATCCCAAAGCCCAAAACAAGACCGATGCCGCCGTCAACGCTTCCGCCTCGCATTTCTGCGTGTTTTGTGTCAAGGAAAACAACGTTCAAAATTGGATTGACCTCGGCGTATTTTTGGAGCGTTTTCTCCTGAAAATCACTTCGGACGGTTTGTCGTATAGTTTCAGCAATCAACCTTGCGAAATTCCCTCACTGAATCAAAATCTTCAACAAGAACTCGCTGTAAATCATTATCCGTCAGTAATTATCCGCGTAGGCTACGGCAAAGAGCCGAAAAATTTCGCGCCAAGGGAGGAGGTTGTTGTCAGAAACTAAAAAAACTTGCAAAAAGTTACTAAAAATCCCTTGTTTTTGCTGCAAAAAGTTACTGCGATGATATTTAAGCGAAAAATTTTCAGTGAGATAGAGCGATGGAATAAAAACAGCCACAAAGAGGCATTGTTAATCAAAGGTGCGCGGCAGGTGGGCAAAACCACTGCTGTGCGCGAATTTGCACGTGCCAACTACGATAATTTTGTGGAAATAAACTTTGAACAGACGCCCGAGGCTAAACAGGCTTTTGCCGGAAGCCGAGACGCCAACACCGTCATACAACGACTCAGCCTTATGGGGTATGGTCCTTTTGTGCCGGGCAAAACCCTCGTTTTCTTCGACGAAATCCAAAGTTGCCCCGATGCACGTACTGCGATTAAATTTTTGGCGGAGGACGGACGGTTTCAATACATTGAATCGGGTTCTTTGTTGGGCATCAATTATAAGGATGTTAGTAGTTATCCCGTTGGATTTGAAAGCCAAATAGAAATGTTTCCGCTTGATTTTGAGGAGTTTCTGTGGGCAAAAGGTGTTGGCGTGGATACAATTGATAATCTAAGGCAAACATTGTTTGAACTTAGGCGCGTAGATGATTTTACGCACGAAGTCCTGATGAAACATTACAGAGAGTACCTTGTTGTGGGCGGAATGCCAAAAGTCGTTTCTACTTTCTTGACTAACAGCGACTTCAACGAAACTCTTCGCCAGCAAAAAATCATTACGGACAGTTACCGCCTTGATATTGCAAAATACGCCGACGCACAGAAGACAAGAGCAAAACGTTTTTTCGACGCGATTCCGTCGCAACTCGCCAAAGAGCGTAAACGGTTCATTCTCTCCGACTTGGAGGCGAGTGGCAGTATGCAAAAATACGAGGATTCGGCGCAATGGCTCGCTGATGCAGGCGTTGCATATTTTAGTTTCAACACTCATTCGTTGCAAATGCCGTTTGAACAATACGAAAACCGCAACTTGTTTAAAGTCTATCTGTTGGATACGGGATTGCTGTGTTCACTTTGGAGCGGCACAATACAATGGGAAGTGATGCAAGGCGACATCGCTGTCAACGAAGGCGCATTAACTGAAAATTTTGTTGCCGCAGAACTCGTAAGACACGGACATTCGCTCCATTATTACGACCTCAAAAGCCGCAACGAACTTGACTTCCTCATCCGCGAAAAAAAGTTTGTTACAATTTTGGAAATCAAGTCAGGCGGCGATTACAAAAAACACGCCTCTCTCAACAATGTTTTGAAATCATCATCCGACAACATTGAACGTAGCATCGTCCTCTGTCGCGGCAATGTAGAAAATAGCGGCGAAATTTTATATTTGCCGTTGTATGCAGTAGAGTTCTTGTAGGGAATTACATTGTGCAAGTGTTGCTTGGCAAATTGCTGATAAAGAAATAAAAAACTAGTCATTTGTAATGAACAAATAACTTCCCAAACAAGCCCTTTTATTTTGAGGGCTTGTTTCTATAAAGCTATTCAACTTTTGTTTTTGTGTATTAATTTTTATAACATCTTGTTATTCAATGCGGATCTTACAACTTAGGTTATTGTTTTGACATTATGGTTCAACCGACTTTGAAAAAATATTTGTTAAAGGAAATGCACCAAATTACGAATTAATAATCAAACGGCGAAGTTCTTCAATTTGATCGGTTGAAACTTTCAAAACTTCAATTGCCTTGTCAAAATCGAAACCGGCAGACATAAGGTTTTTAATATTTTCAACAAGTTGCTCGGTACGGCCTTCCGCTCGACCTTCCGCTCGACCTTCCGCTCGTCCTTTTGCAAGACCGACTTTTTCACCCTCATCAAAACCGATAACATGGCTCGACCATAACACACTTTTACTCAAACTTAGACTATCCAAATACCTGAAATACGCTTTACGGTCTTCTTCACTCAAAGAATCAACACGCAAAACTTCACGCGCCTCACTCAAACCTTGCGCCGTATAACTATCC